>NZ_LGHK01000036.1 GCF_001908235.1 Bradyrhizobium sp. NAS96.2
CACCAGGCAAGCCCGCCGAGGGCGCGCAGGCCGCGGAAGGCGGCGGCGAGGGCGAGAAGCGCGAGCATCATCGCCGTCCGCGCCGCCACCAGGATTTCCGCACGCCGCGTCCCGGCGCGCCGGCCGATGCGACCGCTGCCGCAGCCGCGCCTGCCGACGGCGCACCGGCGCGTGACAATCGCCAGGATAATCGTGACGACCGCGGTCAGCGCCGCGAGCGCTTCGAGGGCAAGGGCCGCGATCGCGACAACAACGAGCGTCGTCGCGACAACAAGTTCGGCGGTGGCGGCGATCGCAAGGGCGAGCGCGGTGACCGTGACCGTGGTGGCCGCGATTTCGGCAAGGGCGGTCGCGACAAGCGCGAGAGCGGTCCGTCGCACCGGCCTTATGCCTCGAGCGCACCGCGCGAGCGCGACCGTCCGATCGATCCGAATTCGCCATTCGCCAAGCTCGCTGCCCTGAAGGAGCAGCTCGCCGGCCGGAAGGAATAGTCCAACCCTTGGTCTGAAGCTTGGTCTAGTTTCTTGGATCGACAGCGGCTCGACAAATGGCTGTGGCACGCGCGGGTGGTGAAGGCTCGCACCAGCGCGGCCGAGCTCGTCGCATCAGGTCATGTCCGCCTCAATGGCACGCGCGAGAAATCGCCGGGCCATGCGGTGAAGGTGGGCGATGTGGTCACCGTCGCGCTCGACAACAGCGTCCGGGTGCTCAAGGTGATCGGCTTTGCCGAACGGCGCGGCGACGCCGGTTCGGCGCGCGAGCTGTACGAGGATTTGCAGGCCGGCAATTTGCAAGCCGGCAAGGAGTAATTATCTCACGTCTGTTATTTCGGCCGGAGCATGATCCGGACGTGTGGGCCGGACTGGCGATAGGATCGTGCTCCCAACAAAACCGGCTGGCAGGGTCGCCAGAACGCAGGTGTTTTTCGGGGCCGGCTTCCCTTGCGGCTCCGGTATTCCTGCGCTACGCAACCCCAGAAAAAGTGGATCGTTTCGGAGTTTTGGATGACCTACGTCGTCACTGAAGCCTGCATCAAGTGCAAATATACCGACTGCGTCGAGGTCTGCCCCGTCGATTGCTTCTACGAGGGCGAGAACATGCTGGTCATCCATCCGGACGAATGCATCGATTGCGGCGTGTGCGAGCCGGAATGCCCGGCGGACGCCATCAAGCCGGATACCGAGCCGGGCCTGGAAAAGTGGCTCGAGGTCAACCGCGACTACGCCAAGAGCTGGCCGAACATCACCCAGAAGAAGGACTCGCCCGAGGACGCCAAGGAGTGGGAAGGCAAGGAAGGCAAGTTCGAGAAATATTTTTCTCCGAATCCGGGCAGCGGCGACTGATTCGTCAGCAGTTATCGGGACTACCCCGATAAGGCGGGACTCCGGCCCGTCGCGGCCCGCCGTTCGGCCGCCGATTTAACCCTAATGACGGACATATGACCTGAGCGGCCCCCGTTATGCCCGGAATCGGGCGTAAACCATTGATTTTTGCGGAAAATGTGCTATATTGAGCACATTACAGGCCAAGAACCCCTGCCATGCGTACCTTGTGGCTTCGAGGTTCCCGCAACAATCGAACAGGGGCGTGGCAGTTTCCACGCGCAGGCTGTGTCACAGAAAACGCGTAAAAAGAGTGCTTCAAAGACGACGAAAAAAGCCGCTGTCGTTGCTCGCAGCGCAACCAAGGGCCGTGCCAAGGCGTCCGTGAAGGGTGCGAAGAAGGCGGCGGCTGCAAAGTCCTCAAAGAACAAAAGAAGCGTGATGCCAGAAAAGACTGCCAAGACTGCCGCGAAAGTGGCAGCTGCGAAGCCCGCTGCTGCGAAGGTCGCCCCCAAGACTGCTGCTGCGCCGAAGCCGGCCGCCCCGAAGGCTGCCGTCCCCGCCGCTGCTCCGAAGGTTGCCGCCAAGCCGGCCGCTGCGCCGCGCGTCGAAGAGCCGAAGAAGGTCGTGACCCAGCGCCAGGGCTTCAAGGCCAACGAATTCGTCGTCTATCCCGCTCACGGCGTCGGCCAGATCCTGGCGATCGAGGAGCAGGAGATCGCGGGCGCCAAGCTCGAGCTGTTCGTGATCAATTTCATGAAGGACAAGATGACGCTGCGCGTCCCGACGGCGAAGGTCGCCAATGTCGGCATGCGCAAGCTGTCGGAGCCGGCGCTGGTCAAGAAGGCGCTGGAGACGCTGAAGGGCCGCGCCCGCGTCAAGCGCACCATGTGGTCGCGCCGCGCCCAGGAATACGAAGCGAAGATCAACTCGGGCGACATCGTCGCGATCGCCGAGGTGGTCCGCGATCTCTATCGTTCGGAATCGCAGCCCGAGCAGTCCTACTCCGAACGCCAGCTCTATGAAGCGGCGCTCGACCGTCTGTCGCGCGAAATCGCTGTGGTGCAGCACTCGACCGAGACCGAGGCGATCAAGGAGATCGAAGGCCAGCTCGCCAAGAGCCCGCGCCGCGGCGCCAAGGCCGAATCCGCTGAAGGCGACGCCGAGGGCGATGCCGACGGTGAGGATCTCGACAACGACGGCGACGACACCGCCGTCGAGGACGAAGCCGCCTGAAAGGGTTCGACCGATTGAAAACAAAAGCCCGGTCGCAAGACCGGGCTTTTTGTTTTGGTATGGCAGCCAGCTGATGAGATGCTTCGATTCACGTCAGCGATCGCCTCTGATCTTGTGTCGGTGGCCATGGATATGAGCGACACCGCGGCATTGATCGATTAGCGAGAGGCAAAACCAAGGAAGCGTGGCACCATGCTCCGTATTCAAACAAGCTTCCAAGACACGCCCGGCGGCGGCTACTATTTCGTACTTCTCTATGAAGGCCGAAATCTGAGCGATCAAATCCATGACCTCGGCTTGAAGGATGGTGATACGGTTCTGCTTTGGGAGCCGGATTGCGGTGGCTACACCGTCGAGGCGAAGCTTTTGTTCAACTACCGCCATTCGATGACGAGTGAAGCCAGACTTTGGGCTAGGGAAATTTCAAGCTGACGCTTCTCCCAAAAAATGGGGCGATCTGAAATGGCGCGTCGGATGCGTAGCCCGGATGGAGCGAAGCGAAATCCGGGGCCGCTCGATCCGCGGAGAGGCCGATCCCGGATTACGCTTCGCTTCATCCGGGCTACGCACCCTCTTTCCCGTCATCCTGAGGTGCGAGCAGAGCGAGCCTCGAAGGATGCACGGCCCGGATGTATCAGGTGCATGCGGAGCCAGCGGGGCCGTCGCTCTTCGAGACGCGCTGCGCGCTCCTCAGGGTGACGGTGAGAGACTTTCGTATCGCTGCTGCCAATGATTGTCGCCTCACTTCACCCGCTGCTTCTCGAGTTTCCGCGCCAATGTCCGGCGATGCATGCCGAGGCGGCGGGCGGCTTCGGAGATGTTGAAGTCGGTCTCGATCAGGGTCTGGTGGATGCGTTCCCATTCCAGCGTCTTGATCGAGGTCGGCCGCGCGCCGACCTCGATGGCGGCGTTGCCTTGCGCTTTAAGGAATGCGGCCTCGATGTCGTCGGTGTTCGACGGCTTGGCGAGATAGTGGCAGGCGCCGAGCTTGATGGCCTCGACGGCGGTCGCGATGCTGGCAAAGCCGGTCAGCACCACGATCAGCATCTCGGGGTCATGCGCGTGCAGCGCCTCGACGCAGGCAAGGCCCGACGCGCCGCCGGCGAGCTTGAGGTCGACCACCGCATAGCCCGGCGATTGCTGCTCGAGCAGCTCGCGGACCTCGTCGAGCGAGGCCGACACCGCGACGCCGTAGCCGCGGCGTTCGAACGAGCGCTTCAGGGTGCGGGCAAAGCCTGAATCGTCCTCGACGATCAGAAGCTGGCGTTCATCCGTCAAGATGGTCTCCGATCGCGAGCGTCGACAGCGGCAGCTCGAGCCTGACCGCGGCGCCGATGTCCGGCCGGTTGCGCGCCGTCACCACGCCGCCGAGCTTGCGCACGACATTGACGACCAGGAACAGGCCGAGGCCGCTGCCGGGGCTGCCCTTGGTGGACTGATACGGCTTGCCGATATGCGCCAGCATCTCGCGCGAGAAGCCCGGGCCGCGATCGGTCACCGACAGCAGCAGCGTGTCGGCATTGCGCTCGGCCATCAGCTCGATCCAGTCGCGCGAGACCTCGGCGGCATTGTCGAGCACGTTGAAGATCGCCTGCTTGAGCGCGATGTCGGAGACGATCGCAAGGTCAGTGCCGAAGGCGTTGCGGAAATACAGCGTGGCCGACGGCCGCGTGGTCCGCCATTCCTCGACCAGCGCGGTCAGGAACGCCGCCACCGTGGTCGGCGACGAGCCTTCGCCGCGAGCCTCACCGGCCGACAGCAGAATGCCCGTCACGATCGACTTGCAGCGCTGCACCGAGATCTCCATCTCGCCGAGGTCCTGCGACAATTCGGGATCGGAGGCGAGCGCGGGCATCCGGCGCCAGTCGCCCAGGATGACCGAGAGCGAGGCGAGCGGCGTGCCGAGCTCGTGCGCGGCGCCGGAGGCCAAGAGGCCGATCCGGACGATATGGTCCTGCTCGGCGGCGTGCTGGCGCAGCGCCGCGAGGCGCAGGTCGCGGTCGCGCAGATTGCGGTTGATCCGGGTCATGAACACCACGAGCAGCACGGCGTCGAGCACGAGGCCGATGAAGGTGCCGGCGATGTAGAGATTGAAGGCGTCGGCAAAGCCTTGCTGCGGCAGCTCCAGCGGGCGGTAATAGCTGGTCAGCCAGGCGAAGTTCATGCAGACCAGCGCCACCAGCGACCAGGTCGATGGCGCATCGAGCAGCACCGCGCCAAGCGTCACCTGGAGCAGATAGAGCGAGGTGAAGGGATTGGTGGCGCCGCCGCTGAGATAGAGCAGGGCGGTCAGCGCCGCGACGTCGAGCGCCAGCGCGACCAGCAGCTCGCGGTTGTTGATGTCGGCGCGATAGCGCAGCCACAAGAGGCTGACGACATTGAGTGCCACCAGCCCCGAGATCACGGCCGCCAAAGGCAGCAGCGGTAGGCTGACGCCCATCCAGAACTGCACGAAGCCGATGGTGACGATCTGGCCGATCACGGCGATCCAGCGGAGCTGGACCAGCAGGGCCATGTTCTTGCGATTGGTCGCGATGTCGGCGGGCGCTGCGAGATCGTACGGCATGCCGGCGGCCGCGCTCACGGCGGACGGCATCACGGCCGTGCCGGTCGCGGCATTCTCCTCATGCAGATCCGATGTGCGCTCGAGCATCTGGGCCTGTGTCGCGAGACAGATTGCGGGCTGCGCCGATCAGGCGGCGCACGGCGGCGCGCCTTGAACTCCACCTTGGATCGGAGGCGCCGGCGCGGCTCCTGCCGCTGACTATGCGCAGGAGCGCGCCCGCCAGCATAAGGGCCAGCGCGAACCATGTCAGCGCGTAAATCAGGTGGTTGTTCGGAAAGCGCACGATCGTGAGCCCGCCGACCGGGGTACCACCCCGATTCGGGGTCGCATCGGCGTCGATGAAGAACGGAGCCACCTGCGACAATCCGTGCACGGCCGCGATCGCGGCGACGTCGCGGGAGTACCAGCGGCCGGCCGAAGCGTCGTTGCTGCGCAGGAAGCCACCCTTCGGTTCGGACATCCGCAACAGCCCGGTGACGCTGACCGGGCCTTGCGGGTTACCGTCGCGCCGGGTCGCGCGATCGCGCCGGTCAGGCGGAACAAAGCCGCGATTGATCAGCACAGTGGTTCCGTCGGCCATGCGCAGCGGCGTCAGCACCCAGAAGCCGGGACCTTCGTTCGTCACCGCCTGCACCAGCGTCTCGTCGGCGTTCAGGAAGGTGCCGTCGACGGTGACGCGGCGGTATTCGTCGCTCGCGGCTGTGACTTCAGGCCATGATGAGGGCGGCGGCGGCGCGACCGGTGCCGCATGCATGCGCTGCTCGACCCGTTCGATCAGCGCCAGCTTCCAGGCCCTGCGTTCGACCTGCCAGACGCCGAGCGCGCTCAGCAGCACCACGCCCAGCATGCCGAGCGTGAGCAGCACAAGCGAGGGTCTGGCAGGCCGCATCGTCACGGCATCTGGCTCATGTCGTGCATCGGCATCATGTTGATGTTGAGATGATGCATGACCCACAGCGAGCCGGTCAGCGCGATCACCACCATGACCACGGTGAAGATCATCGCCATCATGGTCCAGCCGTTCTCGGACCGGGTGTTCATGTGCAGGAAGTACACCATGTGCACGACGATCTGCACCGCGGCGAGCACCAGCACGATCAGTGCGGTGACCGCCTTGTCGGCGATGGTTCCCGTCATCACCAGCCAGAACGGCACCGCGGTGAGGATCACCGAGAGGCCGAAGCCGATCAGATAGCTCTTCAGCGAGCCGTGGGCGGCGCCGTCATGGTCATCATGGCCGTGACCGCCGTCGGAGTGCAAGATCCGAGCTTCGACGTGAGAGTCTGTTGTCATCGCAGCATTCCCAGGAGGTAGACGAAGGTGAAGACGCCGATCCAGACCACGTCGAGGAAGTGCCAGAACATCGAGAGGCACATCAGCCGGCGCCGGTTGGCCGTGGTGAGGCCGAAGCGCGCGGTCTGCACCATCAGCGTCACCAGCCAGACCAGGCCGAAAGTGACGTGCAGGCCGTGGGTGCCGACCAGCGTGAAGAACGACGACAGGAAGGCGCTGCGCTGCGGCGTCGCGCCCTCATGGATCATGTGGGCGAACTCGGTGAGCTCGATGCCGAGGAAGGCGAGGCCGAACAGTCCGGTGATCGCGAGCCAGAGCTGGGTCTGGCCGATCTTCGACTTCTCCATCGTCAGCATGGCAAAGCCATAGGTGATCGAGGAGAGCAGCAGCATCGTGGTGTTGAGCGCGACCAGCTTGAGGTCGAACAGATCCCTCGGCGCCGGACCGGCGGCATAGTTGCCGCCGAGCACGCCATAGGTCGCGAACAGCATCGCGAAGATCAGGCAGTCGCTCATCAGGTAGATCCAGAAGCCCAGCATGGTGCTGGCGCCTTCCGGATGATCGTGCTCGTCGATGACGTGGAAGATCGGCTCGGAGCCTTGGACGGAGATTCGGGTGGTTGCTACGCTCATGTCTGGGCTCCCGCGGCGAGAACGCGCGTCCGCGCATCTTCGGTCCGCACCACCTCATCCGCCGGGATGTGGAAGTCGCGGTGATAGTTGAAGGTGTGGCCGATCGCGACCGCGAGCAGCGCAACGAAGCTGACGGCGGCGAGCCACCAGATGTACCAGATCAGGCCGAATCCCATCGCCGTCGCCAGGCCGGCGAGGATGATGCCGGTGCCGGTGTTGGACGGCATGTGGATCGGTTTGAAGCCGGTCAGCGGACGCCTGTAGCCGCGACGCTTCATGTCCCACCAGGCGTCGTTGTCGTAGACGACAGGCGTGAACGCGAAGTTGTAGTCCGGCGGCGGCGACGAGGTCGCCCATTCCAGCGTGCGGGCGTTCCAGGGATCGCCGGTGGTGTCCTTCAGCTGCTCGCGGCGCAGGATGCTGACCGCGAACTGCACCAGCATCGCGCCGATGCCGAGCAGGATCAGGAAAGCGCCGAAGCCCGCGATGATGAACCAGATTTGCAGGGACGGATCGTCGAACACGCGGAGCCGTCGCGTCACCCCCATCAGGCCGAGCACGTAGAGCGGCATGAAGGCGAAGTAGAAGCCGACGACCCAGAACCAGAACGACAGCTTGCCCCAGAACGGATCGAGCCTGAAGCCGAACGCCTTCGGGAACCAGTAGTTGATGCCGGCGAACAGGCCGAACAGCACGCCGCCGATGATCACGTTGTGGAAATGCGCGATCAGGAACAGGCTGTTATGCAGCACGAAATCGGCCGGCGGCACCGCGAGCAGCACGCCGGTCATGCCGCCGATCACGAAGGTCAGCATGAACGCCACCGTCCACATCATCGGCAGTTCGAAGCGGATACGGCCGCGATACATCGTGAACAGCCAGTTGAACATCTTCGCGCCCGTCGGGATCGAGATGATCATGGTGGTGATGCCGAAGAACGAGTTCACGCTGGCGCCGGAGCCCATCGTGAAGAAGTGATGCAGCCAGACCAGGTAGGACAGGATGGTGATGACGACCGTGGCGTAGACCATCGAGGTGTAGCCGAACAGCCGCTTGCCGGAGAACGTCGCGGTCACCTCCGAGAAGATGCCGAACGCCGGCAGCACCAGGATGTAGACCTCGGGGTGGCCCCAGATCCAGATCAGGTTCACGTACATCATCGGGTTGCCGCCGAAGTCGTTCGTGAAGAAGTTGGTGCCGACGTAACGGTCGAGCGACAGCAGCGCCAGTACCGCGGTCAGGACCGGGAAGGAGGCGACGATCAGGACGTTGGTGCAGAGCGAGGTCCAGGTGAACACCGGCATCTTCATCATCGTCATGCCCGGCGCGCGCAGCTTGACGATGGTGCAGATCAGGTTGATTCCCGATAGCGTCGTGCCGACGCCGGCGACTTGCAGTCCCCATATGTAATAGTCGACGCCGACGTCAGGACTGTAGCCGATGTTCGACAGCGGCGGGTAGGCGAGCCAGCCGGTGCGGGCGAATTCGCCGACGAACAGCGACATCATCACCAGCACGGCGCCGCCGACCGTCATCCAGAAGCTGAAATTGTTGAGGAACGGGAAGGAGACGTCGCGGGCGCCGATCTGCAGCGGCACCACGTAGTTCATCAGGCCGGTCACCAGCGGCATCGCCACGAAGAAGATCATGATCACGCCGTGGGCGGTGAAGATCTGGTCGTAGTGATGGGCCGGGAGGTAGCCGTCGGAGCCGTTGAAGGCGATCGCCTGCTGCAGGCGCATCATCAGCGCGTCCGCGAAGCCGCGCAGCAGCATCACGATGCCGAGGATCATGTACATGATGCCGATGCGCTTGTGGTCCACGGTGGTGAACCATTCGCGCCACAGATGGGTCCAGAGCCGGAAGTAGGTGACGATGGCGAACAGCGCGAGGCCGCCGGTCGCCACCACCGCGAAAGTGCCGACCAGGATCGGCTCATGCAGCGGCAGCGCTTCCAGATTGAGGCGGCCGAAGATCATCTTGACGAGATCGGGATTCATGCGGTCCTCCTCAGGACTCTGATTTCGGACGCTGGCCGAGCAGCAAGGATGTCGATGACGCGGGCGAGAACGGCGGGCGTTTCAGCCCGAAGCCGCGCAGCGGCGTCAAATCGAGCGGCGCCGTGACCTCGCGCGACGGCGCGTCCTTGATCTCGTCCATCGAGCAGATGCCGGCGACGAAGGTCGGCTCGGTGCCGAGCGGCGCGCCGCGGCGGGCGTATTTGTCGTAGGTGAGCGGCAGCGTGTTGTTGAGGCCTTCGCGGCCGAGGCCGCCCTTGGCGTCGATCGCCATCATCTCGCTCATGCACATCTTGCCGGGCTCGACGCACATGTTGAGGATCGCCTTGTAGAGATCGCGATCGACCGAGCGGTAGAGCCGGACCGGATCGTTCTGGCTCGGACGCTCGAGCTGCAGATAGTCGGTGCGGCCGAGCATGTTGCCGCTCGCTTTGGCGGTGCCGATCCACTTGTCGAAGTCGGCGTTCGACAGGCTCTTGAACTCGAAATGCATGCCGGAGAAGCCGGCGCCGCTGTAATTGGCGGAGAAGCCGCGATAGGCGCCTTCCTTGTTGGAGACCGCGTGCAGCTTTGTCTCCATGCCGGGCATCGCGTAGATCTGGCCGGCAAGCGCTGGGATGTAGAACGAGTTCATCACGGAAGAGGCGGTGATGCGGAAGCGGATCGGGCGGTCGACGGGAGCCGCGAGCTCGTTGACGGCGGCGACGCCGTAATCCGGGTAGATGAACAGCCACTTCCAGTCGAGCGCGACCACCTCGACATTGAGCGGGGCGTCCTTGCTCTCGATCGGCTTGTCGGCGGCGATGCGGCCGAGCGAGCGGTAGGGATCGAGCAGATGGGTGCCCATCCAGGTCAGCGCACCGAGGCAGATGATGATCAGCAGCGGCGCCGACCAGATCACGAGCTCGAGTTGGGTGGAGTGATCCCACTCCGGCTCATAGGCGGCCGCGGTGTTGGACTGGCGGTAGCGCCACGCGAAGAAGACGGTCAGCGCCATCACCGGAAGCACGATGATCAGCATCAGGATGGTGGAGATCACGACGAGGTCGCGCTGCTGGACGGCGACGTCGCCGGCCGGGGCCAGGACGACGAAATCGCATCCGCCGAGAAGCGCCGCGAACGGCAATAAGGCCAATAATTTCAAGGCGCGCACGGCTCACCCCACTTGAATTTTATGAGTTCCGCCAAGGGGTAGCTGCGATGCAGCAAATTTGACATTGGACAATTTGTCCAATGTTGCACTGCGGGATAAGAGGCCAGAAAGTGAGGTGGACTGCGTGGCGAAGAGCCCGTGGCCTCATCTCTTGCTTGAGCATGCGGTTCGGAAAACCGGTCTCCACTTTTCCGGGTTCATGCTCCAAAGGACGGTTCTCCGGCGATGGCACAGGCCCCAGCAATGGCTCACGGCACCCCGACCGCATCGGGTCACGGGCAGGCGAAACCCGGCGAAATCGCCATCGGCGTCATCATCGGACGCACGTCGGAGTTCTTCGATTTCTTCGTCTACGCGATCGCCTCGGTGATCGTGTTCCCGAAGCTGGTGTTCCCGTTCGTCAATGAACTGACCGGCACGCTCTACTCATTCAGCATCTTCGCGCTGGCGTTTGCCGCGCGGCCGCTCGGCACCGTCATCTTCATGGCGGTCGACCGCCGCCACGGCAAGGGCGCCAAGCTCGTCATTGCGCTGTTCCTGCTCGGCACCGCCACCGTCGCGCTCGCCTTCCTGCCGGGCTACGACACGATCGGCGTCGCGGCGATCTGGCTCTTGGCCGCCGCGCGCGTGCTGCAGGGCATCGCCTGGGGCGGTGCGTGGGACGGCCTCGCCTCGCTGCTCGCGATGAATTCGCCGGCCAACAAGCGCGGCTGGTACGCGATGGTGCCGCAGCTCGGCGCGCCGCTCGGGCTGATCGTTGCGAGCGCGCTGTTCGCGTTCTTCGCCGGCAACCTCTCGGCGGATGATTTCTTCGACTGGGGCTGGCGCTATCCGTTCTTCGTCGCCTTCGCCATCAACGTGGTGGCGCTGTTCGCGCGGCTGCGCATGGTGGCGACTGATGAATATTCCGAGCTGTTCGAAAGCCGCGACCTGGAGCCGGCGCGGGTCGGCGAGACGATCGCGCAGGAAGGCCGCCACATCCTGCTCGGCGCCTTCGCGCCGCTGGCGAGCTTTGCCCTGTTCCACATGGTCACGGTGTTTCCGCTGTCCTGGGTGTTCCTGTTCACCAAGGAAAGCCCGGTGCGCTTCCTGATCATCGAGATGATCGGCGCCATGGTCGGCGTGGTCGCGATCATCGCCTCCGGCATGATCGCCGACCGCGTCGGACGCAAGCCGCTGCTGCTGGGCTCGGCGGTTGCGATCGCGGTCTATAGCGGCTTCGCCCCGCAGTTGCTCGATGCCGGTGCGTTCGGCGAAACGGTGTACATGGTGCTCGGCTTCGTGCTGCTCGGCCTGTCGTTCGGCCAGTCGTCGGGCGCGATCGCCTCGAGCTTCGCGCGCAACTATCGCTACACCGCCTCGGCGCTGACCTCGGATTTCGCCTGGCTGTTCGGCGCCGGCTTCGCGCCGCTCGCCGCGCTTTTGCTGGCGACGCATTTCGGCCTGATCTCGGCCGGCGCGTATCTGTTGTCGGGCGCGGTGTGGACGCTGCTGGCGCTGTGGCTGAGCGGCCTGCGCGAAGCCGAAGGTTGATCTCGCGCTTCTCGTCTCTCTTGTAGCCCGGATGGAGCGCAGCGAAATCCGGGGCCGCTTTCACCGCGGATAGTCCTCCCCGGATTGCGCTGCGCTGCATCCGGGCTACGGACCCTCGTTACCGGAACAATCCGTCGACGCGGAACGAATAGCCCAGGCCCACGATGTAGTTCGGCGAGTTGCGGTTGAGCCCGAACGCGACGTGAAGGTCGAACTGCTGAGTCGGCGTGAGCCGGTACATGCCGCCGGAATTGATCAGCTGGATCGGCCGCGTGCCGTCGGGATAGTCGCCGACATATTCGGTGAACACGCTGATCCGCTCGGTCAGCTTCCTCTCGATCACGAACGTTGCTTCCGACATGTGCTGGCCGGTCGGTTCGGCGGGGCGGAAGAATTCCGTGAGCATGCCGCTGACGCCCCAGCCGTCATGCAACTCCCATGACCATGGCAGCTGGATGTAGGGCTGCGCGCCGCGCCCGGCGATGGCAGCCGCCCCCGTCGGCAGCGCGACGCCGGCGGTGATCGACAGGTCGATCTTCCCCGGCAGCGGGCTGATCTGCCATTTGATGGCAGGCGCGACGTCGGAGAAGCCGGAGACGCCGGGCGATCTCACGCTGCCGAACCAGGTCGGCAGGTCGACCAGCACCTCGAGGCAGGGCGCAATCCCGAGCCGCCAGCGGCTGTTGCTGCCGTCGATGCTGCGGCCGACGTCGCGGCCGGTCAGGTTGACGCCGTTCTCGTTCTGCAGGCTCCCGACCGGCACGACGATACTTGAATTGGTGACGTCGGGCCGGTCGGTCGCAATTTCGTCGCTCGGCTTGGGGCAGCCGTCCGCGCGTGCGGCGGTGGTGGCTGCTGCGGCTGTGAGCGCAGCGAGCAGCATGCACGCGAGTCCGGCAAGTCGAGCGACGGCGCCGAGCCGATTGCGAAACACTGGGGATGCTCCAATAGCCCGGCGCCGCTGCGGAGGTGGCAGCTGCGAATTGAGATCGGCGGGGCCGCGCGGATATTCCACGCGGGCGGGAATAAACTTCAGCAGCAACCGCCTTTCTCGGCGATCGATGCGGCTTGCGTCCAGCACAATTGGGAACCAGCGGAATTCCGGGAATAGATCGCCGGTGAGGCTGCTCCTGTTGCGGTGACCAACAGGAGACCCTGGGAATGACCATCCGTTCGATCGCAGGCGTCCTGGCGCCGCGGCACGCCAAAACAGCCGCAATGGCTGCGATCGCGATCCTGCTCGCCCTGAACGGCGCCCGTGCGGCGGGCGATGCCGCGCGCGGCGCCACCCTGTACCGGGGCTGCGGCGATTGCCATTCGATCGAGAAGAACGACGTCGGGCCGATGCATAAGGGTGTCGTCGGCCGGCTCGCCGGCTCGGTCGCGGGCTACGATTACTCGCCGGCGCTGAAGAACTCGAAGATCGTGTGGACCGAGGCCAATCTCGACAAATGGCTGACCGGTCCCGATGCGATGGTTCCGGGCACCAAGATGTTCTACGAGGTTCAGGATCCGAAGGATCGGGCCGACATCATCGCCTTCCTCAAGGAGAAGGCGAAGTAGGGCACCAACCTTCTCCACCCGTCGTCCCGGCGAAGGCCGGGACCCATTACCACCGTAGGTGATTGTTGGAAGCGGCTGGGGCCACAGCGCACTCGAGCAACGCTACCCTGTGGTTATGGGTCCCGGCTTTCGCCGGGACGACAGCCGTGGTGAGGCGACAGCGCGGCCCTCAATCCACCACGATCTTGACGCGGTCGCGCGGCTTCACTTGGGCGTGGGCGTCGAGGCCATTGAGCACGCGGAAGCGCTCGGCCGGATGATCGACGCCGGCCATGCGATGCGACAGCGATTCCACGGTGTCGCCGGGCTGCACGTTGATGACCTTGATGCGCAGCGGGCGCGCGGCCTGGATCTCGTCGAGGGTCAGGCGGCGGAATGAATTGACGGTCTCGCGCGCGTTGCGCTCGCTCTCGGTGGATTTCTGCTTGGCGGCGAAGATGAAACGGTAGACGTCGCTGCCGAAGCGCAGCGCGTAGACCTTGAACTGCCACTGGTCGCCATGCGCGGTGGCCGAGGCCGCCGGAAAGCCGTTGATGTTGAGGTCTTCAGTGGAGGATCTCTCGACGCCTTCCATCCAGCCGGAGTTCAGATAGTCGCCGAGCGTCTGTTCGGCCGGCACCCGCACCACGTCGAAGCGCATCGCCTGGCTGCCGCCTTCGCGCACGCCGATCACAGCCTGCGCGGTGTTGTCGAGCGTGAAATTATCCGGTGCGGTGAAGGTGAAGCCGAGCTTGGGATGCAGGAATCTGCGGCCGCGCACGAAGCCTTCGCTGGGATCCTCGCCATAGACGATGTTGTCGATCGCAGCGAGATAGGTCTCGCGGTCGCGCTCGTTGTTCTCGGGTGACGAATATTGCCGCGCGGTGGTCTGCGCATTGTTGATGCGCTCCGGTGTTGCCGGATGCGACGAGGTGAAGTCCTGCGCGCGCGGATCGAGCGCGGTCTTGCCGATCTTGAGCGCGGCATTGCGCTCCATCGCGGTCAGGAAGCGCGACGCGCCATAGGGATCGAAATGCGCGCGCGCGGCGATCCCGACGCCGATGCCGTCGGCCTCGAACTCCTGCTGCCGCGAGAAGCTCGCCATCGTCAGCTTGGTCTTGGCGAGCGCCAGCGCCGTGAGATCGGGATCGGTGCTCATGTCGGTGACGACGCGCGTCACCACCGCCGCCTGGCGCGCCTGGTCCTCGCGCATCGCAGCGTGCTTGGCCAGCACATGCGCCATCTCGTGGCTCAGCACCGAAGAGAGCTCGGAGGTGTCGCTGGCGAGCGCGATCAGGCCGCGCGTGACGTAGAGCTGACCGGTCGGCAGCGCAAAGGCGTTCACCGCGCCGGAATTGAGGATCGTGACCTTGTAGGCCTGGTCGGGCCGTTCGGAGGCGGCGACCAGCCGCTCGACGGTCTTGCTGATCAGGGCCTCGAGCTTGGGGTCGTCATAGGCGCCGCCATAGGACGACAGGATGCGCTCATGCTCGCGCTCGCTGTTGGGGGTCTGCTGCACCACCCGGTTAGGCTTCACCGGCGCCGCGGCCGCGGTCGGCGTGACCTGCTCGAATCGGCCGACATTGCCGCAGGCCGACAGCGTCAGGGCCGCGCAGACGAGCACAAGCGCTGCCGAAAGGCGGCGGCCAGTCCCATCTTCACGCCGTCCTGCGCGCTCAATCACGTCAAAAACTCACAAATTTTGTCTCGTGAATCGGCCGGGGTGTGGCCAAAGGCCCCCCTAGTTCCCGCCGAGCAGTTCAATCTGCCCCACCCGGAGCAGTTCGATTCGCGGCCCACGTCGTGCTTCCACCCAGCCTCGCACACGAATCCTGCGGTTTTCCAGAGACTTGGGCGCAAGCCCGGCCGCCTCGAACGCAGGGACTATGCGCCTTGAAATAGTCAGAGCAAAGTCCCTAGTCCAGTTCCGGCCGAAATTCAGGTAGGTCGTCGCCCCGCCTGGCGCACGGACAAAACCCTGCCCTCGACCACTGTAAAACGCCCGATCCCGGCCAAAATATCGTCCGGACTTTCGGCGTTTTTTATGACCTTGGCCTCCGCCCAGGTTCCCGATCGGGCCGTCCGCGCCTCGGCCTCCGCCGCCATCAGCGCCGTGGCGCAGTCCTTGTCGGCGATCTCGGACGACACCAGCGCGAGGCCCTGGCGCAGCAGCTCGCTCTGTACGGGCGCCTCACTGCCTTGGAGGAATGCGTAGGCCGGCTGCCGGCCATAGCGGTCCGGCGTGTCGTCCTGTCCGCGCAGCGTTACCTCGCGGCCGACCAATTGCGCCGTCAGCGCTGCCATGGCCTTCGCCCGGTCTGCCACCTCGATGCCGGCGAGCCTGACCTCGCGGCCGTCGTCGAGCCGCAGGCTGCGCGCATCGACGACAGTGGCGACGCGACCTTCGCCCTGAATCTCGAAATTGCATCCAGCGGCCGCGGCCGTGCCGGCGTATGCGAGCAGCGTCACAGCTGTAAGCAGCGCGCTGCGAAGCGTAGGCGGCATCATCCGTATCAACGTTGGCATTGGTTGATCTTCGCACATCTTGGCCATTCCGTTGAGCGGAAAACTCGAGGCCGTTCCGCGGCTTGCCGCTGTGAATGCCATGCGGCATGATCCCGCGCGACAGAAACGGACCGGTCGCGATTGATGCGACGCGAGTGTCTAGGGAGGTTATGGATGAGACGGGTTTTGGCCGGCGTGTTGGCCTGTGTGTTTGCGATCTCGGCGAATGCGTCGCTGGCGCAGGACAAGCCTCCGCTGAAGCTCGGCGGCATCCTCGATATGTCGAGCCTCTATGCCGACATCACCGGCTCCGGCAGCGAAACCGCGGCAAAGATGGCGGCGGAAGACTTTGGCGGCACGGTGCTCGGTCGCAAGATCGAGATCGTGGTCGGCGACCATCTCAACAAGGCCGACCTTTCCGCCAACATCGCCCGCGACATGATCGACAACCAGGGCGTCGAGATGATCTTCGACGTCGCGGCGTCGGCAACGGCGCTCGCCGCGGCCGAGATTGCCAAGGCGCGCGGCAAGATCATCATGTTCAACGGCCCGGGCTCGATCCGTCTCTCCAACGAGGCCTGCGGCCCCTACACCGTGCACTATGTGTTCGACACCTTCGCGCAGGCCAACGTGACCGGCCTTGCCGCGGTGAAGTCCGGCCTCGACACCTGGTTCTTCCTGACCGCGGACTATGCGTTCGGCCAGGATCTGGAGAAGGACACCAGCAATGTCGTGGTGAAGTCGGGCGGCAAGGTGCTCGGCAGCGTGCGCCATCCGATCAATACCTCGGACTTCTCCTCCTTCCTGCTGCAGGCGCAGGCCTCGAAGGCCAAGGTGATCGGGCTCGCCAATGCAGGCGGCGACACCATCAACGCGATCAAGCAGGGCGCCGAGTTCGGCATCACCAAGGGCGGCCAGAAGATCTCGCCGCTGTTGGCTTTCGTGACCGACATCGACAGCGTCGGGCTCGAGACCGCGCAGGGCTTGCTGCTCGCGGAAGCGTTCTATTGGGACCTCAATGACGACACCCGCGCGTTCTCAAAACGCTTCATGGAACGCACCAAGCGGGTGCCGACCTCGGCGCAAGCCGGCGTCTACTCCTCGGTGATGCATTATCTGCAGGCGGTGAAGGCCGCCGGCACCACGGATGCGGCCGCCGTCATGAAGGTGATGAAGGAGACCCCGATCAACGACATGTTCGCCAAGAACGGCCGGATTCGCGAGGACGGCCGCATGGTGCACGACATGTATCTGTTCGAGGTCAAGAAGCCCTCGGAATCGAAAGGCCGCTGGGACGACTACAAGCTGCTCGCGACCGTGCCGGGCGACCAGGCCTTCCAGCCGCTGTCGGAGTCACGCTGCCCGCTGGTCAAAAAATGAAACGGACCGTTCATGCCGTCATTGCGAGGAGCGATAGCGACGAAGCAATCAATCGATCCGCATACGCGGAAGCATGGATTGCTTCGCTTCGCTCGCAATGACGGCTTGGACAAACTTCGCGTTCAACCAACAACAACGAAAGGCAAAATGCCATGAGCGACAATCAGATGGTTCTCCAATCCCTCGACAAGGGCCTGCTCACCATCACCATGAACCGTCCGGATCGGCGCAATGCGCTCAATCCCGACATGACGCGCGGCCTTGTCGAGGCGGCGCGGCGGGCGCAGGACGATACCGAGGTGCGTGCGGTGCTGATCCGGGGTGCCGGCGGCACCTTCTGCGTCGGCGGTGACGTCAAGTCGATGGCCGAAGGCCGCGCGCCGCTGCCGTTCGAGGCCAAGATGGCCAATCTGCGCCGCGGCATGGAGGTCTCGCGCATCCTGCACACGATGCCGAAGCCCGTGGTGGCGCAGCTCGACGGTGCGGCGGCCGGCGCCGGTCTCTCGATCGCGCTGTCCTGCGATCTCCGCGTCGCCAGCGCCTCCTGCAAGATCACGACAGCTTTTGCCAAGGTCGGCTTCTCCGGCGACTACGGCGGTACCTATTTCCTGACCAAGATGCTCGGCAGTGCCAAGGCGCGCGAGCTCTACATGATGTCGCCGGTGCTGTCGGCGCAGGAGGCCTACCACCTCGGCATGGTCTCCAAGGTGGTACCCGATGCCGATGTCGAGACCGAGACGCTGGAGCTCGCGCGCTCGCTGGCGCAGGGACCGTCGGTGGCGCTCGGCTACATCAAACGCAACATCAACAATGCCGAGACCATGACGTTAGAGGCCTGCTTCGACGGCGAGGCGATCCACCACACCCGTGCCGGCGAGACCACCGACCACAAGGAAGCGGCGAAGGCGTTCGTCGAGAAGCGCAAGCCCACCTTCCAGGGTCAGTAACCCGTGACCAATCACATGGCCGATTACATGCGGCTGCGCCAGATCTGCCTGGTGGCGCCGCAGCTCAAGCCCGTGATCGCGGATATCTCCGCGATCATGGGCCTCGACGTCTGCTATCGCGACGGCAATGTCGCCAAATACGGGCTGGAGAACGCGCTGCTGCCGGTCGATACCATCCTGGTGGAAGTCGTTGCGCCGTTCCAGCCGGGGCCGGGCACGGCGGCCGGCCGCTTCATTGAGAAGACCGGCGGCCGCGGCGGCTATATGGCGATCTTCTGCTGCGAGGATCCCGACGCGCGCGGCGCGGAAGCCAATGCGATGGGCGTGCGCACCGCCAACGTGATCACGCATGCGCCCTATCACGGCGTGCAACTGCATCCGCGCGACTGCCGCGCCGCCTTCATCGAGTTCAACCACACCGACGGCAGCGACGACATCCTGGGACCGTACCCGCCGGCCGGCCCCGACTGGCAGAAGTCGATCCGCAAGGACACGACTTTGGCGCTGACCGAGGTCGAGATGCAGAGCCCCGAGCCCGAGGCGCTAGCGGCGCATTGGGGGAAGATCGTCGGCACTCCCGCCGATGGTACCACGGTGAAGCTGCCCAACAGCATCTTCCGATTCGTCAAGGGCAGTAGCGAGATCATGAGCGGTTTGACGTTCAGGGTCGCGGACAAGGCCAAGGTGCTGGCGGCCGCAAGAGCTAGGGGCTGCGCGGTTGCTGGCGATGAGTTCCTGCTTTGCGGTGTGACGTTCAAGCTGGTGGCGTAGCTTTCGTAGCCCGGATGGAGCGAAGCGAAATCCGGGGCAGCGCTCCGTGGACAAACTGTCCCCGGATTACGCTGCGCTCCATCCGGGCTACGCATCATTCTTCCGTCATCCTGAGGCTCGCTCCGCTCGCACCTCAGGATGACGGGAGGAGAGGTTGAGCTCGCCGCATCGATCCAATATCGTCGAGCCTAACAAGAATAATTGGACAGCGCCCCCATGCCGCATCCGCTCGATTCCTTCTTCGCCCCAAAGAGCATCGCGCTGATCGGCGCCTCGCGCGATCACGAGAAGATCCCCGGGCGGCTGCTCGCGATGCTGCGCAAGAACGGCTATCCGGGCGCGCTCTATCCGATCAATCCGAACTATGCCGAGATCGACGGCTTGAAATGCTTCAAGTCGATCGCCGAGATCGGCGCGCCGATCGAGCTCGCCGTCATTGTGATTCCCGCGCGTGCGGTGCTGCCGGCGCTGGAGCAATGTGCAGCCGTCGGCGTCAAGAACGCGGTCATCATCTCCTCGGGTTTTGCCGAGGAGGGCGGCGACAGCGCAGCGATGCAGCATGCGATCGTGGCGCTGGCGAAGCGGACCGGAATGCGGATCAGTGGTCCCAACGCGGAAGGTTTCTACAGCCAGGTGCAAAAGGTCGCCGCGACCTTCAGCCCGACCGTCGACGTCAAGTCGGATGTGCCCGATCTGATCGCGAGCAGGCGGCGGATCGGCATCGTCGCGCAGAGCGGCGGCATTGGCTTTGCGATCTATCATCGCGCCAGGGCGCTCGGCGTCGCGCTCAGCTATGTCGTCAGCGCCGGCAATGAGAGCGACCTCGGCGCCGGCGAGTTCCTCGACTACATGGTGCAGGATCCCGCGACCGACGTGATCCTGCTGTTCATCGAGGGCATCCGCGACGTCGACAAGTTCCTGGCCGCGGCGAAGCGCGCGGCGGAGCTCAGGAAGCCCGTCATCGTCACCAAGGTCGGCCGCTCCGGCGCCGGCGAACGCGCAGCAGCCTCGCACACCGCGAGCATGGCGGGCTGGTCGGCGGCCTATGACGCGGTGTTCGCGAAATACGGCTTCATCGTCTCCAACGATCTCGACGAGGCGGTGACGATTGCCGCCGTTTTCGCAACCAATCCGCTGCCGAAGGGCGACCGCGTCGCGGTGCTGACGGTGTCCGGCGGCGCCGGCATCTGGGGCGCCGACACGGTGTCGATGCAGGGCCTGCGCGTGCCGGAGCTTTCGGCCGCGGTCCAGAGCCAGATCAAGCAATGGATGCCGTCCTATGGCGCAGCGGGCAATCCGGTCGACGTCACCGCGCAAGGCGTCTCCTCCGGCGGCCTGCAGAAGAGCATCGAGCTGTTCGATGCGTCCGATGAAGTCGATGCGACGCTGGTCGTGCTGTCGCTGTCGAGCGAGACGCGGATGCCGTTCAAGGAGGCCGAGCTGACGCCGGTGATCTCGGCGCAGCACAAGCCGGTGGTGTTCTATTCCTACACGCTGCCATCGCAATTCGCGCGGCAGGAGCTGGCGAAGTCGGGCGTGGTGGTGCTCTCGGGGCTCACCCATGTCGGCGTTGCGATGCGGCGGCTGGCGGACTATGCAACGTTCAAGCTCGCACCGGAGATGGAGGCGGCGTCGCCGGCACACGATCTCTCCGCGCATCTGAAGGCGAAGACGCTCTCCGAACATGACAGCAAGTCGCTGCTGCGCGCAGCCGGCATAGTGCTGCCCGACGAGGTGCTGGTGACCGATCGCGACGGGCTCGATGCCGCGATTGAGCGCGCGGGGTTTCCGCTTGTGATGAAGATCCAGTCGCCGGCGATCGCGCACAAGAGCGAGGTCGGCGGCGTCCGCGTCAACATCGCCGCCAAGGGGGCGGCATTCACGGCCTATCGCGACATGCTGGAGACCGTGCAGAAGGCGCGGCCGGACGCTGCGATCCAGGGTGTGCTGGTCGGGTCGATGGCCCGAAAAGGCGTCGAGATCATCGTCGGCACCATGCTTGATGCCACCTTCGGGCCGATGGTGATGGTGGGGCTCGGCGGCATCACGACCGAGCTGTTCAAGGACGTGGTCTATCGCCCGGCGCCGGTGAGCGCGGCGGAGGCGACCACGATGCTCGAGACGCTGAAGGCCGCGCCGCTGCTGCACGGCTTCCGCGGCGCACTGAGGGCGGACGCTGCAGCGCTTGCGCGGCTGATCTCGCAGATTTCAGTGCTGGCCGCGCAGCACCGAAACGAGATCGCCGAGATCGAGGTCAATCCGGTGCTGGTGCATCCGGAGGGGCAAGACGTGACGATCGTCGATGCGCTGGTGGTGCCGAAGTAATTCGGTGTCGTCCCGGCGAAAGCCGGGACCCATACGCTGCGGCTTACGAAAGAGGCACAAGCGGCGTCGGCTTCTCTTACAACTCAGTTCAGTGGTTATGGGTCCCGGCTTTCGCCGGGACGACCATGTTGAGGGAGCTGCTCTCGCGGCTACCGCCCCTTGAAGTTCGCGACGCGGCGCTCGGCGGTGGCCTTGACGCCTTCCTTGAAGTCTTCGGTGGCGCGCAGCTTGGTCTGCTCTTCCAACTCGTGGTTGGTTGCGGCGAGCACGCGGTCGGCGAGGCCGGCGCGCATGGTGGCGCGGGTCGAGACCAGGCCGAGCGGCGAGCATTCGGCGATCTCCTGCGCGAGCTTCATCGCCTCGGCGCGCACCTGATCCTGCGGCACCAGCACGTTGGCAAGGCCCCAGCGATAGGCCTCTTCGCCGGTGACGCGGCGGCTGGTGTAGAACATCAGCTCGGCGTTGTTCTTGCCGATCAGCTCCGGCAGAGTCGTGGTCAGGCCGAAGCCCGGATGGAAGCCGAGCTTGGTGAAATTCGCCGAGAAGCGCGCTTCGGGGCAAGCGACGCGGAAATCGGCGGAGACGGCAAGCCCGAGACCGCCACCGATCGCGGCGCCATGGATCGCCGCGACGATCGGCTTCTTGTTGCGGAAGATGCGCACCGCCTGAACGTAGAGATGGTTGATCGGCAGGTTCGAAGCCGGATCGCTCTTGGCGCGCTCCTCCTGCTCCTGGCGGGCCGGATCGCCGAAATTGGCGCCGGCGCAGAACGCCTTGCCCTGCGCTGCGAGCACCGAGGCGCGGATCTCGATATTGTTGTCGAACTCCTCCAGCGCGTCCGCGATCTGGTTGATCAGCGCGACGTCGAAGAAGTTCAGCGGCGGTTTGCGGATTTCAATCAGGCCGACATGGCCGTGGGTCTCGACGCCGATATCAGTGTACTTGGTCATCTCTTGTCTCCGGTAAGGCTGCAGTCTCGCGGCGCGAACGGTGTCACCTCTCCCAAGGGGAGAGGTCGATTTGCGCCAGCAAATCGGGTGAGGGGTTCTGCTCTCTCGAGGGACCCTGACCCCTCACCCGGCGCTGCGCGCCGACCTCTCCCGATGGGAGAGGTGCAGGAGCTTGCGGTGAGAGCATCGGTCCCATTGGTCATCAGCGCAAACCGAGCCCGCGGGCGATGATGCCGCGCAGCACTTCCGTGGTGCCGCCCTGGATCGTCAGCTTGGGTGCGGTCTTGATGGCGAAATCGAGCTGCTTTTCCAGCGTCTCGCGGTTGGTCGCCGTCTCCTCGACGAAGGCCGCAAGATCGCGCACCCGATGCGGCAGTTGCTGCTCCCACACCGTGCCGATGTCCTTGACGATGGAGGCTTCCACCACCGGCTCCTTGCCGGCCTGCAACATACCCGCGACCGACACTGACATGCGGCGCATGGTGTGCACCTGCGCAACCAGGCGGCCGATGCCCTCGGCGCTGCGGGTGTCCGGGTTCTTGCCGACCGCACGCACCAGCTCGGTGAGCACATAGTAGGTCTCGAGGAAGCGCTCGGGGCCACTCCGCTCATAGGCGAGCTCTGACGTCGCCTGCTTCCAGGCGCCGTCGACCTCGCCCAGCACGTGATCCTCGGGCACGAAATAGTCGGTGAACACCACCTCGTTGAACTCGAACTGGCCCGTGATCTGGCCGATCGGGTTCACCTGGATGCCCGGCTGCTTCATCTTGACCAGGAACTGGGTCAGGCCGTGGCGGCGGTTTTCCTTGGTCGGCGGCGAGGTCCGGAAGATCGCGATCATGTAGTCGGCGATGTGCGCCGACGAGGTCCAGACCTTGGTGCCGTTGATCAGATAGCCGCCGTCGGTCTTGGTGGCGCGGGTCTTCGCCGCGAACAAATCGGAGCCGGAATTCGGCTCGCTCATGCCGATGGCAAAGCACACCTCGCCGCGGCAGATCCGCGGCAGGATGTCCATCTTGATGTGCTCGGGCGCGTATTTCAGCAGCACCGGCCCGCTCTGGCGATCGGCGACGAAGAAGCGCCGGGTCGGCGCATTCGCCACCCGCATCTCCTCGGTCACCACATAACGCTCGAGGAACGAGCGTTCCTGGCCGCCATATTTCTTCGGCCAGGTCATGCCGAGCCAACCCTTGGCGCCGACGCGGCGGGAGAATTCCGGCGCGTCATTGTCCTCGCGGTTCGGCGCGTGGGGATCGAAGGTGCCGGCGGCGATTTCCTCGGCGAGGAAGGCGCGCACTTCCTTGCGGAGCTGCTCGCATTTTTCCGGCAGGCGGATCGGATCGAAACGAAGGGCTGCAGTCATGATGTCCAGTCCTGATTGTTCTGTCCTGATCTCAGCGCGAAGCCACCAGCGGCCACAATTCATCGGCGCCGCGGTCGGCGACCAGCTTGCCGAGCTCGACCGCCCAGTAGCTCTCCGAGCCGAAATCGTCGCGCCAGGCCAGCGCGCGCAGCGAATAGCGGTGCAGGATGTGCTCGATGGTGAAACCGATCGCGCCATGCACCTGATGCGCAATGCCGCTGCCCTTCTCGGCAGCTTCCGAGCAGCGGATCTTCGCCGCCGCGGCTTCGAGGAATACCGCGTCATTGTCGAGCGACTTGGCGTTGACGATGGTGTCGGCCGCCGAGGTCGCGGCGGCCAGCGCCGCGGCGTTCTCGCCGGCGAGGCGGGCGAGGTTGTGCTGCACCGCCTGGAATTTGGAGATCTTCTTCTCGAAGGCGACGCGCTCGTTGGAATAGCGCACCGAGATGTCGAGCATCGCTTCCAGCGCGCCGGCGATCTGCAGGCTGCGCACCACGCCGCCCATCAGCATCAGCGTGGTCTGGTCAAAGCCCTTGGGCGCCGGCTTGGTCGTGACCGGCTGCACCTTGTCGAGCGTGACGGTGTCGTTGTGATCGCCGCCAAGGCCGATGCTGGATTCGATCCGGCACTTCGCGGCATCGACCAGCGCGATCGAGATGCCGCCAGTGCCGCTCGCCAGCACCGCGAAATGTTTCGCGTCCTTGGCAAACGGCACGCCGCGGGCGCGGCCGGAGAGTGAGCCGTCGGCATTGAGCGTGACGCGGTCCTTCGGGCTTGCCGGCAGCACGGTCATCTCGCCTTCCGGGGAGGCGATCTTGCCCTGCGTCAACAGCCAGCCGGCCAGCATTGTTTCGGCCAGCGGAACAGCAATCGCATGGCGGCCTGCGACGTTGAGAACGCTGAAACCTTCCGCGAGGCTGGCGCCGGAACCGCCGAGATCGTCGGGCACCCAGGACAGCGGCAGGCCGGCTTCGGTCAACGCTTGCCAGAGCGGCGCCTTCCATGCGCCCTGCTTGTCGTGATTGATGGTCTGGGCATCCGCGAGATCGGCGAAAATCTTTTCCGCGGTCTCGGCGACGATGTTTTCACTCTCCGCCACAGCGTTCCTCGTGTTGATTGGCTTGGGTCCGGCCGCCAGGCAGGCCCTGCTTGCGGTGTTGTCTTGCGCTCAATGATGCGGAAAAGCCATAGCCGTGACAAGCGTTGCCCGCAGGGCCACTTGCGCAGATGGCATAAAGCCGGGTGCGGCGTGTGAATTCCGCATTGTGAACTTTCGAGCGCCTCGGTTTGTATGCCACGCGCGGCAGCAGATTGGCCGGCGGCACCGCTTCAGTCCGCCAGATGAAACTGGGTCATGGTCCGCAGGAGGCGGCAGGTTCATGGCGCTCGGCCCCGCCGCCGAGGCCAGGTAGAGCGAGGGCATATGAGTTTCCGTCAACCCATGTTTAGCTTGAGGCTGAAATCAGAGGTGCCGTGATGAAGATGCATATGTTGTCGGGTGGACGCCTGCGGATGTCCAAGCGGACCTATCTGCCTGATGCGCCGCGCGGCGAGACGATCGACCTTCCGGTGTCCTGCGTGCTGTTGCGGCATACGCAGGGCAATGTGCTGTTCGACACCGGATGCCATCCCGATGTCGCGACCGACCCCGAAGGGCGGCTCGGCACGCTTGCCAAATACATGCGCCCGATCATGCCGGCGGACGATCACGTGCTGACAAGCCTGAAGGCTGTCGGACTTGGGCCTGATGATATCGACGTGGTGATCTGTTCCCACCTGCACACCGATCATTGCGGCTGCAACGCCTTCTTCAAGAAGGCGACGATCTTCGTCCACGCGCTGGAGGTCGAGGCCGCGAATGCCGATAACGCGTTCGATCGCGGATACATCAAAGCGGATTGGGACCATCCGCTGAAGATGGAGATCTTCGATAAGCAGATGGATTTGTTCGGCGACGGCAATTTGACGCTGGTCCCGCTGCCGGGACATTCCAAGGGAACGACCGGCGCGCTGGTCAAGCTGGACCAGAGCGGCGAATTCCTGCTTGCCGCCGACGCGCTGAGCGTGCGCGCCAATCTCGACCAGCGAATTTCTCCGCGGAACAGCCTCGATGTCGATCAATTCCTGAAATCGCTCGACGAGATTGCCAGGCTCGAGGCGTCAGGCGTCAAGATCATCTGCGGCCATGACGCTGCGCAATGGGCCAGCCTGCAGAAGGGCCCGAACGCCTATTTGTAATGGACCGGCGCGGTTTGCAGGTGTATTTCCGCGCGATATGGTATGCCACCGCCGGAGATCATCTGGCTCACAACAACAAGGAAAATGCAGATGTCCAAGGATGGTTTGTGCGCGATCGTGACCGGATCGGCATCGGGCCTCGGCGCCGCTACCGCGCAAATCCTCGCCACGCACGGCGCGCGCCTCATCATCAACTATTCCAACAGCAAGGCGGAAGCCGAAGCGACCGCGGAAGCCTGCCGCAAGCAGGGCGCCGAGGTGCTGGTGGTGCAGGGCGACGTCTCGCGCGATGAGGATTGCAAGAAGATCGCGGCCGCCGCGCAAGGCTGGGGCCGGCTCGACGTGCTCGTCAACAATGCCGGCACCACCAAGCACGTGCCGCATCACGATCTCGACGGCCTGACCGCGGACGATTTCCAGCGCATTTATGCCGTCAACACCATCGGCCCGTTCCAGATGGTTCGCGCCGCGCGTGCGCTGCTTGAGGCCGGCGCGAAAGCCTCGGGTTGTCCGTCGGCGGTGGTCAACGTCTCCTCGGTCGCCGGCATTTCCGGTGGCGGATCGTCGGTGGCCTATGCCGCGAGCAAGGGCGCGCTCAACACCATGACGCAGTCGCTGGCGCGCGCGCTGGCGCCGCTGATCCGTGTCAACACGGTGTGTCCGGGCTATATCGATACGCCGTGGTTCACCAAGGGCCGCGGCGAGGCCGGCGCGAAGCAGGTGCGCGATACCGTGGTCGCGCGGGTGCCGCTGAAGGTTGCGTCAACGGCCGAAGATATCGCCAATCTGGTCTGCTTCCTGGCGAGCCCGGCGTCGAGCAACATGACCGGTGAATTCGTCCGCATGGACGCCGGCATGCACCTCATTCAGTGACGCAGTGCCGCTGCAGAAACGAAAATGCCCGGGGCAGCCCGGGCATTTTTATTTTGAGCCAGTGTTCGGCTTGCCGTCACTTGTTTCCGATATCCGGGATCACGCGTGCCGCGACCAGCCGGTTCCAGATGAACAGCACCACCAGCGCGCCGATCGTGGCGGTGATGAAGCCAGCGCCCTGTTCAGGACCGTAATGGCCGATGGCCTGGCCGATGAAGGTCGCGAGAAAGGCGCCGGCGATGCCGAGCACGGTGGTGAGAATGAATCCGCTGGGATTGTTCGGTCCCGGTGACAGGAACCGCGCGATGATCCCCGCGACAAAGCCGACGATGATGACCCAGATGATGCCGCCCATGACTGTCGTCCTCCTCAGATGCAATCAACGCTGCCGCTAAAGCCTGCCGCGCAGTTCGTCGCCGCTCGGCAGCCGCCCGTCCGGCGTCAGATGATTGATCGCGTCGGGCAGATACTGGCTCAAGCCCTGCAGCAATTGGTCGCGCGACATGCCGCTCTGCGACGCCAGCGAGTCGATCTGGTCGGCGCCGAGCGCGTTGGCGAGATCGCCGGGCGATATCTGCTTGTTGGGACCATTGCTGACCCAGGAGTTCGCCGTATCGCCATGGCCCTTCTGCTGCAGCTGGTTGAGCAGATCTCCGAGGCCGCCGCTGAGCACGGTGCCGGCCGCGCCGCCGGCGAGAAGACCGCCAAGCCCGCCCTTGAGCAGATCACCCAGCCCGCCGCCACCAGCGCCGCCGGGCAGACCAGCGGTGACATTGCCGGGAAGCTGTGGCGCCTGCGCCGGGGTCGGCTGAGGAGTGGTTGCGCCCGGCTGGCCGCCGGTGAAATGCTTGACCGCCTTCCAGGCGAGCAGCGCCAGGATGGCCATGGTCATCGGCGACATTCCGCCGCTGCTCGAACTGTCGGATGGTGCGCTTGGCGCGCTCGGTCCGCGGGGGCCGTTCTGCATGCCGTTGAGTACGTCGAGTAAACCCATGATCGTCTCCTGCCGCAACCGTGCCCCGAGCGGGAAACATAGCTTCGGCCCATGACGGTTACAAGGCGGGCCACCCGGCGGCGGCGCATCGAAATAGGCAGGCAACCCCAGGTCTGCTATCGAAGTCTGCTATCGAGGTCTGCTATCGAGCTCTGATGAACGGACGTTTAGCCAGATGAACGCGGACCGGCCGATCGGGATTGCGGGTGCCGGAAGCATCGGTTGCTTCGTCGGCGGCATGCTGGCTGCGTCGGGCCGCCGCGTCGCATTGCTGGCGCGGCCGCGGCTGATCCAGGAGATCGCAGGCAACGGCTTGCGGGTGAGCAGTTTCGACGGTTCGGAGCGGATGGTGCCGGCCGACCGGCTCATTCTGTCCGACGATCCGTCGATCCTGCGCGACGCCCAGACCGTGCTGGTGACGGTGAAGAGCGCTGATACCGGCGAGATCGCCGAACTGATCGCGCGCCACGCATCCACTGACACCGCGGTGATCAGCCTGCAGAATGGCGTCGGCAATGTGCCGCTGCTGCGCGATCGCTTGCTAGGCCGCAAGGTGCTCGGCGGCATGGTGCCGTTCAACGTGGTCGCGCTCGGCGACGGCCGCTTTCATCGCTCGACCTCGGGCGACATCGTGATCGCGCAGGATGATGCCGGCACCGCGGCACGGCTTTCGGTGCCCGGTCTTGCGATCAAGGCTACCGCCAATATCGACGGCGTGCAGTGGGGCAAGCTGATCGTCAATCTCAACAACGCGCTCAATGCGCTGTCCAACATTCCGCTGCGGCAACAGCTCGCGCAGCGCGGTTGGCGGCAACTGTTCGCCGACCAGATGGCGGAGGGTTTGGCCGCGGTTCGCGCCGAAGGCATCGCGCCGGTGTCGCCGACGCCGCTGCCGTCGAGCTGGATGCCGCATCTGCTGCGGCTGCCTGATGCACTGTTCGGCATGCTGCTTGGCCGAACCATGAAGATCGATCCGGAAGCGCGCTCCTCGATGTGGGAGGATCTGCAGCGTCGCCGCCGCACCGAGATCGACTATCTGCAGGGCGTGATCACCGCGATCGCGGATCGCCGCGGGCTCGAGGCTCCGCTGTCGCGCCGCATCATCGCGCTGATCCGGAAGGCCGAGGCCGACGGCAAGGGCTCGCCGGGGCTGACGGCTGAGCAGATTCGCGATGGACAACCGAGGAGGTGACATCATGAAGCGATCTTGCATCATGTTGCTCTCGCTCGTTGCGCTGGGCTTCGGCCCGGTTCGCGCGGCACCGCCCACCGTCACACCATCGCCGGGCTATGATGCGCGCTTGCAGGAGCAGCGCGCGGCGGCCGCGGCATCCAGCCGATCGGCCATGCCTGTGCACAAGCCGGTCATGCATCGCCATCACAAGCGCGCTCGCACACGCTGATCGCAGAGAAGACCTCAGCGGCTAGATATCCGCGTAAACTTCGAGCAGATTACCGTCGGGATCGCGGAAGAACAGCGTGCGGTGTCCGAAGGATTGGTTGGTGGGCGGTGACAGCAGCGCGAAACCGAGGCGCACCAGTTCGTCGGCGCATTGATCGACCTGGGCCGGCAACACCTTGAACGCGAGCTGTAGCGCAGCGGTGCCGCCAGGTATCGGCGCATCGTCAGCGGTGCGGCTCGGTTTCGCGAGCGCCAACGTGTTGCCGCCGACACGGAACTCGATCCAGTTCGGTGACAGCTCGCGGATCAGCGGAAATCGGAGGATATCCTCATAAAAGCGGCGCATCGCCGCCATGTCGCGCACGAAGATCACAGTATAGTCGATCGCCTTGATCGCGTGAAACGGCGATGACTGCTGTTCGCTCATGTGTGGATCCCCTATAGATGATCGCTCGTCTTGCACCAATCATTTTCGCATGACGGGTGCGACATCGACAACCACATCGCTTTTGGCGCCATGATCCGACGACTTGTGATGAGATCAGTATTCCTCGCGCTGACCCTTGTGCTCGGCCTGACCACGGCTGCAAGCGCCGCCGACTATGCCGGCTCGATCAGTGCCTACCGGCGCGCCAACCGCATGCCGGCGGTGAAGCTCAATGCGAAGCTGAATGCGATGGCGCTGAAGCAGGCGCAGGCGATGTCGGCGACGGGATCGGTCAGCCATTCCGCCGGCGGCAGCTTCTTCACGCGCATCGCACCTCTGAAGAAGCAGCGGGCCGCAGAAAATATCGGCGCCGGCTTCATCGCCTTCGCCGAGATGCTGAAGCAGTGGGAGAACTCGGCGGGGCACCGCGAGAACCTGCTGATGCCGGGCGCCAAGCGCGTCGGGGTCGCCTATGTCGACAATCCGAAGTCGCCGTATCGCAGGTTCTGGGCGATGGTGATTACGGACTGACTAGTCTAGCGTCAGTTGCGCTTCGCAACCTTGGTCGGCGGCGGCGATGCTGGCGTGAACAGTTTCTTCAGACCGTCCAATCCTTCGGAGAGCCGCGGCCATTCGCAGGAGAACGAGCCCTTCACGCAGCTTCCGGCCTGTGGCCGCACCCTAGGAAGAGGCACGGCGGCGACCCGTGGCTTCGCCGGCCGTGCGATCGGGGCGGGGACTTTTGCCGCCTCGCTGTGCACGGGCTCATTGTGCAATGACGCTTGCTGGATCTGCGGCGGCCGCTCCTGCTTTTCCTGCCGCTCGAGCTGCTTGGCATTGAACGCCGCGACAATGCTGGAACGGCGCTCCTTCTCGAGATAGCCGGTATATTCCTGGTCGATCTTCTTCTGCTCGTCCGGCGTCGGATTGGGACCGGCGATGTCGAAGCTGCGGTCCTGCATGAAGTCGTAATAGGTGTAGCCGCCGCCGGGCTTGCGGCGTCCGGCAAACTTGGCGTTGCAGTCGGCGAGTTGCGCGGTCTTGTCTTGCTTGGTCTTCGCCTTCTCGGCGAGGTCGGCGCAATCCTCGAAATCCTTCGGGGCGCTGCGCCACCATTGCGCATGCGCACGCATCGGCGCCAGCGCAAACGCGGCGACAAACACGGCAACAGCCAACGTCGATGATCGTGACGGCATCACGGACATTGCAAGCAAACCCGAACGACACAGAGTGAGCAGATTGTCGCCATTTTAGTGACGCTTGTCACCCGGGAACCCGACGATTTCCCTCACCCTGTGGAATGCCGCCGATACCCCTGTGTCCGGTGGAACACAGCCGTGCGGTATTGGAATATCTCAAGAATTTTCAGCGAAGGTGACCGGAACTTCAGAACAATTCGTCTCGAATTGCTCACTTCACCCGGTGCAGCAATGCGACCAGTTCCGCCTGCCGATGCGTGCCGGTTTTCTGGAAAATCGTCTTGAGCTGATTGCGCGCGGTGGCAAGGGCAACGCCGGCCTCCTGTGCCGCCGCTTCGACTGAATCGCCGCGCGCAAGCCGCGTGGCGAGGCGTGCCTGCGCCGGCGTCAGTTCGAAGGTCGCCGCCAGCAGCGCAGAATCGAATGCGGCGCTGCCTTCGAGATCGCGGATCAACAGGATCGCGCGCGCGCCCAGGAACGGTGAGCGCGCGGCGGGAGGCACCGGCTGCATCTGGATCACGATCGGCCGCTTGTCGATCCTGCGCACCACGATCGGCGCTGTCGGGAGCGGGTGCAGGTCCGAACTGTGGGCCAGCAGATCAATCAGCCGGGTCAGATCGGCATTGGCCTGCCGGTCGAGCAGAGTGAGGCGGTTGTTGCGGATCGCAAGGTCATGGCCGAGGCAGCTTTCCGCGTGGGCGTTCATGCCGATGACGGCGCCGAAGCGGCCGACGGCAATCGCCGCGACCTGGATCAGGTCGAGCGCACTGGTGATGCCCGAGATCGCCGAGCGGCCGACGACGGTGGACAGCGTCGCGGCTTCAGTCAGCCGTGCCGACACGCGCGAGAGTGCCTTGACCTCGTCGGCGTCGAACATGCCTTCCTTCGGCGAACGCTGGATGCTCAGTGCCCACAATGCCGGGCCGGCGCGGAAGCCGATCCCCGCAAACCATTTCAGCCCGAACTCGCCGAGCGTCGCATAGAGCGGGTCGCGCAGCATCTCCTCTTCGCCACCGAACAGGTCCGCATCGGTGATGACATTGGTGCCAGCCAGCATCAGGGGCACGCCGCGTGCCGCGCGGATGTCGGTGAGATGAAAATTCTGCGGGAAATAGGTCTTGGTGAAATATTCGCTGATCGATTCCGAGCGCGGAATGTCCTCGGTGCGGATATCGCTCTGAAGCATCGCAGCCCCGGTCGCGCCGACGGCCGCGCAGACCTCGTCCATGAAGGACGGCCAGGTCGCGGGATCGAGAACCACGTCGCCAAGGCGCGAGGTCACGTCGTCCAGCCTGTGCACGTCGACCAAAGGCTTAAGCTCCGCCTGATGCAGTTTTTCGTTGTTTCGCAAGGCGAAACAAGAAAGCCTGGTTGCGCCCGGTACCGGGCATAAGACAACCCAGGCCGCCGGTCATGCAAGCTAAATCAGCGGCGCAGCCTCGGGCCAGGCCGGAAACCCCGGCGAAACATAATCGAAAATCGGCGAGCGGTGTGGACCCCCCCCCGCTACCGCAAACGCAAGTCCCGGCGGCGATCGGCCTCGGTTAATGCGACGCGGCAGAAGCTGGCGGCGATCGCGACGACGTCCTCCACGGTTTGCGGATATTGCTTCGAGACCCAGCGTAGCGCGATCGAGATAACCGCGCCGACCATGCCGGTCGAGAGCAGCGTCGCAGCCGCGCCCCTGTCTCCGTGTTTCGCATCGAGCACCGGCGGCACCAGGATGTCGCTGAAGACACGCCCGGCGTCGAGCTTGACGGCATCGACCGCCGGGCTGATGCCGGAGATTTCCAGCAGGAAGACCCGCGCCGGCTTCGGATGCTGCTTCAGCCGGGTAAAATACAGCGTCAGCGCGGCGTGCAGTCTTGCTTCGGCATCGTCGCCGGCCGCCGCGGCGGCAGCCGTCATTTCCTCGTGCAGATGGCCGACGACATGGTTGTAGGCGGCGATCAGCAGCGCTTCGCTGTTGGCGAAGGACTCGTAGAAATAGCGCTCGGTCAGCTCAGCGGCCTCGCAGATCGCCTTCACAGTCGCGCTGCGATAGCCGACCTCGCCATAGACCTCGATCGCCGCGTCGATCAGCTTCAGCCGCCGCTCGGTGCGGCGCTCGTCGGCGTCCATACCGCCATAGAGGCGGGCTTTCCGGCTGCTTGCCATGAAAAGTGTATTGACATGAGCCATTGTCAGATGTCAAGTTATCTGACAATAAAGATTGTCAATTCTGCCACGGGAGGGTCAGTGCATGTCCGCTCAGTTCGACGTGTTGATCGTGGGTGCCGGGTTGTCGGGCATCGGCGCCGGCTATCATCTGCAAACCAACTGTCCGGACCGCAGCTACGCCATTCTCGAAGGCCGCGATTGCATCGGCGGGACCTGGGACCTGTTCCGCTATCCCGGCATCCGCTCCGACTCCGACATGTACACGCTCGGCTATTCGTTCCGGCCGTGGACCGAGCCGAAGGCGATCGCCGACGGGCCGTCGATCCTGAACTATGTGCGCGAGACCGCGCGCGCGTATGGCATCGACAAGAAGATCCGCTTCAACCACCGCGTCGTGCGCGCCGACTGGTCGTCGGCCGATTCGCAGTGGACGGTCGAAGTCGAGCGTGGGCCGGAGCAGACGATCGAGCGTCTCACCTGCAACTTCCTGTTCATGTGCAGCGGCTACTACAAATATGAGCACGGCTACACGCCTGACTTCCCCGGCATCGCCGATTTCGCCGGCCGCGTCGTCCATCCGCAGAAATGGACCGACGACATCGACTATGCCGGCAAGAAGGTGGTGGTGATCGGCAGCGGCGCGACCGCTGTGACCCTGGTGCCGGAAATGGCCAAGACCGCCGCCCATGTCACGATGCTGCAGCGTTCACCGACCTATGTCGTGGCGCGGCCGGACGAGGATAAGGTCGCCAACTGGCTGCGGGCGCGGCTGCCGGCGAAGCTCGCCTACGGCCTCACGCGCTGGAAGAACGTGCTGTTCGGGATGTATTTCTACCGGCTCTGCAAGCGCCATCCGGAGCGCGTGAAGAAGCTGATCCTCGGCGGCGTGCGCCACGCGCTCGGCCCCGACTACGATATCGCGACGCATTTCACGCCGCGCTACAATCCGTGGGACCAGCGGCTTTGCCTGGTGCCGAACGGCGATCTCTTTCGATCCTTGCGCAGCGGCGGATCGTCCGTCGTTACCGAACAGATCGAGACCTTCACGCCCGGCGGCATCAAGCTGAAGTCCGGCAACGTGCTCGATGCCGACGTTGTGGTGACCGCGACCGGCCTCGATCTGCAGGTGCTCGGCGGGCTCGAGATCAAGGTCGACGGCGCGCCCATCGATCTGTCGAAGACCATGAACTACAAGGGGCTGATGTACTCGGGCGTGCCGAACCTCGCCGCGGCGTTCGGCTACACCAACGCATCCTGGACGCTGAAATGCGACCTGACCTGCGAATATGTCTGCCGCATGCTCAACCACATGAAGGCGAACGGCTACGCGCAGGTGACGCCACGGCGGAACGATCCGACGGTGACCGAACTGCCCTGGGTGGATTTCTCCTCGGGCTATATCCAGCGCGCCGCTGCCAGGTTCCCCAAGCAGGGCTCGCGCCGGCCGTGGCGGCTCTACCAGAACTATGCGCTAGATATCATGACGCTGCGGTTCGGCTCGCTGAAGGATGAGGCGATCGAGTTTCTGCCGGCACGCCGGACCAGTGCGGCGGATGCCGCCGCGAATCCGGCGCGGCAGGTGGCGTAACGCACGACGCGGCGAACCAGGCACAACTTCGCGCGCGCCCGGTCTGGCGCGGGCTGGCGATCATTCGGCTCCTCTGCTATGGGAGGGCTGCGCCCGCATGCTTCGCGGCGGGCGGTGCGGTCCCGTAGCTCAGCCGGATAGAGCGACGGTTTCCTAAACCGTAGGTCGGAAGTTCGAGTCTTCCCGGGATCGCCATTTTCCGCCTGGTTGCGCGCAGCACACGCCATCGGCGGCCGCCTCCACCCCTCATCGAAGCCGCAACGGCCTTTGCGCTGCCTTCCGGCGTCGGTGTGGCGGGCATCTGCCTCCAAATTCACCCCAAATTAGGGAACGCTCCGGACAATGGGGAGGGGGCCACCGAAAGTCCGCGCGCATGCGAGCTAGCGTTCCAGAACGGGTTGAAGAGGGCGGCAGCGCCGCCCTTCGCGATCCGCTGCGTCCAGGCGGCCGGCCGCTCGTTGTCGATGTCGACGAGGTGATGGTGCCGGGAAGCGCCGTCCCGGCGAGTATCGCTGCCGAATTGAGCGGTCGCTTTCTCGCGGTCACCGCGGCGATTGCTACCGCGTTCGGATCGGAAGCGCGATCGACGCATGTTGCCGATACGTCGGGTTTCGATCCATCCCGCGCTCAGTTCGACCGTGACGCGGTGACCTTCCTCCTGCAGGTGCTGGGCGAAGGCCGCCCGGTCTATCTCTGTTCGGAAAATTGCTCCGAGCCGTTCGTCAGCGCGGTTGCCGAGCATCTCGGCGTCTTCACCGCCTGGGCTGCCGCACCGCCTGGCCGGTCGACGGTGGCGCGGAACGAAGACCTGCCGCCCGTGTTGCGCCAGGGCTTTGACTACATCGGCAGCGCAACGGTCGCATTGCCGGACTTCGCATCGCGCGTGGCGCGCCCCGGTCGATCCGAACCGGCTGCGTCCGCGCCGGCCGGTGTGCACAGCTGGCTGAAGTTGCTCCGGGTGCATCAATACGCGAAGAACGCCCTCGTGCTGGTGCCGCTGTTGACCGCGCATCAATTTACGCTGGGCCCGGCGGCGACGTCGCTGCTTGCGGTGATCGCATTCTCGCTCTGCGCGTCAGGCGCCTACATCCTGAACGACATACTCGACATCAGGGCCGACCGCGCGCATCCGGCCAAGCGCGACCGTCCGATCGCAAGCGGTGCGATCTCGGCGCCGCACGCTGTCGGCGCGATGGCTCTGGCGCTAACAGCCGCATTCGCGATCGCCTTGTGCATATCGGTCGAATTCGGCGGTGTCCTGCTCGGTTATTTTGCGCTGACCACCTCCTATTCGCTGTGGCTCAAACGTGTCGCGATCGTCGACGTCGTCGTACTGGCGGCGCTTTATACCGTCCGCGTGATCGGCGGAGCGGTCGCGATCAATGTGCCGATGTCGGAATGGCTGCTCGCGTTCTCGCTGTTCATCTTCATGTCGCTGGCGCTGGTGAAGCGTCACATCGAACTCGCCAGTCAGCCGGACGGCGCCGTCCTGGCGGCGCGCGGCTACCAGGTCGACGACAAGTCGATGATCGCGATCCTCGCCGCGGCATCGGGCTTCAATGCCGTCGTGATTTTCACGCTCTACATCTCGTCCGATACGGTTCGTGCGCTCTACAGCCATCCGCAACTGCTTTGGGTCTGCTGCCCGATCCTGATGTACTGGATCGGCCGCGTGATGCTGTTCGCGCAGCGCGGATTGATCGACGACGATCCGGTGATGTTCGCGCTCCGGGATCGCGCCAGCTGGGTCGCGCTTGGCGCGATCGGCGTCATCATGCTTGCCGCCATCTAGCGATGCCGGCGGCTGCATTGCCAGGACGCGCGACGGCGAGCTCCAATCCGGGCGGGATTGCCCTGTCCGGCTGGGGCAACTATCCGAAGGTGTCGACCAAATTGCTGGCGCCGCGGACGCTCGCGGGCGCACGGGACCATCTGCTCGGGCGGTCCGGCGTCGTCGCGCGCGGCGCGGGCCGCGCCTACGGCGATGCGGCGATCGGCACGCACACCACGATTTCGACGCGCGGCCTGAACCGGATGCGGAGCTTCGATGCCGCAACCGCCCAGTTGACGGTCGAAGCCGGCGTGACGATCGCCGACATCCTTGCCGCGTTCGGGCCGCGTGGCTTTTTCCTGAAGGTCGTGCCCGGCACGAAATTCGTGACCGTCGGGGGCGCGATCGCGGCCGACGTGCATGGCAAGAACCACCATCGCGACGGCGGCTTCGGCACGATCGTCGAGTCATTCCGCCTCGCGCTGCCGAGCGGCGAGATAGTCACCTGCTCACGCGCGGAGAACGCTGCACTGTTCATGGCGACGCTCGGAGGCATGGGCCTGACCGGCATGATCCTCGAGGCGACGTTGCGGCTGCTCCCGATCGAGACGGCCTGGCTGCGGCAGGACACGCGCGTCGCCGGCAATCTCGAGGCGGCGATCGATCTGCTGGAAGGCAGCGCATCGGCCACCTATTCGGTGGCCTGGATCGACTGCCTTGCACGCGGTGCTGCGCTTGGACGATCGCTGGTCTATCTGGCCGAGCACGCCACGCGCCGTGACAAGGAATTGCTGGGGCCCGAGCTCGCGCCGTTTCCCAGCCCTCGCATGTCGCGGCTATCGGTGCCGGAGCTGTTTCCTGGCTGGCTGCTCAACCGCGCATCGATGCGAGCGTTCAACGAGCTGTACTTCCGCCGCGGCGCTGCGCAGCAGGGCAGACCGCGGCTCGTGCATTGGGATCCCTACTTCTTCCCGCTCGATGCGATCGCCGACTGGAACAGGATCTATGGCCGGCGCGGCTTTGTGCAATATCAATGTGTGATCCCGCAGGCGCGCGCTCGCCGCGTGCTTGCTGACATCCTGGACCGGGTCTCGCGGCGCGGCGATGCGTCGTTTCTTGCCGTGCTCAAGCAGCTCGGCGATGGCGATGGACCGATGTCGTTTCCGCTGCGAGGCTATACATTGACGATGGACTTTCCGGTCAGCGACCCGCTGTTCGGGTTTCTTGACGAGCTTGATGCATTGGTGGTCGATGCCGGCGGCCGGCTCTACCTCGCCAAGGACGCGCGGCAATCCCGCGCGACATTCGAATCCGGATATCCCCGCCTTGCGGCCTTGCGGGACATCCGTCAGCAGACCGGGGCGGATACGCGCCTAGTCTCCCACCTTTCAGCACGGCTTGGAATTTGATGACCGGCACAAAATCGATTCTGGTGATCGGCGGCAGCTCGGATATCGGGCACGCGACGGCGCTGCGCTATGCAAGGGAGGGCTGGCGCGTGACACTTGCCGCTCGCGACCTCGAGGCCGCGCAGCGCAACGCGGATGATATCAGGACGCGCAGCGGCGTCGTAACGACGGTTCAATCGCTCGACGTGCTGCAGACCGCGCAGCTTGCAGGCTTCGTCGCCGGCCTGTCCGTGCTCCCCGACACCGTGGTATGCGTCGTCGGAGAACTCGGCGATCAACAGCGTGCGCAGACCGATCCCGAGCTTGCGACGACGATCATGCGCACCAATTTCGAGGCGCCGAGCCTGCTGCTCGAACAATTCGCGCAACGCTTCGAGGCGCGCGGCTCGGGAACCATCATCGGGGTCAGCTCGGTCGCCGGCGATCGCGGGCGGGCGTCGAACTACTATTACGGCGCGGCCAAGGCCGGCTTCTCGCAATTCCTGTCTGGCCTGCGCAATCGCCTCGCGCTCGCGGGCAAGGTCCGCGTCATCACCGTCAAGCCCGGTTTCGTGCGCACCAGGATGACCGCGCATATGAAGCTGCCGGCGCACCTGACCGTCGATCCGGACCGGGTTGCGGAGGATATCTACCTCGCCGATGTGACGAGGCCGCGCGACGTGATCTATGTGGCCCGGCGGTTCCAGCTGGTGATGACGATCATCTGCGCGCTGCCGGAGGCGATCTTCAAGCGGATGCGCATCTGACGGTCGGTCCGCTGACTGCTTCCGTCCCTGAGCTGCGCAGCAGCACAATGCCGACAATGAGCGCGATCAGCGGAATGATCGCAAAACCGCCGATCGAGAACGTGCTGAGCGCCTGTTCGCCGTTGTGGGAAGACGCCATCTGCGTCGCTTGCAGGTAGCCGAACGCTCCGATCGGAATCGGCAAGGCGTAGATGATCCCTCGTTCCCGCTCGCGCGCACTTGTCAGCAGCGCCGGCAACAGCAGCGCGAGGCCGACGCTGAAGATCAGGAAGTCGTAGTCGTAGGCGTAGGGGCTGATGCAGACCGACACGATCGCGACGAGGCCGAGGCGCTCGCGGGCCGGCATCGGCCGGTAGGCTGCAATGAGGACCACGGCAAGCGCCAGCACCGCGACGACACCTTGGGCGACAAACGCTGCCGACGCGGACAACCCCGCGGTTCGCAACGCGGCATAGATCGAGATCATGCGATGCATCGGGTAACTGCCGTGCTCCAGGAACACCGACGAATCGCGCACGCTCTGCAGGAATGCACTCCAGATCTCGACGCCGAAGACCGCCGTGCAGATCGCTGAGCTGATCAGCACGACGGCGGCGGCTGTCATCACCACGATCCAGGACCGCCGCAGCACGGCGTAGACCGCGAACGCGATCGCGAGATGCGGCTTGATGATCATGAGGCCAAGGGCGGTCCCCGCAAGGATTGGCCGCTCGTGGAAGAACAGGCAGGCCATTCCGATCAGCGCGGCCGTCAGCAGGCCGTTCTGTCCGCAGGCTAGCGTGATCCCGATCGTCGGAAAGAACACGATGAGCACGAGCACGAAGTTATCGCCTGCGAGGCGGCGCAGCACGGCGAGGTAAAGCGTCAGGGTCGAGGCCGCGAACAGCAGATAGGCAATCCCGACCGGGATCAGCGCGAACGGAGCCAGCAGCAGGCTGAACTGCGGCGGATAGGTCCATGACATGAAGCCATCATGCCCGCCCGACGCCTCTCTCTGGATGACGATCAGCTTCGCGAACTGATAGGCCTGATCCACTGTGCCGAGCCACACCAGTTTTGCGGTGATGTAGAAGGCGGCAAAGTCGACGAGCTCGCGGCCGTGCCCGAGCCCCACGCGCGCGAGCCAGACGGCCTTAAAGACGATGGCGACAGCCAGAAGCGCGAGGATTCCGCTGATGTAAGCGGTTCGCTTCGAGGTGGTCGACCGAATTGCTTCAAGGGTAGTCACGAACATCAAGCTGGGCCCTGTTTCGGCAATTCAGGCTAGGTCGAATAGGTTAAGCAGTCGAAAAATCGGGCGGGATAGGGTGGTCCGACGTCTGTCGCCGGACGGTCGCGGGAACCGACGGTATATTGGTGCCCGGCTGCGACTTTCGCTGGACGCTCCGTCGGCGGCAGTGATAACGGCTGGGAAGAACCCTCTCTCGACGGATCGCATGCCGAAACCTCCGCCTCCTTCCGCCAGTCGCGCGCCTGGCCCATCCCCGGCTCTGCAACGCGCCGTGGTCGCCTTGCAGATGGGACAGGTCGTCGAAGCCGAACGGCTGGCGGCGGAGGTCTTGAAGGCAAACCGGACCGATGTCGGCGCGGCCTCGATCCTGGCGCGGGCGCTGATGATGCAGAATCGCAACGAGGAGGCGATCGCGCCGCTTGAGCGTGCCACGCGCCGCGTCGAGGATCCCGGCCTCGAGACCTTGCTCGGCGCGGCGCTCGGCGGTGCTGGTCGCCGCAACGAGGCGATCGATGCGCTGCGCCGGACCACCGCGCGGCGGCCGCCTTACCTGCCCGCATTTCAGGCGCTGGCAGCTCAATTGCACGGGGCCGGCCGCATCGACGAGGCGGTTGCCGTCCTTGAGAGCGCGCTTGCGCTCGCGCCCGGGAGTATCGAGTTTCAGCTCCTGCTCGCGCAACTGCTGCCCCAGCGCAACGAACGCGGCCGCGCGCGCGAGATTCTGGAGAGACTGCGCGTTGCGGCGCCGGGACATCCCGATGTTCTGGCGGCGCTCGCGCGTGTGCTGCTGCTCGATGGCGAATACGCGGCCGCGGCGGAGCTCTACCGCCAGGTGCTGGCGCAGCGCCCAGACGATCCCCTGACGCGGACCAGCTTCTCCGCCGCTCTTCTGGAAATGGGCGATCGCGCCGGCGGCGAAGCCAATCTGCGTCTGGCGCTGCGCGGCCGGCCGCAAATGATCGGCCGCACCATGTCAGCGCTTACCATGGCATCGCATGGCCGCTTCTTCTTCCGTCCCAGCGGGTTTGCAAAGTTTCTGAGCTAGGCGATTCTGTCGCCCCTGCGCAGAATCGTAGGATGGGTGGAGCGAGGCGATACCCATCTATCGTGCCGCATGGTGCGACGATGGGTTTCGCTGCGCTCTACCCATCCTACGCGACTAGCGCAGTTTCGAGTGAGCTGGACTGCCGCGCCACAAACTCGGTGTCGTCCCTGCGAAAGCAGGGACCCATAACCACCGATGCGAATAGCTGCATGATGCCGGAACGACGAGCTTCTTTCACAACACGGGCCGCGGCGTATGGGTCCCTGCTCTCGCAGGGACGACAAGTGGAAAGAGTCTTGTCCCGCGCCTGCGCCTGTCATCGCCGCGCAGCAATCTCGTACGCCCGGTCTACGACCGGAACAGGCGGCGATAGAGTCCGGGCTCGCGGGACATCCTGTTGGACAGTTCCTGCGCGCGCGATGTTTCATCCGGCGTCATCGCGGCGGTCTGCGCGACCCAGTTTTCGCGCTTCACCGGGAAGCATTGCGCAACCGGCGTGCCCTTGGGCAAGACGCCGTTGAAATTGGTGTCGTGCCAGCGCGCCGGGAAATGAACCCAGCCGTCGCGAAACAGGTCGCAATCGACAAGGCCGGTCAGCGTGGTGAACGGCAGGTCGAACCGATTGACCGGATGCGTGAAGAACAGCGAGTAGCCCGCCGGCGCCTCGATGGTCCACAGATTGACGAACTTGATGAGGAAGCGGTCCGGCTCGAACAGCGGCGAGCCGGCCACCTGGCTTTCGTCGTGGAATCCGATCGGCGAGCGCGGGAATTCGAGCGCGCCCCCGGCCGGAAGATCGTTGTCCCACGTCATCTCGCCGTTCTCGACCTTGAGATCGCAGACCAGCGGCAGCAGGAAACCTGACGTCATCGCATCGACGAATGGCGGGCAGCGCTTGACGGTATCCTCCTCGCGATTGCTCATCGCATTGAAGGCTTGCGTCGGCATCGCCTTGAGCCATCCGGGAAGACCCATCGACGCCGGCACTGGCTCCGGAATCTTGCCCTCGAGCTCCGCCGGGCAGCGGAATCTGATGGTTATCGCTTCGTTGTTGTTGGACACGGTTTTGGTCCCTGGTTCGTTCAATATCGGCGGCGCCGCCGCGCCAGTCGGTGCTGATCTAGCACGCGATGCCGGGGCGGAGAAAGCAATCGCGCCTGTCGCGAAGCGCCCCGCGGTCTGGAGCTATAAGTTGTTGTTATCATGACGGATAAGGCAAGTCCTCGATTCCCGGTGCGGCGTGCATTCCGATCCGGCTTTTCCGCGTCTTTCAGCTCGTCAGTGTGCAAGACTTTGCCGATAGGCATTGGCTTTCGATGTTTGTCGGGCGCATCATGGCTGGTGTCGCTGACGACAGGATTTTCAGCAGGTAACGGAGGGACCAATGGCCGAATCGAAGGTTGAGACCGCCACCACTGCAGGCGCCGCGCCACCCTCCGGCGAGAGCGGCAGTCCCAGTCATCTCGCGGTCGCGACCGTCCGCACCGTACCGATCGAGCAGGCGCAGTCCCGCAGCGAGCACGATTTGCTCGGCGAGGATGACGTGCCGGTCAACGCGCTGTGGGGGATTCATACCAAGCGTGCGGTGATGAACTTTCCGATCACCGGCGTGCCGGTCGGCCACTTTCCGCAATTCGTCCGCGCGCTGGCGCTGGTCAAGCAGGCTGCCGCGCGGGCCAACAAACGGCTCGGCTATCTCGCACCCGAGAAGGCGGATGCAATCGAGGCGGCCTGCGTCCAGGTCGCAACCGAGAAGGTCTATGCGGAATCCTTCGTGGTTGACGCGATCCAGGGCGGCGCCGGCACCTCGACCAACATGAACGCCAACGAGGTGATCGCCAACGTCGCGCTCAAGCTGATGGGCAAGAAGCCCGGCGATTATCACACGCTGCATCCGAACGACGACGTCAACATGGCGCAGTCGACCAACGACGCCTATCCGACCGCGCTGCGGCTCGCGGTGATCTTCGCCACCCAGCCGCTGGTGCGCGCGCTGGACGATCTCGCCTACGCCTTGAAAGGCAAGGCGGTGGAGTTCGCCGACGTGTTGAAGATGGGGCGTACCCAGCTTCAGGATGCGGTGCCGATGACGCTCGGCCAGGAGTTCGATGCCTTTCACGTGACCGTGAAGGAGGACATAGCGCGGCTGAACGAGATCTCCGCGCTGTTCCGCGAGGTCAATCTCGGCGCCACCGCAATCGGCACCGGAATCAACGCGGACCCGCGTTATGCCGCGCTCGCCGTCGAGGAATTGTCGCGGCTTTCAGGGCAGCCGATGGTGCTGGCCTCGAACCTGATCGAGGCGACGTCCGATCTCGGCGCCTTCGTGCTGTTCTCCGGCGTGCTGAAGCGCGTCGCGGTCAAGCTGTCGAAGATCTGCAACGACCTGCGGCTGCTGTCGTCGGGGCCGCGTACCGGCATCGGCGAGATCAGGCTGCCTGCGGTGCAGGCGGGCTCGTCGATCATGCCCGGCAAGGTCAACCCGGTGATTCCGGAAGTCGTCAACCAGGTCGCCTTCCTCGTCATCGGGCACGATCTCACAGTGACGATGTGCGCCGAAGGCGGCCAGCTCCAGCTCAATGCGTTCGAGCCGACCATCGGCTATTGCGTGCTGAGCTCGCTGCGCATGCTGACGGCGGCGATCGATACCCTGACCAAGCGCTGCGTCGATGGCATCGAGGCCGATCGTGAGCGTTGCCGCAGCCTGGTGCAGGGCTCGATCGGCCTGATCACGGCGCTGGCGCCGGCGCTCGGCTACGAGGCAAGCTCGCGTGTGGCGCGCCGCGCGCTGAAGGAGAACCGCTCGGTCGCCGACATCGTGCTGGAGGAGAAGCTGCTGACCGAGGAGCAGCTCAACCAGCTGCTCGAGCTTGAAGCCATGACCCGCCCGGCGCGGCGGCAGCCGGTGCCGAAGTTGAAGAATAGTTGAGAGCAGGCGTTACGTCTCGGGCTTGTCGCGGGCGTCTACGCCTATTCTACGCCTTTAATGCCGCCTGCGGAAAAGATGCAGATGGCCGGGCCAAGCCCGGCCATGACGGCAGGTGTGTTGACCGGCGGCGGCTACAGCGTCTTGATGAACTCGATCAGCGCGCGGCGCTCGTCTTCCTTCAGCTCCGGCCCGATCACGCCGAGGCGCTTCTCGTTCGAGAATTCGTGGCCGGAATTGCTGTTGCCGCGCTTGGTGGTGTCGAGCAGGAAGGCGTTCTTGACCTTGTCCTTCCAAACATAGCCGAGATCCTTGGGATCATACTCACGGCTGCCGAGATAGAAGGTCGAGGGACGGTCCTTTATCGGCGACAGCAGCGCGTAGATGGTCGGCACCGATCCGTTGTGCAGGTAGGGCGGGGTCGCCCAGATGCCGTTGAGCGGCCGGACCTTGTAGGCGAGCGGCGCCTGGATCTCGTTCGGCCGGTAGCCGTTGATGCGCTTGCGATCCTCGGCCGGGATCTTGTTCTGGTCGTACCAGTAGTCGACCGTCTTCTCGACCAGTTCGCCGAGCGCCGGTCCGAAGCCGCCGTCCTTGATGTTCAGATTGGCCGGCGTCTCGACGGTGCGGCTCGCAAGACCTTCGGCCTGTGCGCTGTCGGTGCCGATATGGCTGATCGGGATCATCTCGACGTCGAGCAGCGGCTGGCCGGCGTCGTTCTTGATCCAGCGCTTCTTGTCCTTGAACAACGCAAAGGCCTCGCTTGCGGGCAGCGCCTTGCTGTCGATCGCGGGGCCATGGCAGCCCTGGCAGTGCGTCTTGTAGAGCTCGCCACCCTTCTTCGCGAGATCCATGTTGATCTGCGGCAGGATGTTCTCCGGCCATTTCGGCGATGCCAGGCCGCCAAAGCCCTTGTCCTCGCTGGGCGGCTCGCCGGCGATCATCCGCTCCATCTCATGCAGCACGTCGATCCGCGCGCTCGATTTGAACAGGCCCCTGGATTCATCGAGCAGATTGAGCTCGGCACTGACGCCGAGCGCCTCGCCGGCATTGCGCACCATCGGCTGCATGATCGAGCCGTCATACTGCACCCAGCTGAACCACGGCGCGTTCCAGATCCGCGGGAAATGCACCGGCGCCGAGTGCGAGGCATAGTTGTTGGGATTGTTCAGGTCGATCGAGAACACCTGGTTGCCGATCCGGTTGAGCGCGTCGAGCCGCGCATAGCCTTCCTCGACGCTGTTGGCGGCGACCTTGCCCTCCAGCGCATTGATGTTGGCGTATTGCTTCAGCACGAGATCGAGCTGGCCGCGCAGTGCCATGCGCTCGTCGAGGCTGGCCTCCTTGCCGAGGATCGCCTCGGCAAAGCGCGCGAAGCGGCCGGGCCAGAACCGGGTCAGCAGCAGCGAGACGCCGACGCTCTTCTGGAATTCGAACAGATTGGTGTTGGCCGGTCCGCCGTCGATCACGATCTCGGTGCCGCGATAGCTGAAGCTTCCGGTGTGGCAGGCAGAGCAGGTCAGTCCGACGCCGTTCATGTCGGCCTTGCTGTGCGGGTTACGCCAGGGCGCGCCGCTGGCATCGGCCATCGGGCCGCTCGGCGCAAAGCCGATCGGCAGCGGATCGGGGCTGCCTGGGATCACGGTGTCGGGAATAAAGCCGAAGCGGCCGAGATAATTGGTCTCGCTGAGCTTCGGCGCCGCCGTGAACGGCGGCCACACCGTCGGTTGCTCCAGCGCCATGAACCATTCAAGGGGAATGCCGAAAGTCCGCGTGCCCTGGTCGGCGTGATAGAACCAGCGCAGCCGCTCTGCGCTGACATTCTGATCCAGCCATACGGTTTTTGCCGGCGGCTGGTAGTCGACGACCTTGACGCGGAAGCCGCTCGTCACCGTCTCGATATCGTCCTTGAAGTAGAGGACGCCGGCGACAATCAACAGTCCGATGAAAAAGATCGTCTTGCGAGGCATGCCCCGTCCCCCGATTCGCGGTACCCGCGCGTCATATTGCTGAGATGTTAAAAATCGCCGAAATAGGTTCGCGTTAAGCGTGTGTCGTGTCGTGCACTATCCCATAGCGGCGCCGCTTGGTCTACCAACGGAAATGTTGCCAAAGAAATGTTGCAAAGGAAATTTTGATTGGCTGTGAGCCAGTTCACTTGCGGCGTGCTCTCCTCGGCGGCATTTGCGCGCATCGGCGCCGGCGGCTAGAAATGCCGGAGCAACAATTCTTCGAGATGTCATCTTGAACGCGCCAGGTGCACAACCGCTCACGATCACGGTCTCGGACGACAGCGCGGTGTCCGCGCTGCTGCTGCGCCCGGAAAAGGCGCGCGCGGCCTATGTGTTCGCTCATGGAGCCGGCGCCGGCATGGCGCATCCGTCGATGGCCGTGATCTCAGAGGGGTTGGCGGAGCGCGGCATCGCCACCTTGCGCTATCAGTTTCCCTATATGGAGAAGGGCAGCAAGCGGCCCGATCCGCCCGCCATCGCGCAGGCGACGGTGCGCGCCGCGGTTCGGGAAGCTGCGCGCCGTTGCGGCGAACTGCCGCTGTTCGCCGGCGGCAAGTCGTTTGGCGGACGCATGACCTCGCAGGCGCAGGCCAAGGCGCCGCTTGAAGGCGTCCGCGGGCTGGTGTTCCTCGGCTTTCCGCTGCACCCGGCCGGCAAGCCGTCGCGCGAGCGGGCCAAGCATCTCGCCGAGGTCAAGATCCCCTTGCTGTTCCTGCAGGGCACGCGCGACGCGCTGGCCGAGCTCGAGTTGCTCGAGCCTGTGGTGAAGGAGTTGGGCAGCCTGGCGACGCTGCATCTCGTGCAGGAGGCCGACCATTCCTTCCATGTCCTCAAGCGCTCCGGCCGCGACGATCGCGAGGTGATGGCCGAGGTGCTCGATGCATTCGCGGCGTGGATCGTGAAGCATTCGTAGATTTCTGTAGCCCGGATGGAGCGAAGCGCAATCCGGGTTGTCTTTCCACTTGCGAAACCGTCCCGGATTGCGCTTCGCTCCATCCGGGCTACGTTCGATCAAGTTGGCGCGCCGCCGTAGATGCGGTCGCGCAGGCGGCGCATGCCGGACAGCCAACGTTCGCGATTGGTGGCCTTGCGCTGCATGTATTCCTGCACCTGGTGATGGGAGAGAATCAGGAAGCGTTCCTCGGCCATCGCTTCGATCACCATCCGCGCAACTTCGCCCGGTTGCAGCACGCCGTCGACGCGCGCCGCGCTCGGGCCCGGCGTCGTCATGCCGGTTTGCACCGATTGCGGGCAGAGCACGGAGACGCGGATGCCGCGATCGCCATACTGGATGGCGAGATGTTCAGCCAGCGCGACCGCGGCATTCTTGGTCACGCCGTAGGGCATCGAGTTCAGCGAGGCCAACAGCCCCGCGGCCGATGCGGTGTTGATGAGATAACCGGAACCGCGCGCGAGCATGCCGGGCACCAGCGCGCGCGCGGCGAACACGTGGCTCATCACATGCACACGCCAGCTCACGTCCCAGTCGGCATCGGATGCGGTTTCCTGTCCCTTGCGCGACAGTCCGGCATTGGAGAAGAACACGTCGACCGGACCATATTTGTCCTCGGCGGCGGCGATCAGGGCCTTGATGTCCTCCTCCAGCCCGACATCGGCGGTGACCGCGAGCCCGTCGATATCGCCGGCGACGCTGGCGAGCCGGTCGCGCGAGGTCTTGAGGTCGGCGACCACAACGCCGCGCGCGCCGGCCTCTGCATAGGCTCGCGCCACCGCTTCGCCGATCCCGCTCGCGCCGCCGGTGACGACGCAGACCTTGTCCTTGATTTGCATGGTTCGATATCCCTGCTTGTTATCGCCGTGGGCGGATTGTCAGTCCTGATAGAGTCCCTTGTCACGCGCCTTCTGGATTGCCAGCGAGGCCATCAGGTCGAGCATCGGGGTCGCGATGTCGGCTGCGCGGGCAAACGCCGCGGGTGCGCGGACCAGCACGTCGATCTCCATGGCGCGGCCGAGCTCATAATCCTGCAGGATCGACGGCTTGTGGTCCGGTGCCGGCCCCGAGCGGGTGACGCGCTTGACCTCGGGGATGTAGTGCGTCGCCACCGCATTGGCCTCGTCGAGCAGGCGCGGGATCACGTCCTGCATGTCAGGATCGTCGCGGACGCCGCGGGCGGTCAGTCCGGTCAGCAGGCAGAGCACGGACATCGACATGTTGGTGAGCAGCTTCGACCAGATCGTCTCGCGGATCTGCTTGACCTCGGGCGATTCGATCGCGGCGTCGTTCAGCGCCGCGCGCAGCCGGGCGATGCGCTCGCTCCGGCGATCGTCGCATTCGCCGATCAGGAGGCGGTTGCGATCCGGCGACAGGTTCACCACCACGCCGGGCGCGATCACCTCGTTGGAGGAGAAGATCACGCCGCCGATGACGCGCTCCTTCGGAAGGGCGCTGCGCAAGCGTCCGCCGGGATCGAGGAAGCCGAGATCGGGAATCGCGGGATGCTGCGGCGGCAGGCCGAGTCCGTACCACCAGGGAATGCCGTTCTGCGCGAACACGATCGACGTATCGCGCTCAAGCAATGGCGGGAGGGCGGTTGCGAGCGCACTGACGCCGGTTGCCTTCAGCGTGCTGATGACGACGTCCTGCGGCCCCAGCTCGGCAGGATCGGCCGATGCCTTTACTTTCGCCGTGACGCTGCTGTCGCCGACCCTCAGCGTCAGCCCTTTGGTCCTGACCGCGTCGAGATGCGGCCCGCGCATCACGCAGGACACATCGTGGCCGGCGCGTGCCAGCCGGACCGCGAAATGGCTGCCGACGGCGCCCGCGCCGAAAATGCAAATACGCATCAGTGGAACTGGTCCTTGCAACGTGCCGCGTCAGTTTCCACAAGCGCGGGGCATCGCGCAACCCGTCATGCACGCGGCGCGGCCGCGCGCGCTCGAAAGTGATGGATCAAGGCCCTTCCTCTCGCCATAGTGCTGATAACAGCAATGCCGAACGAGGGAGATACGTCATGTCGGCCAGCCCAGTCCTGTGGAGCCTCGATGCGCGCGGGGTCGCGACCGTCACGCTGAACAGGCCCGAGGTCAACAATGCCTATGACGGCGCGCTGATTGCGGGCGTGCTGGCCGCGATCGACGATCTCTCGACCAAGCCGGTCCGTGTCGTCGTGCTCAAAGGCAACGGCAAGCATTTCCAGGCCGGCGCCGATTTGAAATGGATCAACGGCGTGCGGCCGAAATCAGTGGAGGAGAACGAGGTGGCGTCGCGCGCCACCTTCGAGGCGGTGCAGCGCCTCAACACGCTGCCGGTGCCGACGGTGGCGTTGGTGCAGGGCGGCTGCTTCGGCGGCGGCACCGGTGTGATCTCGGCCTGCGATATCGTGATCGCGGCCGACAACGCGCTGTTCTCGATCACCGAGGTGCGCTGGGGTCTGACCGCCGCGATCATCATCCCGCAGCTCTGCGATGCGATCGGCGTCCGCCAGGTGCGGCGCTACGCGCTGACCGGCGAACGGTTCGGCGCGGAGGATGCGCGCCGCATCGGCCTCGTCCACGAGGTAGTGCCATTAGCCGATCTCGAAAGCGCCGGCGCCAAGGTCGTGGAGCAGCTGCTCGGCAATGCCCCGGACGCGCTGGCCGAGACCAAGAAGCTCGCGATGGAGAGCTCGTTCGGCGGCATGTCCGTCGACGATGCGGCCTATAAGCGCCTCGTTCATCTGCACTCGGCCAAGCGGCAGACCGCCGAGGCGGCCGAAGGGCTTGCCTCCTTTGCCGAGAAGCGCGCCGGCCGCTGGGGCGGCGGCGGGGCGTAAGCGCTGCCGCGTCGCTCAGCAGCCGCGGCATATGCCGCGCATGCTGCGATAGACCTCTTCGTCGTCGCGCCGCATCTGCTGTAGCGATTCGAACGTCTTCGCTTCGCTTGACTGCGTGATCGTGGGCGCAGGCTTGCGTTTGGCCGCCAGCTCCTCCTCCTGCCGATGGTAGCAGGCCTCGCGCTCCGCCTTGGCCTCGATGAAGCGGCAGGTCTCGATCGCCGCCGCGGGTGTCGCGACGATGATGAGGCCAAGCGAAGCTGATACTAGGCGTTTCAAGCGGGCGATCCTTTCGCGTCCTTGTCTCAGGTGGGCGTGCGCGGGGCAAGGCTGCCGTCGCGTCACAGCGACTGCGACAGGGACTTTTTCAAGGTCTTCAGCAGCGCCTGCACGGCGGCGGCATTGATGCGGCGTTCGGGAACGGCGGCCTTCACCCACAGTTCCGGGATCGGAAACTCGGTGAGGATCGGCTGCAGCCCGCCGTCGCGCAGCGCGTCGGCGACCAGATAATGCGAGAGCAGCGCAATGCCGTTGCCGGCGATCGCGCTTTGCGTCAGCACGCGGCCCTCGTTCGAGGAGAGAATCGGGCGGACCTGGATATTGATGCGGCCGCGCGGCCCCTCGAACGGCCATTCCGAGCCGGTCGGGAGGAAACTGAGGCAGCGATGATCGACCAGGTCGCGCGGGTGCTTCGGCGTGCCGTGCTTCCTGAGATACGCCGGTGAGGCGCACAATAGCCGCGGCAGCCGGCACAGCGGCTCGTCGACCACGCCGCCGAACGAATGCGGGAAGGCGCCGATCGCAATGTCAAAGCCTTCGGTCACCGGATCGACCGGGCGGTCGATCATCACGATCTCGAGCTTCACGCTCGGATTGTGCCGCTGGAAGATGGTGAAGGCATCGGCGAGCCGCGCCACCGTCAGCGAGGTCGGCGCCTTGACGCGCAGATGATCGGTGAGATCGCGCTGCTTCTCGCCCATCCGCGACAGGAGATCGCCGACATCGGCAACCACGCCGCGGGCGCGATGCACATATTGCTGGCCGGCCTCGGTCAGCCGCAATTGCCGGGTCGAGCGGTGGAACAGCGCGGTGCCGATCCGCTCCTCGAGCTGGGTGACGCGCTTGGCGACGACCGATGTCGCGACGTTGAGCTTGCGCGCCGCGGCCGAGAAGCCGCCGGCGTCGGCGGTGGCAAGGAAGGCCTCGAGGTTGACCAGCGTATCCATCTGCCCTGGACTTTTCTCGATTCGCGAAAGCTGATTACATAATTTGGTGGATTGTACTGCAATCCGCATCAATTCATAGTTGGCCCAATCAACTTTGTTCAGGGCGGAAATGATGCGAGCGAGCACGATCGAAGAGCCTGCGCGGCAGGTGCCGGTCTATGGCGAATATGACGTGGTGGTGCTTGGCGGCGGACCGGCCGGCATCGCGGCCGCGGTCGGCG
>NZ_LGHK01000357.1 GCF_001908235.1 Bradyrhizobium sp. NAS96.2
CTCGCGAGAACATTCCATCGGCCTATGGTCGGCGCCGATCACTCAAACGCTACGCTGCAGTGGTCTGGAACGAGATCATGCTGTTATTGCCGGTCGCCGAGGAATCGAGACCGACCAGCGCCGGCGGGATAGTGATCGTCTGCGTGCGACCGCCGCCCTGCTTGGACAGCGCCGAGGGATCGACGCCGCCGAGCGTGAAATTCGGCACCGTGATCGACATGAAGTCTTTCGGCTCGGCGGACAGATCGACGGCCAGGACGTTGAGCGAATACTGCGTTTCGCCGACGAAATCGGCGAGCAGCTGCAGATCCTTGCGCAACATGGTCAGGTTGATCGAAACCCGCAGCGGCCCCGTGAACACGTCCGGCGAATATTTGATATTGCCCGAGCCGAACGCATCCGGCGCGGTCGGCTGGATATCGAGCGACAGATCGAACGAGGTCAGCTCGACCAGGTCAACGCCATTGAGGCGGATGGTTGCGTCGACGACAGCAAACGGCGTGCGGGTCGTCACGGCCGGATTAGTGAAATAGGGAACACCGGCGTCCAACGGCCGGATCTTGCCGGTCCCGATGCCGCCGGGATCGAACATGATGATCCCGTTCGGCGCCATCGAAATCTTGCCCGTGCCCCAGACAAAATCGTCGAGGACGGTCGACTTAACGATGTCGCTCTCGAATTCCTCGATTCCGAAATAGCGCCGGACCAGCGCCGCCGGGTTGGTCAACCGCTTGCCCGGTCGCGTGATCGTGCAATTCGTATCGGGCGCCGCGTTGACGATCAGCGTCTCCGGCACCGTGATCTTGTTCGCGGACAGCGCTGAAATCCGCAGGTTGCGGCCATTGTTGCCGGCGTCCGGCAGGCCTGCTGCGCGGATGATATCGCCGACCTTGAAACCCTCGTCGATCGGCGAACCGGCGCCGAATACAATGCCGTCCGCGACCGTCGTCAATGACGTAAAATCGGCCTGCGTTTTGCTAAACGGCGTCGCGTCCCAAGTGCCGCGCATGATCGCCTCGAGGATCGCGTCATGCGAACCGAGCGACATTTCCGCGTTGTAGCTTGACGACGTCTTCTGCGTGCCGTGCCGGCCGCGCGTCGACATGCCGTCGTTGCGGACCTCCTGCGACTCGGTCGCCGCCTTGGACAGTTTCGCGCCGGGACCGCCGGAGATCCGCAGCTGCGTTGCGCCGGCGCCGCCGGCAGCGACCTGGCCGAGACCGGCCTGCGCCTTGAAGGCGACGCGGCCGGCGGAATTGCTTTGATAGACCATTGCGATCAGTCTCCTGTTTGGGATCAGCCGATGAAAAAGAACTGGAACGGAATCACGACGACGGCGCCGAACCAGTTGCCG
>NZ_LGHK01000358.1 GCF_001908235.1 Bradyrhizobium sp. NAS96.2
CTGCTCGAGCGCGGTTTTGCCGTCCTTTGCCTTATTGGCGCGGGCCTGGCGCAGCTGCTTGATGTCCACTCGCATGGATCAGTGACTCCTGGTTTGTTGGGGTTTGCCTGGACGGAGAAAGAGCCCGCGTTCCCGCTGTCCAGGCGACGGCGCGGGTCGAGCAACTCAGGAACTGAAACGGAAAAAGCGGCCTCGAGGCCGACGACAGGCGATCAAAGGCTGAAAAATAGATTGGCCGGACAGACGTCCGGTCTTTTCTAATAAGTCGACGTTCCGAACGTCAGAGCGCCCTTCGGCTAAGGGGCCACGAGGCGACATTCAAGCCCGATGAGAACCCGCGACTGAGGGCCTCAACGCTTCGGCCGTAAACTCCGTTGAAAGGCTCTTCGGAGGCCGGCCGGCCAAATGTGCGCACTTCGAATAACCAGGCTCTCGGTAAATCGTATCGCGCCGAGGACGCGAGGCACTACCGCTTCGGCCTATTTTGAAGAGCATGAGAGAAAAAGTCGCGGGCTATCGCATCTAGGGCTGCGGAGATTTGCTCGCTAGCCTCCCGGGTGCCGGCAGATTTTCCTTCGCAGCGTTCGGCCTCGCGAATGTAAGCCAGAGATAATTCGCGCAAGCGCTGGAGTTCCGAGTCATCAGGTAAGGGTGCAATTTCAGCCAACAGTTGCTGCGCGCGCGCGCGCGCGCGTTCGTTTCGATAGCCATCCATGACAGCCTCCGAGGAACTTACATTTGTGAGAGTTTCTGATCAGTTCCTCTGCCGAACTGTAGCGTTCGCAGGAGAGGAAGGCCTTTGAGATCGGCTCGCCGATCAGGCCAAACGCGCGCCACTATGTGAGGTTCCTGACATAGCGCCGATTTTTGACATCCGTCGAAGTCAGCCCTTACGTGATGGGACCTAGCAGCCTCGCGTAATGGCGCTTCACGGCCCCGTAGCACTCACACGCGCTGTCTTGGAGTGCTTCCACATCGAGAATCTGGATTTTCCCGCGGGCATATTTGATCAGGCCGGCAGATTGCAGGGTGTGCGCGACGACAGTTACACTGGTTCGCCTAACTCCCAACATTTCCGCTAAATATTCCTGCGTGAAAGGTAGAGTGTCGCTGCCCGCCAGGTCCCTGGCCCGCAGCAGCCAACGGCAAAGACGGGACTGTACATGGTGCAACGCAAAACAAGCCGCCGACTGTTGCGCTTGCGCATATACGGTCTGCTCATGACGAACGAGCAGGGACAGTAGTTTGGGACTTTGCAATGCAGCCGACTTCACTCCGTTGAGGCTGCTAACGACGATGTCACCGGACAGTTGGACAATTCCGCGGCTGAGAGAAATTCGTCCGTCAAGCGCTGCCGAGGCCCCGACGACGCCATCCGAGCCGACCATGGCGGCCTCGACCAACTCCCCCGACTCGAGCGTCACGACCAAAGACACCACCGCACTCGTCGGAAAGTAGACGTGCTGGATTTCCTGTTCTGCTTCGAACAAGACCGCATGCTGCTTGAAAGGTGTGATCTTGAGATAGGGCTCAAGTCGTTGGAAGTCGTCCTGGCCGAGCTGGCCGAGCAAAAGGTTCTTCATTATGCGCTCCCGAGGAAAGG
>NZ_LGHK01000359.1 GCF_001908235.1 Bradyrhizobium sp. NAS96.2
CGCGGCCGCTCACAGAGATCAGCGACTTTGTGATTTCCCGCATCAAGCTTGGCGACTATCTTCGCGTTACCGTTTACAAACGCTTTGATTGGCGGAAACACTACCTGGGGGTGATCGCGATGAACCACGTCATGAAGATCGGTATCGGTGTCGCTCTGTCGTTCATGGCGCTGGCGTCAGTCGCGCAGGCGGACGAGTTCAAGCTCTCCAACAACCAGCGGATCTCCTGCAGCCGCGGCCTGTCCGCCGGCAAGCTCAAGACGTCGACCTGCAAATCCTACGCCTATCTGTTCAACGCCAAGACCTCGGAATACTTCCGCTGCCAGGTCTCGCTGGCGCTGACGCAGGACAACAAGGAGGTCATCAACGTCCAGGCCGACGGCAGCTGCACCAAGAAGCCGCGCATCTTCGAGACCGACGGCAATTATACGTTCGATGCCACCGAGACCGAGCCGCCGAACACCAACTCGTTCTTCGGCACCGGCGGCTATGCGATCTGGGCCAGCGAGACCGCCACCCAGAAGATCCGCGGCTGCATCACCATCTCGTCCGGCCTCGGCTCCGATATCTCGAAATGCCTCGACATGACGTTTCAGTGACGGCGGTGCGGGCCGTGTGATGCGCAAGCTGCGCCCAGCCCCGCTCTGCCGCTCCTGGCTGTTTCTCGAAGGCGCCAACGAGGCGGTGCTGCAGCACGCGGCCGCCAGCGGCGCCGACGTGCTGATCCACGAGCTCGAGGACTTCACCCCGCCCTCGCTGCGTCCGAAGGCGCGGGCGCTGGCGGCCGAGCTCTACGCCGCCTGGCGCGACCAGGGCGCAGTGGTCGCGGTCCGCGTCAATCCGTTGGACCAGGACGGCATGGACGATCTCGCCGCCGTGATGCGCGGCCGTCCTGATATTGTCGCGCTGCCAAAGGTCGCCGAGCCGCATCATGTTGTCAGGCTCGACGAGGCAGTGACGCGATTCGAGCGCGACTACGGCATCGCCGAAGGATCCACGTCACTGCTGCCGAACATCGAGTTCGCGCGCGGCCTGGTGCAGACCGGCGCGATCGCGGCCGCGAGCCGGCGCACCATCGGCTGCCTGATGGCCTCCGAGGACCTCGCCGCCGATCTTGGCGCCGAGCGCGGCAGCGACGGCCTGGAGCTCGCTTACGCGCGGCAGCGCTTCATCGTCGAATGTCGCGCGGCCGGCGTCGTCGCGGTGGATTGTCCCTACACCTGGAGCGACGCCGCGGGCGTCGCGCGCGACACGATCTGGGCGCGACGGCTGGGATACACCGCAAAGAGCCTGGTCGATCCCGCGCATGCGGCCATCGTCAACGGCGTCCTCACGCCGAGCGAAGACGATTTGCGCCAGGCGGGCAGGATCGTTGCGGCCTTCGAAGCGGCGCGAACGCAGGGCCTCGGCCGCGTCGAGCTCGACGGCTCGCTGCTGGAAGTCCCGACCTATTCCAACGCGAAGCGCTTGATCGCGCGCGGCGAGGCGCTGCGCGCGATCGATCGCGAAGCTCGCGCCTGACCGGAGGCGATGCCTCAGGAGGCCGGCTCTTTCTCCGAGAAGTGCATCCGTGAACGGGCGAACTTCTTGACGCCCATCGGCTTGCCGAACAGGTAGCCCTGGACCTGATCGAAGTCCATCTCATGCGCGGCGAGAAAATCCGCGCGCGTCTCAACGCCTTGGGCGACGACCTGCGCGCCGGCATCGTGGGCGAGCTCGACGATGCGCCGGCACACGGTCTGCTTTAGGCGCTGATCCGCACAGCCGGTGACGTATTGATGATCGACCTTGAGCTGGACGAACGGAAAGTTCGGCAGTCCGAGCAAGGACGGCCAGTTCGCGCCGACATTGTCGATCGAGATGCCGATATTGTGCAGGCGAACGCGCCTTGCGACATCGATCGCGAGATCCAGATTGTCGATCACCTCGGTGCTGTCGATCTCGATCAGCAGGCCGGCGAAGGCCGCATGGTCAGGAATCCGGTAACACAGCTCGCGCACCGCATGATCGTCGGTGAGAAACGAGATCGGCAGGTTGATCGAGAGATCGACCGGTCCGATCTGTTCGAGGAGATAACGCCAGTCCTCGATCGCGCGCTCGATCACGAACTCGGACAGTGCGTGAAAATGCGGATCGCTTTCGTCGGGGATGAAGTAGGCCGGCGGCACGACGCCCCATGCGGGATGGCGCATCCGGATCAGTGCCTCGGCGCCGCTCGGAACCAGCGTCCGGAGATGAATTTTCTGCTGATACCACAGCTCGAGCCAGCCGGCCTTGAGCGCTTCGGGCACGTCCACCGCCGGGCTCGGCGCGGGCTCGAGCGGCATCAATGACGCAAGACTGTCACGCAGGGTTCCGGCGCTGAACGGAGTGGACAGGGCCGGCAGCATGGCGATGCCGTACTCATCGCCGATCTGCCGGACCGCCTTGACGATGATCGAGTCCGGTTGCCCGATGACGAGGACCTTGCCGCGATAGTCCTTTCTCACCAAAGTCTCGAGAATTTTACTGACTTCGATGCCGTCCACGGACACGCCGAGCACCAGAAGATCGGGCCGTTCCGCGTCCAGGACGGTGTCGAGTTCCAGGGCCTGGCCGCATTCACTGGTGATGAAGCCGAGGTCGTCCAGCGCCTCCGCAAGGAAGGTTCGAAGGTGTTTTTTACTGTCCGCAATGCATGCGCGCGGGGTCAGCTTGCGATGTCCGAACCATCCGGCTCGTGGTTGTGTGATGTGGCTGATGTGATTCATGCCCCGCCTTGTCCGTAATTACCCCGGCTTGACTCGTACATCTAAGAACCCCGGCAATCATGGAAATTTCTGGTTCATACATTGATTGGCTCGCTAACCTTAAAGGATTCAATTCGAATCAAATGACGCTGGAATCGCTGCATCTCGCCGCGGTTACACGTGCAACAAATGCGTCATCTGAGCTTCATGAGCGCGATTGTGCGCGACTTTGGACGT
>NZ_LGHK01000360.1 GCF_001908235.1 Bradyrhizobium sp. NAS96.2
ATCGCGAGCGCCGTTTCCTGCGCTTTGCTCCGCCGCATGCGCGGCTCCGCGTCGCACAGCAAACGGCGCAGACAGCACCACGATGACCGGATATTGTCAGCCATCAGCCCGGTCCAATATGTCAGGCATCAACCCGGTCGGACACCGCGATGGGACTCGTGGAAAGAGCCCCCACCCGGATCGCATCTGACGATGCGATCCGGCCTCCCCCGCAAGCGGGAGAGGCGAAGCGAGCTCGCGGATCGACCCAGTACGGTCGCTCAACAGTTGTAAGCGAGCAGAGAGTCCCCAGCGCATTCCCCGCAGGAGCGGGGCGAGGGAGAATAGAAAGTCTCAGTCCTTCAGGAACTCGCCGGCCTTGTAGAGCGCGCGGAATTGCAAGCCGGCTTCGGCGAAGGTCTCGGTCGCGCCTTCCTCGCGGTCGACCATGGTGAAGACCAGCGCGATCTCGCCGCCGGCCTCACGCACCGCTTCCACCGCCTTCAGCGCCGAGCCGCCTGTCGTGGTGACGTCCTCGACGATGACGATGCGCTTGCCCGCCAGACTCTCGCCCTTGGCGAGCCCTTCGACTGAAAGCTTCGCGCCGTGCTCCTTCGGCTTCTTGCGCACGAAGAAGGCGGCGATCGGGTGGCCCTTCAGCCAGGACAGCTGCGCGATGGCGCCGGCGAGCGGCACCGCGCCCATCTCGAGCCCGCCGACGAAATCGAGCTTGTCGTCCTTCAGCGCCTCATAGGTGAGCTCGGCGAGCAGCGCCGCGCCCTCGGGATCGAGCATTGTCGGCTTCAGGTTGAAATAGAAGTCGCTCTTGCGGCCCGACGCCAAGGTGATCTCGCCGCGGCCGAACGAGCGCTTGCGGATGATCTCGGCGAGGCGGGCGCGGGAGGCTGATTTGGACAAAGACTTTTTCCCTTGAGGGTTTGAGGCGGGCGGCAATCTATCCACGCTGACCGGCACATTCCAGCGCGGATATGCGCCCGTCAACAGCGCCCACGCCGCGATTTCCGCGGGCGAGCTTTCCGGAAAGCGCGGTTGTGCGGCCGTCTCGATCCCCGTAAGCAGGCCGAAACGCTCGGCCAGACACTCGGCTAAACATTTGGCCAAACACTTGCGAGGGAAGCGGAAATGACCATCGAGCTGCACACCTGGAACACGCCGAACGGCCGCAAGATCTCGGTGGCGCTCGAGGAAATGGGGCTGCCCTACAAGGTGATCCCGGTGAACATCGGCAAGGGCGAGCAGATGGCGCCCGCCTTCCTCGCGATCAGCCCGAACAACAAGATCCCGGCGATCGTCGACCCCGATGGTCCCGGCGGCAAGCCGGTCAGCATCTTCGAGTCCGGCGCGATCCTGCTCTATCTCGGCGAGAAGACCGGCAAGTTCCTGCCGAAACCGCTCACCGAGCGGATCCCGGTCTATGAGTGGCTGATGTGGCAGATGGGCGGTTTCGGCCCGATGCCGGGCCAGGTGCATCATTTCATCGCGCTGGAGAACGAGCAGGACCGCGCCTACGGCCTGAAGCGCTACATGGCCGAGACGCGGCGGCTCTACGGCGTGCTGGACCGCCGGCTTGAGGGGCGCGAATTCGTCGCCGGCGATCTCTCGGTGGCCGATTTCGCCATCCTCGGCTGGGCCTGGCGCCATCCGCGCCACAAGGTCGAGCTATCAGACTTCCCCAACGTCAAGCGCTGGTACGAGACGCTGATGGCCCGCCCCGCGACGAAGCGCGGGATGGAGGCGAAGCTGGATTGAGGGGCGCTGAATCGTAGGATGGGTAGAGCGAAGCGAAACCCATCATCTCAACGCACGGCACGAAGTTGATGGGTTTCGCTGCGCTCTACCCATCCTTGTAATAGCGCGATCGGCTATCGTCGGCATATTCCGAGAGGAATGGCCTGTCGCGGTTAGCGGCCGCGACAGGCCGCTGGCGGTCGG
>NZ_LGHK01000361.1 GCF_001908235.1 Bradyrhizobium sp. NAS96.2
CCGATGGGGACGGTCCTCCGGTCGGGCTACGCCCTCCCTTCGGTCCGTCCCCATCGGCGCAGTCTCATCCTGATTGTCGCTGGAGTCTCACCCTGATCGCCGCCGCGCACGGCTTGCTCGGCTGGTTCATCGACGTCCTCCTGTTGCCAGTTGCGACGATGGCCAGCCCACCTGATCCGATCCCTTCGCTCCGGCCCCATTACGAGCCTTCATCGCTAATACGGATCGGTCCGTCCCAGTGCTCCGCGTCGGTAATCTCGCCTCGCGGTCTTCTCCGCTTGTGCTTCTCCCTTTCCATCGGAGCGACTGGTTCCTGCAGTTCCGCAGCAGCGCCTGCATCCGATTCACGCCCCCTCAACGCCGGTCGCCGCCCGCCCGGTCATCAGGCTTCCGGCGGGCTCATCCCAGAGGGACGACACACCTCTGGTTTTGACGACGATTTCCACGTTACGACGGTTCATCGGTGGGTTCATTTTCATTCGTCTCTCGGATGCGTATCCGTTCGGGTCTCCCCCGACCGTTAGCTTCAACGCTCACGACCGCGCCTCTTAAGCGAAGCCGCTTGAAGTGATTTGAGACCTACTCCTGAAAGTCGATCCCGAGGGGCCTACCCTCATCGCTGCCACAGCTTGTGCACACAGATTTTCAGATCATTCGATCATCCTTTCTGTGTGCTTCTGCAGCACACTATCATCGGCATGAAGGCGCTCGGCCGCCATGACATGAGCTTCGATCAGGCGCAGCAGGGGATCCAGCGACGCACTGACCGATCCTACGGCGTCCGCCATGGTCGACAGCGCGATCGGCACGCCTTCCAGGGCGTAGCGCTCAGCCTGGCGGTTTAAAGGCTGATGTTGGCCGAACTTCTCGAACATGATCATGGCCAACAGGCTCGGGCCGGCCCATCCCCGTGCGACGGCATGGAATGGCGCCGCGGCCTGACTGATCTTCTCGCAGTCGCGGCAGGAGAACTTCTCCCGTACCGTCTCGATCACCTTCCACTGGCGCGGCACCACTTCCAGCGTGCGCGTCACGTCCTCGCCGAGCTTGCGCAGACGATTGCCGCCACAGCACTCGCAAGCCTTAGGCCCATCGATCACCACCCGCTCCCGGGGCAGGTGCTCGGGGAAGGTCTGGCGCTCGGCGCGCTTGCGGGTAAATCCCCGCAGCGTCGTCGTCTTGGCCACGGCCTGTTCCGCCGCCAGTTCGTCCTCGGTGGCGTCGGCTTCCAGCTCTTCGAGTGCCAATGCCAACTGCTCGATCAGGCGCGACGAACGCTCCGACCGCTGGCCGTAGATCTGATGCTTTAGCTTGGCAATTTGCAGCTTCTGCTGGGCAATCAGCGCTTCGTCCTCAGACGCTTTCGCACGGGCGACCGCAAGTTCAGCGGCGATCTCCAAACCCTTCGCGCGCTCGACTGCCAGCGCCTTCTTCAGAGCGGCAACGTCATCCGGAACAGCGTCGCGGTCGGCATCCATGCGACGCAGTGAATCACAGATTGGACGCGATGGGACTCCCCAAAAATGCAAAATCTGCTGGATTTTGTACTCAACCCGCGCTTCTCGGTCGCCAGCTCAGTTGTGGATTCCGCCAGTCGATCCCTTCCAGCATATAGGCCATCTGCGCCGCTGAGATCGATACCGCGCCGTCCGACGCCGAAGGCCAGATGAACTTCCCACGGTCCAGCCGCTTGGCATAGAGCGACATGCCAAACCCATCATGCCAAAGAATCTTGACCAGATCGCCGCTGCGGCCCCGGAAGATGTAGAGATCGCCGGCATGGGGATCGCGCTTCAGGCTCTCCTGAACGGTAAGAGCCAGGCTTCGCATGCCGCGGCGCATATCGGTGTGGCCGGTCGCGATCCAGACTCTGACGCCGCTCGGAATCGGAATCATCGTCGTCGCAAGAGCTCAAGAACCTGCTGCAGCGCCTCAACGTCCACGTCACGGTCAACGCGAACTCGACAACCGCCCCCGAGCTCAATCTCGATGATTCCAGCCCTCGCACGCTGCGCCGGCGGTGAAGACGCCAGTTGTGGTGCGCCGCTCGAGATCGGAGCCGCTACAGGTGTGATCTCGACGGGAACAAGAGCAGGCGCAGCATCTCCGCCCAGTCGCCCCTGGCGCGCTTGTCGACGCCAGGTGAACAGCAGGCTATGAGCCACCCCGTGCCGGCGCGCCACTCCGCAGACCGTCTCGCCGGGCTGCAATGTCTCTTCGACAAGGCGGACCTTCTCGTCGTAACTCCATCGCCGCCGACGCTCGGCGCCCAACACGTTGACCTGCATTCCCGACGTGACCTTAAAGCTAGACTAATGGGA
>NZ_LGHK01000362.1 GCF_001908235.1 Bradyrhizobium sp. NAS96.2
GCACAGACCGCGCAATTGTCAGGGGACGTTGGATTGTCGGTGGCAAATAGCGTCAGGACGCTAACGGGGCGCTAGACAGAGGGAGAACGTAGATGGCGAAAGCAAAGAAGGCGAAAAAGGCAGCGAAAGCAAAAAAGACAGTAAAAAAAGCTGCTGCGTCATTTGAATTGGCAGCCAATCATCCGGAAAAGCGATACCCAGGAAGTGACGGCTTTCACGACATACTGTGCCGATGGATACCTGGTCAGGGAACGGTGTGCAAGCAAGTTCCTAAAGGAGGTAGTTGGGACGATGCTTAGCGCTAACGCGCGTCAGCACTGCGTCACCACCCACCATTGCAGCAAGCAAACCAGGCCGTGGCTTATGCGCATCCAACTCACTTTTGCTCAACACCCTGCTCGGCGAGAGCGAGGATCAACAATCGTCTTTCGCCAACGGTGTTCGGGTGAGTTTGAGCCAGGCAGGTTTGCCTTCCCGGTCCTATGACTAGCAAAGAGTCGTTGGCTCAGCTCGACACACAACTGCTGGATCTCATTGACGTAGCCGCAGCGTGACATGATCGTGCACAAGCTGTGCACCGCGCCGCACATAGTGAATTGTGTCACCAAGCGCCTTTCCCAGCCAAACGAATTGTCATTCCAGCGCAGGCGACGCCACCAGGCGGAAACTCATCAACAAAAGCATCGGACGAGAGGGCAGTGATAGCGACGCGGGCATGCAATGACCGCGGGCACCGAGGCGACTGCAGTCGCGAGACCGGTTAACAAGGCACCCGAGCGCGGGGCAGTGATAGCGACGCCGGTATGCAATGCCGGCGGGACCCGCGAGCGAGTGCCTCCGGCGAGCGACACATCATATTATCTCTCACTTGCGCGAGGGATCGAAGCCGAATTGCCGAGATGCCGTGCGGCTCGGTTCGCGAGAGCCCGGTGCGGCCGCCGCTGCACGCGTCGAAACAATCGGCCAACGCACACTCAAGCCTGTGGCGGCGACACTTCCTCTGTAGCCTTTGTTTGCGCGTCGTAGATCCTGACGCGAAGGATGGGGAAGCGCTTCTTCAACTCCGCCGCTCCTGCCCACGCCCCGTCTCTGGTCTTCAAATTCGGCCTTTAATCGACCGTCGACTTCGAGGGCATAGCCAGAAGCGGGCAGTCTACGAGCAGCAGCAACCATTCTCGTCCTTAATATATTGGGCTGATCGACAACACCTGCTTAGCGTGAGTCGGCCAGATCGCACCAGCACGTGGATAACCGAGTATTCTGTGACCTGACTTCCCGCAGATATCGCGCATCTGCATCCAAGGATGCACGTTGGCATCATCTGACCAGCACGCGACCGAACACGCTAGCAACATAGCCCCGCTCAACATGGCTGCCGACTTTGCGCCGGTCAGAAGGATCGCCGTTTGAACTAGCGCGATCCACCATTAGAAAACTTGAGCAAGCGTCGGCCAAGCTCAGGCGTTGAGGTCTAACTTCAGCATCCCCGTAGTTCGATCTCAATAAAAAATGATCACTAGGTGCTGATGTGATCGCTCTGTCTCACTTGGATTCTAGCTCCGTTCAGATATCGCAACATGTTCCAGGCTTCTTCTACCTTCAGTGGAGAGATCACGGCGATTCATGATTGAATGA
>NZ_LGHK01000363.1 GCF_001908235.1 Bradyrhizobium sp. NAS96.2
TACAAGGCGGCCACGGTCCCGTAGCTCAACTGGATAGAGTAGCGGATTTCTACTCCGCGGGTTGCAGGTTCGAATCCTGCCGGGATCGCCAAAGAAAACGGGCAAAAATTTCTTTTAGATCAAAAGCATTTATCCCTTTTATCCACAGGCCGCGCATTCACATTTTGTGTAGAACAGATGCGGATCAATGCAGCTGTTTGATGCGGAATGTTGCACCGAATCCCCGGAAAAATCCCCGAACCAATTTCGCTGCGCGGAACGAGATCGCGCGCGTTATGCCAGAGTGTTCGCACCACTTGCTAACGATCGTGCGCGCACCACATAGCCGCATTAGACGAAGCGTTGAGAGGGTCGCGGAGTCTGTTGAGAAGCTCGAAATCCCTTTCGCCGCTGGCCAACCGCTCGGTGTTCGTCGCCGAAGGCAAACGCCTTCAGGTTCGAGAGCAATCTCGAGCCACACCACGCAAACGGGAAGGAGAACACATGACAGTGTCTCTCACTCTCGAAGCCAGCAGGCCCGACGGTGCGAGTTACCGTCTCGGCTTTGGGTGCTCTATGCCCCTGGCTTGGATTGTGGCCGTACTATCGCGGCTGTTCTGACGAAGAGGGCACCTTGGGAAACCAGGGTGCCTTTTTCGCTAGCGTCGCTTCCTGTATAGCCACGAAGGGTCAGGCCTCTCCGCCGGCTTTCTCGGAGCCGCTGGTTGCGGAGCAAGTCCGAAATCTACTCGCTCACCGCCCACCGCTTCTTGTAATCGTTGTTTGAACAGATCAACATCGCCGAAGTAGTTGGGATAAGCTGCCTTCAGGTTCTCAATTTCATCCACCTCTACCAGCACAGTGTTGAAATTGCCATTCGTGGCGGTCGGCTCCATAGCCTCCGCGTTGTCGTAGGATCGAACAGCGTCTTTGGGACCGTACTCCGGAGAGACGCTCACAAGGTTTCGCGTTCGATCATATCGGATCAGATAATAGTCCGGTCGATTTCTCGGGTCGAACACGTAGTCATCGGTGATTCGCACTGCTTGCCGAAGGTTTTCGAGGGTCGAGATTGCGTCGAGCTTCGCTTGCAGATCGGCTATTTCGACTAAGCGAATGTTGCGATTTTCATCAG
>NZ_LGHK01000364.1 GCF_001908235.1 Bradyrhizobium sp. NAS96.2
CGGCAGATTCCAGTTGCCCGTCCCCGCCGAGCAGAATGTTGAGGGATGTGAACAAGCCCGCAAATACGACTGGATCGCTTTGCATGAGTCAAATTCACGGCCAATAAGACTCAAACCTTAGATTCTAAAATTAATTAGGTTTAGGAGAGCCGTGTGTGCGGATATGTATCCGTCCCTCGCTTGCGGAGCTTTGCACGCAAGGCTGAGCCCGCCCGAGTTGTTCCCTGCCGAGCTGTTCCCTGAAAGGCATCGCCGCGATGTTGTATGATTGGATCAAGGCCCTGCACATCGTTGCGGTCATCTCCTGGATGGCGGGCATGCTCTATCTGCCGCGGCTGTTCGTCTATCATTGCGAGGCCGAGGCCGGCTCGAAGCAGTCCGAGACGTTCAAGGTCATGGAACGGCGGCTTTTGAAGGCGATCATCAACCCCGCGATGATCGTGACTTGGCTTGCCGGGCTTTATCTGGCCTGGGCCGGACACTGGTACCTATCGGGCTGGTTTCACGTCAAATTTACGTTGGTGCTCATCATGTCGGGTATCCACGGCTTTTTGTCCCGCTGCGTGAAGGACTTTGCCGCGGACCGGAATCAGCGAACCCAGAAATTCTACCGCATTATCAATGAGGTGCCGACGCTTCTGATGATCCTGATCGTGATCATGGTGGTCGTGAAGCCGTTCTAGACATTGCGATGCCTAAGAAGCATGCTTCAGTCCTTCTTGCGAAGGACGGATCGATTTTCTATATAGGTTTTATCCCACCCCACGCAGGCGGATGTGGTCGCGTTTCGGTTCTTTTCGGGCCGGCGCCGCATCAGGTTTGAAAGCCCAAACGGCACTTTCCTGGCTGAGACCTGCGGACCTTCCTTTGGCGTCCGCTTTTTCCAAGCCACCTCGCACCCCTTCCCTACTTACCTTCCTCACAGGACTACCCCAATGCGGGAAATCAAACTCCAGGACCTCAAATCTAAAACGCCCGCCGAGCTCGTCTCGTTTGCGGAAGAGAACGGGGTCGAGAATGCCAGCACCATGCGCAAGCAGGA
>NZ_LGHK01000365.1 GCF_001908235.1 Bradyrhizobium sp. NAS96.2
TCCGTGGAGAGGGCCTCGCGAAGGAAATGCCCACTCCCTACCCCTCAATCAGTCCCAGACGCCGCGCGTGTGCAGGCTCGCCTGCTCCTCGCGCTGCTTGTCTCGATCGTGGCAAGTCTTGCAGAGCGTCTGCAGGTTGGCCTCGTCCCAGAACAGGCGTTCATCGCCACGATGCGGGATGACATGGTCGCAGACCAGCAGCGAGGTATCAGGCTCGACCCTGCCGCATCCCTTGCGCTGGCATGTGTAGAGATCGCGCAGGAAGATGCGCCGACGCAGCGCACGCCAGCGCGCGAGCTTGTACCAGGCTTTCCAGGGCGGCTGCGGCATCCACAAAAGGAAAGGCCGACCACCTTACGTTGATCGGCCTCAAGGTAGGGAGGAACGCCCAGTTCCGCAGGAACCTTGCCTTACTTGTGACGTTGGAGAGCAATGGAACAAATCGAGGAGGACACTATGAGAGCTCCTACACTGGCTGGTGTACTGGCGGTCGCGGGTTTCGCTGTCGTTGCCCCGTTCTCGATTGCACCCGCGGCAGCTCAATTCGCCATTGATACTCCGGCCGGCGGCGTAGTGGTTGGCCCGCACCACCGATATTACGACCGAGATTATGATCGACGCGCTTATCGCGCCTACGATTATGATCGCGGCTATCGCGGTTGCCGCACTGTTACGATCGAGCGCGATGACGGTTCGGTCCGCCGGGTCCGCCGTTGCGACTAGCCAGCACCGATAGTCTAACCGGCTGCCGCGATCGAGCTGGGAGCGAAATCGACAAAGGCCGCCCAGTTGGCGGCCTTTCTAATTTGCGGTAGGAGCGCGCTGCGCGCGTTCGCCTGAATCAGGCTCTGCACTTTTAGCCGAGCTGCCGCGTATGCACCGCACCGCGAATTAGTCGATCAGCTCGATCTGCGCCTCGGTTAAACCGCTTACCTTGACGCCGTGCTTTCCGTCGCTGACTAAGACGCTGAGTCGGCCTTTTGAGTCAATTCGCTCGATCAGCGCGCGAAAGCCAGAGAACAGACCATCGGCGACGCGGATCTCTCGACCTACTCGCATTTCGGTCTCGTCTTTGACCTCGGCGACGCTGATGAAGCCATACCGCAGGAACAGCTGTGCGAGCGCCCATCGGCGACGTGACGGCAGCATGTTCTCGACCTTGACGATGTCGCGCAGCAGCTGCATCTCGGTGGCGTTGAGCCACGACCGCAGCTCGCCGAACTCGAGCAAGTTGTCGACGTCAGGAATGCTGCGGATCTCGGCGAGACGGCCGAGCTCGAAATCGGGCAGAAAGATCAGACCAGGCAGAAACGGCTTTTCGATCCGGCGGCCGAGATGCGGACGCCGCGCCGGCTGGCCGTTGCCTCGTTGGACGAAATGCACAACGGTCGGCGACCAACCGCTGATGCAGCGCTCGCCGAAGGCCTTGATGACCTTGGCGTCGCGGCCAGGCATGACTTGCAGCACGCGCCAGCTCTCCGGCATCGCCGGGACCGCCATACGACCGCCGGCCTCGACATAACCGACGATCTGCCCCTTGCGGTATTGCATGTTCATTCCCTCTCCCCTGCGACTTGCCACGTCCCATCGCGGCGCGGCGGCCACGGCGCCGGCACGCGAAAGCCCTGCTTTGACTTCCTCAAACGGAAATTCGGATTTGACGACGAGACGCCATGAACGTTCGGGTCATACGGCTCGAGGAAAATTCGCTCGGCCTGCGGCTCAGCGCCGGTCCAGAGTGCCAGGCGATCGCGCCATGCGGCAAACTGCGGCGTCCCGAGGTCGACGACCTGCCAGGCCTCGCGATCGACGCCGGCAAACGCCGCCATCGCCGTGAGATCTATCTGCGGCGGCAGCTGCGTCCAGACGCCCTCGCCGAGATCCAGCTCGCGGATAACGCGCAGCTCGCGCCGCTCGGCGATCTGCGTCGCCACTGCTAAGCCCTTGAGCTCGTCGCCTTGCACAAACCGCCGTTGTGGCGCAGCAGGCTTTGCCGGCGCAGCACCAGGCGCAGCAAATTCGCGAAAGCCGCGCGTCCGCACCCAGAGATGAAAATTCATCGGCCGGCGCTGCTTGAGCTCGCGCAGCTTCGCCATGTAGAGCGGGACCGCATGGCAGCACCAGGCGCGATCGTCCGGCGTCAGGAGACGGAACTGCTCGAGGCCGAGGTCGCGCCGCATGACCTCATGGCCGACATAGCTCTCGAATGCCGCGGCGAACTCGGTCGGTTCGCTTTCCTCGATCGCCTTGTGATCGTCCGGAAATCCCCCGGAGGGGGACTTAGGGGGATTTTCCGGTTCAGGTTCAAAAGAGTCTAGCCCCTGGCTGTATTGCGAGGGCTGGCCTAGTGCTGGCCGAGGGCTAGCGTCGTCCGTATCGGAATTTAGCCCTTGCTGCCAGCTAGGGCTAATCACCCTTGAATTTGCAGGCGTTTCGTCAACGTCGCGCCCGGCAGCGCGCGCCTCGATCGCGCCGATATCGGCGTCGACCAGGAGACGGATAAGATCCGTGGTGCGCTTGCCCCGGCCGTCGCCGTTGCGGCGACCGTTCTCGTCGAGCCATTGCGGCGTCCGGCCGATCGCGCCGATCTCCTCGAGCCAACCGAGCCGCCGGCGGACCGTGTCCTGCGACAGATCCGTATCCGACGCCAGCGACGGGATTCCAACCCAGCACATGCCGTCACCGTCGACATACCCGCCGAGCGCCCGCAGCACGCTTTTGGCGTAAGGGTTGCCCAGCTCGAGATTGCGCGCCCATGCCGTCGCCTCATCCGAGGCGATGCGTCGCGCCCGCTTTTTCGCGGTCATCTTAACTTCCTAACCAGAGAGAATTCGGGAAACGCTGGA
>NZ_LGHK01000366.1 GCF_001908235.1 Bradyrhizobium sp. NAS96.2
CGACGCCGGCGGCCACCAGCCGCGCGACCGCATTCTGGTCCGCGGCCCCATCCTTGAAACGGGCGATCAGCTGCATGCCGCCTGGCGGGACCTCGGCGGTAAGCACCGGCCCAAGGTGCCGCGCCAGCGCCGCGGCGAGATGGTCGCGGCGCACGCGGTAGACGCGCCGCATCCGCCTGACATGCGCCAGGAAATGTCCGTCGGCCATGAAGTCGGCCAATGCCTCCTGGACATGGACGGACGCAATCAGTCCGAGGTGGCGCTGCGCGATCTCCATCGTCTGCGCCAATGATGGCGGCACCACCAGATAGCCGATCCGGATGTCGGCGGTCATCGCTTTTGCAAACGTGCCGAGATAGAGCACGCGCCCCTCGCGATCGAGCCCCTGCAGCGCCGGCATCGGACGGCTGTCATAGTGAAACTCGCCGTCGTAATCGTCCTCGACGATCCAGGTCTTGCCGGGCGCGGCCGCCGCCAACAGCTCGGTGCGGCGCGCAACCGGCATCACCCGTCCGGTCGGATGTTGATGCGAGGGCGTCGTGAAGATCAGTTTCGGCGCGCGCGCCTCGCGCATCCGCATCATGCCCCATTGATCGAGCCTGACGCCGACGACGTCGGCACCGGCCGCGCGAAACGCCGCCGCGGCGCCGGGATAACCGGGATCCTCGGTCCACACCGCGGCGCCGGGCCCGATGACGGTCGCCGCGATCAGTGTCAGCGCCGCCTGCGCGGCCGGCAGGATCAGGATCTGCTCGGCCTCGGCGTGCACGCCGCGGCTGATTTCGAGGTAATCACGCAAGGCTTCGCGCAGGCTCGGCCGATTGATCACGGTCTGGTCGTTGAAGCGGCGGCGCAGCGCGCTGCGGCGCAGGCAGCGCGCCCAGATCTCATGCGGAAATTCGCGCGCATCCGCAAGCCCGGAACGCAGCGGCCGGAACTTCGCCTGGTAGGACAGCGGCCAGTCCGTGTCGGAGAGCTGCAAGGCCCAGGGCGACAACAGCGGCTTGCGGGCTGTCTCGCGCCTCGGCGAAGCTACAGGTTTGGCGAAGCGCGCCTCGATATCGTCTGACACCACCGGCCGCCGCCGCGCGGCGACGCGCAGGTACCCCTCGGCTGCGAGCTGCTCATAGGCGTGCGTCACCGTGTTGCGCGACACGTCGAGCGCCGCCGACAGCGTGCGGCTCGACGGCAGCACAGCCCCGCTCCTGATCCGGCCGCCCGTCATCAGCCCGCGCAGCTGCTGGGTCAGTTGCGCAGTCAACCCGGCATCGTCGGCCCGCTTCAGCGCCAGCAATTCGGCGAGGATCAATCTGGCTCCTTTGTTCTATCAAATCTGGCTCTTTCGAGAGAGCCAGAGTGATCCTATTCACAGGGGGTATCGCCTGCAAGGATTCTGTCGTGAACCAGTCACTTTCGCCCGCCAAAGCCGCCGCCCTGTTCATCGTCGTGGTGCTGGCCTGGGGCATCAACTGGTCGGTGACGAAAACGCTCGTCGAGGCGGTGCCGCCGCTATGGACTGCATCGATCCGCAGCTGGGTCGCCCTGATCGCGCTGCTGGTGATCCTGCGCGCCAGCGGCAATCTGATCATTCCGCGGCTCGCCGACGTCCCGGTCGTGCTCAGCGTCGCGCTCTTGCACATGACGTTCTTCTCGACGCTGGTCGCCGCTGGCTTGCGCTATCTGCCGGCCAGCAAGGGCATCGTGCTGGGCTACACCACGCCATTGTGGGTCGCGCTCGCCGCGGGCGCCGCGCGGACCGAACGGCTCGCCGCGCTCAAGCTCGTCGGCGTTGCTTCCGGACTCGCAGGCCTTTGCGTGATCCTCAACCCGACATCGCTGGACTGGAGCAATTTGCACGTGATCGCCGGGGCCGGCATGATCATCCTCGCCGCGATCTGCTGGGCCGCCAACATCATCTACATCCGCTCGCACCGCTGGATCGCGACGCCGCTCCAATTGCTGTTGTGGCAGGTGCTGGTCGCAACGCTGGTGCTGACGATGTCAGCGCTGGTCACCGAGGGCGTGCCCGCGGTGACCTGGTCGCCGCACCTCGTGCTGCTGTTCCTCTATTCCGGCTTCATCGGCACGGCGCTGGCCTATTGGGCGATGTCGATGGTCAACAAGAGCCTGCCGGCGCTGACCACCTCGCTCGGCACGACGGGAACTCCTATCGTCGGCATCCTGACCGCGGCGCTGCTGCTCGGCGAGCCGATCGATCTCTCGCTGGCGATTGCCGCGGCGCTGATCGTCGGCGGCATCGCGCTGAGCTCGCTCGCGGACGCGCCGGCGCGGGCCTAAAGCAGGATGAAGTTAAGTTGAAACGGTTGACCACGGATTCGGTCCACCTCTCCCGACGCGGAGAGGTGAACATCCGTCACAACTTTAGCTCAGCTCAATCTAGGGCGGTACCCATAAATCCGGGATGCCGCTTTCGAGGGTAAAGCCGACACGCGACCCCACCCTTAGGAACGCCGGCTTTTGTGAAGGGTTTCGGACGCCGGCCGCTTGAGGGACGGCGCCGCGTATTCGGCGGCCGGCGTCCGAAAGCCTCCAAGGGAGGAAACCGCGCTTAAGGGAACGTGAGGCGGTGCTGCAG
>NZ_LGHK01000037.1 GCF_001908235.1 Bradyrhizobium sp. NAS96.2
CGCCGGCGCAGCAGCGGCGCCCTTGGCGGGCGGCGTCTGCGACCAAGCTGCGCTCGACGCGAGCAACGATACGGTCCCTGCGAAAATCAGACCTGCCGCAATGCGCATGGTGTGTTCCCTGCTGATCGCGCTCCAGGTAGCGGCTTTGCCGCGACCGGGCCGCTTTCGCCCCCAACCGATCGTACCCTAGTCGCAGTCGCGACGCCAAGGCAATGAACGTGGCGGGCGCGTGTCCAAAATCCTCGTCGGATCAGTTAATTCCGGGGATTATCGTGGCTTCTCAGGCCGCCGCCAATGCCCGTGCGATCCCGGTCTTGATGCGGGTGTCGTCGGGCGTGACCGACTCAGGGAAGACATCCGCGATGTAGCCGTCGCGGCCGATCAGGTATTTGTGAAAGTTCCAGCGCGGCACGTCCTTCGGCCGTGCCGCCGCGGCCCAGCGGTAAAACGGATGCGCGCTCGTGCCGCGGACCACCGCTTTCGCCGCGATCGGGAAGGTGACGCCATATTGATGCTGCGCGGTCTCGGCGATCTCGGTCCGGCCGCCGGGCTCCTGGCCGCCGAAATCATTGGAGGGCACGCCGATGATGACGAAGCCGCGATCGCGGAACTCGGTCCACAATTGTTGCAGGCCGGCATATTGCGGCGTGAAGCCACAGAGCGACGCCGTGTTCACGATCATCAGGGGACGGCCGGCATAGTCGGCAAGGCGGATGTCGCCGCCGTCGAGTGCCGGGAATGAGAAGGCGTAGGCGGTGATCCGGCTCATCGCGGGCTGCTCGGCATGCAGCGCACGGGATCCTGCGGCCGCGGCCAAGGCCGCCACGATCAGTGTCCTGCGGTCCATCATGGTCTCGTCCCCGGAACAGATGCGGCTCGCATCATAATCCAGCGGGCAGGCGCAGGCTTTCAAGAAGGCGTTATAGCGGGTAGCCCGGATGGAGCGCAGCGCAATCCGCGTCCGCACTCTCCGCGGACAGACTGTCCCGGATTTCGCTGCGCTCCATCCGGGCTACGATCACATCAGCGCAGCGGCAGGATGAAGTCGGTGCCTTCGCCGGTCTCGCCCTGGTTGACGCCGAGGTCGGAGACGATGATCGATCCGCCGGTGCCGAGCGCTTCGTTGATCCGCGCCATCACGTCAGCCGGAATCGCGATGCGGTCGAGCGCTTCGGCCGGGCTGTTGGTCGCCGGTTGCGGCTTCATCTCGACCGGCGCTGCGGCCGCCACCTTGCGACGATGCGAGGTGCGGTCCTCGACGTCGATGCGGGTGGCGTTGCGGGTCGGCAGCGTCACCACCGACCAGCGCAGCAGGTTGGTATCTGATTTGTCGGCCTCCGCGGTGAACACATGCGTGCCGAGCGGCCGGTCGCTGGCGGCGATCGTCACCGGCACCTCGAACAACGGCGCAAAGTTCTGCCGCACATAGAGCTTGGAATCCTTGCGGCTGATGAACACCGCGATCTGGCCGGCGCGCTTCGACACGTCGATCCTGGCGATGCCCGGCAACCGTGCCGGATCCTTGGCTACATCCTTGTTGGCGTCGGGCGCGTCGGCCGCGGTTGCTGCCTCGGCGGGCGTGTCGGCGGCCTTTACGCCATCCACCGCCTTGGCGGCGTCGTTGGCCGCATCGGGCTTCGACGCGTCGACCTTGGGCGCCTCGGCGACGCCGGGCTTGGCGGTATCCGCTTTCGGTTCGTCGGCCTTGGCTTCGGCCTTCACCGGGTCGTTCGCGGAGACCTCCGACTTCGGCGTGTCGGTGCTGCCGGTGGTTTCGCTGGCCGACTTGTCGTCGGTGGCGACGCTGCCGTTGCCGGCGGAATTGGTCTCGGCCGGCTTGTCGGCCGCGGCGATCCCGGGCTTTGTCGGCTGTGACGGATCGGCTGCAAGCTTGTCGGCGATGGGATCGCTCGCGGCGGAGGACGCATCGGACATCGTCACCGACGCGCTCGCCGCGCTGGCGTCGGCGGTGTGGGTGTTGTCGCGCAGCGACGCGGCGGCGGCATGGCCGACGCTGCTGCGCAAATCTAGCCCGGTCTGCGGCTTGTCCGCGCCCTTGTCGCTCTTCACGCCGAGCGGCGCATCCATCTTCAGAATCTCGTCGGCCACCGGCTGCTGCGGCGCGACCCTCTGCGTCACCAGCAACGGATGCGAGAAATTCTCCGGTGAGATCGCACCCGGCGTCACGAACACGCGGGCGCCCATCCGCGTCCAATTGTACATCTTGACCGCAAACGACATCGGCATGCGGATGCAGCCGTGGGAGGCCGGATAGCCGGGCAGCACACCTGCGTGCATGGCGATGCCCGACCAGGTGATGCGCTGCATGTACGGCATCGGCGCGCCGCTGTAGATGTTGGACTGATGGTACTTCTGCTTCTGGATGACGCTGAAGACACCCATCGGGGTCGAATGCCCCTTCATGCCTGTCGACACCGGGCTCTCGGCGTAGAGGCCGTTGGCGTCGTAGATCCTGACCCGTTGCTGGTCGATCGAGACCGAGATGATCAAGGGACCCTGCGGCTTGCCGCCGGCCTCCTTCACGATCGCCGGAGTCTTCTTGGCGAGATTGCGCTTCGGCTTCGGCCGAACCGGCTGCGGCATCGGCTCGACATCGCCGTAATAGGTGGAGTCGCGGTTCCAGTAGAACAGCGCCGCATCGGCCTGCGAGGAGGCGGCCACGGTGCCGGCCGCCGTCAGAACTGCAAACTGCCAGAACCGCCCACTCGCAGAATCAAAAATCGAAATCCGACGTCCGCTTGCGCGCATATTCCGAATCCCAGTCCAAGCTATCTGTTGGTTGTCGCAGACGCGGTACGCGTTCACCAGCGCAAGCGATCTAACCCTTCCGTGAGGGGCCAAGTTTCGACGAAAGAGTAACAAAAAAGCCTCACAAGAGGTTAAAGCGCCCTGCGCGATCACCGAACTGTCAGCGCCTTCCTGTGCGGCGTTTGCGCACTACATAGGCGGGACCTACCCCGCGGAGACCTCAATGACATCGAGAACTGTGAGCTTGTGTGACGTGCGACTGCTGTCTCGATGGGGGTGCGCGGCGCTGCTGATGTTGCTCACCTCATTGGCGACCCTGGGGCAGGCAACGCCTGCGGCGGCGGCCGACGAGCCGGACCTGATCTTCCGCCGCTCGACGGTGTTCAAATGGGTGAGCCCCAACGACAAGCTCGCGACCTATGGCGTCGACGACCCCGAGGTCGAGGGCGTTGCCTGTCACTTCACGGTGCCGGAGAAGGGCGGCTTCAAGGGCTGGCTCGGCCTTGCCGAGGAAGTCTCTGATATCTCGCTGGCTTGCCGGCAGATCGGGCCGATCCGCTTCAAGAACAAGCTCGGCCAGGGCGACGACATGTTCCGGCAGCGCCGGTCGCTGTTCTTCAAGAAGATGCAGATCGTGCGCGGCTGCGACGCCAAGCGCAACGTGCTGGTCTACATGGTCTATTCGGACAAGCTGATCGAAGGCTCGCCGAAGAACTCGACGTCGTCGGTGCCGATCATGCCATGGGGAGCGGCCGATGCCACCGCCGTGCAGAAGTGCGGCGAGTTCATTCAGTAGGAAGAGCAAGGGCTTGGCCCCGATGGTTCAAGCAGCTGGCGAGCTAGCGCTTGGTTTGCCCGAGCTGCTTCGTGCCAATGCTGAGGCCCGGCTTGAGCTTCGAGTCGCGGCAGCCGACGAGGCGGACCAGCTTCTGCGGCGCGCACTCATTGTCGCCCATCACATAAGCGCCCTGCTGCGGCATCGCGGCCGTCATCTGTTGCTGCTCGCCGGATTTGCGGGCCGCGGATTCATTGCCAACACCGATGTTGCCATTGCCCACGACGGACATCCTTCGTTGGATTGATCTCAACAACCGTTGGATCGGGATCACGACAACGTGCCACCGCGGAGTTGGTTGCACGGCGTCCACATGAGTCGGCCGAACCGTCGCCCGGTTCATTCCGCCCTTGCTGGACTGCTTTCTGTCTCAGCAGAGGAAAGTTAAGAAAGCGCGGTAGCGCACTCAATTTGCAGGCATAATCGAGCCATCCACAGCCAAGCCGTTGAATGTGCGAAATCTTGAGCAGGCTGCCTACCGCGCAGCGGCCATTGAAAGCATTGGGATTTTCCGCTGAATGTTTCGTGGACCGCCGGCCGACGAAACAATTCTCATCCCGACGAAACCATTTTCAGCTTGTTCCGCAGAACTCCCGAAACGGCAGATCGTTATCAAACCGTCAACACAACGGCGCCGGGCGCCGACCCGAAATGACGGAGACTGTCAGATGCGGACCATGAGCCTGATCCTCGCCTTCGCTTTCGTGATGGCCGGTTCGTCAATGGCTGGCACCCCGGACACCGGTTTGCCCGGCATCGGCACCTTCTCCTATAACGGCTCGCCGGTCGTCACCGCGGCCCCGATGGTGGTCGCGCAGGCCAACTGATCGCGACGCGAAAAACAGAAACGCCGGTAAAGGCTCCCCATGTTGCTCCGAATCTGTTCCGCCGCGATGCTCGCATCGCTCGCCTTGATCGGCCCTTTGGCGGGTTCCGCGCAGGCTCAATCCCAGCTTCCCCTCGAGTCGATGCAGATCCGGTCGCTGTACCGGGTGCCTGAGCCGCGCGACGAATTCGTGCGCCAGTGCGCGCCGCATATGCTGGGCCGCTGGGCCCATCCCGAGGCGGTTTGCGGTTGCCTGCACGATCACGCGGCTGCGACGGTGGACGATCCCGATCTCCGCCAGGCGCTGCTGCGCGGGATCAGCGAGACCGGCGTGCCGACCATCGAGACCGATTGGGTGCCGCCGTCGAAGCAGGGCGAGATCGGCCCGACCTTCACCAAGATCGCCAAGCCGACGCTGCAATGCATGTTCGAGCCGATCTCGAACTGAGCAGGGCGTCAACGCAGCGATGAAGCAAGCGCCTCGCGACAGCGGGGCGTTTATTTTTTGGCGAGGCGCGGCACGCAGCTGCGAGTGCGCACCACGCCGTTCTCGCTCAGCTTGGAACCGACGACCTGCTTGATCTGCCCGGCGGGGCACGAGCCATCATCGACGAAGACACGCTGACCGACCCTGAGGTCGACGATGTCACCCTCGCGCATGAAGGACTGCTCTGCGGCGGCGGAGTGAACCATCGCGCCAAGTGCTGCGATGCCGACCAGCGCGACCAGTCCCCTGCGCAACATCGCGGCCTCCTTCACTTGTTCTGGATCTTGAGCCCGTCGGGGCCGACATTGATCTGCAGGCCTTCGGGTTGCTTCTTCGCCTGGTAAAGATTGTAACCGAGCATGCCTGCGATCACGACCAGCGCGCCGATCACGAGATACAGGACGTTGCGATTGGGCATCCGGTATCTCCTTAAGCGGACACTGACTCAACGACTCAACGCGGGCGACCTTAGTCAGGTGATTGCGATTCTCCTAGAGCGCGGTCTCGCGGATGCCTTGTGGGATATCTTGCGCGTCGCGCGCAGTGCGGTCAGCGTTGTCTTCGCCAGTTGTTCCGCCGCTGCGACGAGTTGCGGAACCGGATGACCGGAGAATCCCAGGACGAAGCCGGGCAGTGGCTGCGCGCGATAATAGGTCTCGGCGAGCAGCCAGCCGCCGACGCCCGCGGCTGCCTTCGCCTGCGCGGCAACCAGCGGATCAGTCGCGGGATCGAGCCGCGCCACGAGATGCAGGCCCTGCGACGGCACGGGAACCGTGAGCTCGCCCTCGGATGCAGTGGCAAGTGTCGAGGCGAGCACATCGCGCGCCTCGCGATAGAGTTTTCGCGACTTGCGCAGATTGGCGGCGAAGGCGCCGGAGTTCAGCATGTCGGCGACCGCGCCTTCCATCAATGTGCCGGGAAAACGGTCGAGCGCGGCGCGTGCTTCAGTCACCGGGCCGATCAAGGCCTCGGGCAGGGCGCAGTAACCGATCCGTAGTCCCGGAAACAGCGTCTTCGCAAACGTGCCCATGTAGATCACGCGGCGCAGATGATCGATGCCGGCGAGCGACAGCAGCGGAGCGCCGTCGTAGCGGAACTCGCTGTCGTAATCGTCCTCGAACACGAACGCGCCGGCATCTCTTGCCCAGTCGAGCAGCTCGAGCCGGCGCGGCATCGACATCTGCACGCCGAGCGGGAACTGGTGTGACGGCGTGACGTAGGCGGCGCGCGCCGCGGGAGCGGATACGCGCCCCTTGTCGATGCGCATGCCGGAAGCGTCGACCGGTACCGACACCGGCCGATAGCCGCAATGCTCGATCGCACGCCGCGCCGCCGGATAGCCGGGGTCCTCGCACCAGACCTGGTCGCCGGGCTTGAGGATCGCCCCGAGCACGATGCGCAGCGCATGCAGCGTGCCCGAGGCCAGCATGATCTGGTCGGGATCGCAGCGCAGCCCGCGCGCCGACAGCAGATGGTCGGCGATTGCGGCGCGCAACTCGCTGCTGCCGCGGGGATCGCCGTAATGCAGGTGCTCGGAGCCGAAGGCGCGCAGCCTGCGGCCGGCAAAGGCGCGGAAGCGCTGCAGCGCGCGCTCATCGATATGGGTGCAGCCGAGCGACAGCGCATCGTGCTGCGGCGGCTCGATCGCGATCTTCGCACGTCGCGACGTACCGGACTGCGCGGGAATGCGCGCGGCGACGAACGTGCCGGAGCCGGTGGTCGCCACCGCAAAGCCGTCGGCGATCAGCCGCTCATAGGCCGTGGTGACGGCATTGCGGCGGAAGCCGGTCTGCCTGGCGAGCGCGCGCGACGGCGGCAGCGGCTCGCCCGGCTTGACGAGGCCGCCGACGATGGTGTGGCACAGCGCCTGATAGAGCCGCTGCTGCGAGGCCGCGCCGGCCGTGACATGCGGGCCGGTGAGGTCGAGCGGCAGCTCCGGCTTGCGCGCCGCGGGCTTACGGGAATTGGTCGGAATTTTTCGCATGGAATTGGCACTATCGCAGACCAAATCACCCGCTACAACTCTGGACAGATTCCAGATTTCGCGAGGCCAACTGTGACCGAAGGCGCATCCGCTCCGTCCTACCCCGAGTCGTCCTACCCCAAGTCATCCTACCCAATGTCGTCCCGCAACCGGGTCAAGCGCCGCCATGACCGCGGCTTCTACGACCACGCCACCGTGCACAAGATCCTGGATGCCTCGATGCTGTGCCACGTCTCCTACGTGATCGACGGTCAGCCCTATTGCACGCCGACCTTCTTCTGGCGCGAGGGCACCAAGCTCTACTGGCACGGCTCGAGCGCGAGCCGGATGCTGGAGAACCAGTCGGAAGGGCAGCGGGTGTGCCTGACGGTCGCCCATCTCGACAGCCTGGTGCTGGCGCGCTGCGGCTTCAACCATTCGGCCGACTATCGCGCCGTGATGGCGTTCGGGTCGGCCTATCTCGTCACCGATCCCGCAGAGAAAGAGCGGGCGATCGTTGCGATGGTCGACCGCTTCTTTCCCGAGCGCACCGCGAGCCTGCGCGCCAGCAACAAGCAGGAGATCAAGGCGACCTCGTTCATCGCGATGGAGATCGAGGAGGCCTCGGCGAAGGTGCGCGCCAAGGGCGTCGCCGACGACGATGAGGATTACGAGTTGCCGATCTATGCCGAGCGTATTCCGGTGCGCACCGTGCTCGGCGCGCCCGAGCCGTGCCCGCGGTTGCTCGACGGCGTGACGCGGCCGACAACGCTCGATGGCTATTCGGAAGGCCGCCTGCTCGAAGATGCATTGCGGGATGCCTATTTTGCGCAATACCCGGCGGAGTGAAATCAGGTTACGCTGCGGCTCCCACCTTTTCTGATGTCCCCATGGAGCTGCCGCATGACTGCCGAGACGCAACACCGAATCCTTAGCGCCGTTGACGAGGGATTCGATGCGCAGCTTGCGACGACGCAGGCCTTTGTCGCGATCCCCTCGACCCGCGGCGCCGAGGGGCCGTGCCAGGACATGATCGGCGACCTGCTGCGCGAGCGCGGCTATGAGGTCGACGACTGGCACATCAATCTCGACGAGCTCCGGGATCTGCGCGGCTTCGGCCCGATCGAGCATGATTTTTCCAAGGCGCGCACGGTGGTGGGCACCTACCGCCCCGCGACCAATGCCGGCAAATCGCTGATCCTGCAGGGCCACTGCGATGTGGTGCCGATCGGTCCGCTGGAGATGTGGGAGACGCCGCCGTTCTCGCCTGTGATCAAGGACGGCAGGATGTATGGCCGCGGCGCCTGCGACATGAAGTCCGGCACTATCGCCGCGCTCTATGCGCTGGATGCGATCAAGAAGGCCGGCCTGAAGCCGACGGCGCGGATCCACTTCCAGTCCGTGATCGAGGAGGAGAGCACCGGTGTCGGGGCGCTCTCGACCTTGCAGCGCGGCTATCGCGCCGATGCTTGCTTCATCCCGGAGCCGACCAACGGCAAGATGATCCGCTCGCAGGTCGGCGTGATCTGGTTCCGGCTGAAGGTGCGCGGTTTCCCGGTGCACGTGTTCGAGGCCGGCGCCGGCTCGAACGCGATCATGGCGGCGTATCATCTGGTGCATGCGGTGGAGAAGCTCGAGGTCGCCTGGAACGAGCGCGCCAAGGCTGACCGCCACTTCAAGGACGTCAATCATCCGATCAATTTCAACCCGGGCATCATCAAGGGCGGCGACTGGGCCTCCAGCGTGCCGGCCTGGTGCGATGTCGACTGCCGCATCGCGGTGCTGCCGGGTTGGTCGATCGCCGAGTGCCAGAAGGAGATCCTGGCCTGCGTTGCGGCCGCGGCGCGCGACCATCGTTTCCTCTCCAACAATCCGCCGCAGGTGGAATGGTCGGGCTTCCTGTCGGAAGGCTACGAACTGGTGAACTCCGAGGCCCCGGAAGCCGCGTTCGCCAAGGCACATCACGCAGTCTATGGCGGTGCGGTGGAAGACCGCGCCTTCACCGCGCTGACCGACACGCGCTTCTACGGCTTGAACTACGACATCCCAAGCCTCTGCTTCGGCGCCAGCGGCGCGGCGATGCATGGCTTCAACGAATATGTCGATCTGGACTCGCTGCGGCAGTCGACCAAGGCCATTGCGCTGTTCATCGCGGAATGGTGCGGGGTGGAGAAGGCGTAGCCCTTTTGTGTCACGGGCTCGGCGCGCTATCGCTCCGCTTGCCGGGGAGGGCTCGGGCGAGGGGCAGTCAGATGCTTTAAGTTTAAAATAAAGGCTGGGCGAACAGCCCCGCCGGTGGCAAAATGGCGTCCGATCGACTGCGAATCTTCGGGGGAGCCACGATGCGCGATTGGGATGATGCCTACGCCAATTCGGCCCACGTGCCGGGATCAGATGAGCTGCCGGCGCGGTGGGCGGAACGGGCAGCGGCCTACCGCGCCAGACTTAAATCGTTCAAGTCGGATATCGCCTATGGATCGGGAGAGCGGCAGCGTCTCGACCTGATCCTGCCGGACGGCGACAGCAAAGGTCTCGTCGTCTTCGTGCATGGCGGTTACTGGATGCGCTTCGATAAATCGTCATGGACCGACCTCGCCGAGGGCGCGCGAAGCCACGGCTGGACGGTGGCGCTGCCAAGCTACACGCTGACGCCGGCCGCGCGCATCTCAGACATCACGGCCGAGATCGCGGTCGCGATTGCCTCGGCTGCCTCCGAGGTTTCCGGGCCTATTCGATTGGCCGGCCATTCCGCAGGCGGCCATCTCGTTACGCGCGTGCTGTGCGACGATAGCCGTCTCGAACCTGAGGTCTACGACAGAATCGTGGCGACACTGTCGATCAGCGGTCTGCACGACCTGCGACCGCTCCTGAAGACCGTGATGAACGAGACGCTCCGGATGAACATGGGCGAGGCAGCGCTCGAAAGCGCCGCCTTGCATCTGCCACGGGGCAAGTCGCCGCTCACCACCTGGGTCGGTGGCAGCGAGCGACCCGAGTTTATCCGTCAGGCAGAACTGATGGCCAACATCTGGACCGGATTCGACGTGCCCACGCACCTCGTCGTCGACCCCGGGCATAACCATTTTACTGTTGTCGATGGGCTGAAGGATCCATCCTCTGCCATCACGAGGCGCCTCCTGGGCCTTGCTTGAGGCGGGGATCGATCGAGAGGATGTGTCATGAGCAGCAACGACTACGATCCCGCGGTCGAGGGCGCCGAGACCGATTTCGCCCGGAAAATGTCGTATAGCGACTATCTGCAACTCGATGCGCTGCTCGGCGCCCAGCACCCGATTTCGGACGCGCATGACGAGATGCTCTTCATCATCCAGCATCAAACCTCCGAACTGTGGATGCGGCTCGCCATCCACGAGCTCCGCGCCGCCCGTCATGCCATCGCCCGCGAAGAGGTGTCGCCGGCGATGAAGATGCTCGCGCGTGTCTCCCGCATCTTCGAGCAGTTGAACAACGCCTGGGACGTGCTGCGTACCATGACGCCCAGCGAATATACCCATTTCCGCTCGCGGCTCGGACAATCCTCGGGCCTCCAGTCGTATCAATACCGGCTGATCGAGTATCTGCTCGGCAATCGCAATGGCGCGATGTTGAAACCGCACGCGCATGATCCCGAGGTGACGGCCTTGCTCAAGACCGAGCTTGCGACGCCGAGCCTTTATGACGAGGTGCTCCGGCTTGCCGATCGCAAGGGGCTCACCATGCCCGCCACCGTCCTGTCACGCGACGTTCACGAGACCCATCACTTCGACGAGGGCGTGATGCAAGCCTGGCGCCGCGTCTACGAAGCTCCCGAAGCCAATTGGACGCTCTACGAGCTCGCCGAGAAGCTGGTCGACTTCGAGGATTATTTTCGCCGCTGGCGCTTCAATCACGTGACGACGGTGGAGCGCGTCATCGGCTTCAAGCGCGGCACCGGCGGTACCGGTGGGGTCAGCTATCTCAAGCGGATGCTCGAGGTCGAGCTGTTTCCCGAACTGTGGCGTGTCCGCACCGTTCTCTAGGCGAGGAGTCATGATCGAAGCGAAATCGCAGCTGCGCGTCTACGACGACACCAAGGCGATGTTTCATCTGCCCGCGGATGTCATCTATCTTGACGGCAACTCGCTTGGTGCGCTGCCACTGGGCGTTGCCGAACGCGTTGCGCAGGTCATCACGGCCGAGTGGGGCGACGAGCTCATTCGCGCCTGGAACAGCGCCGGCTGGTATGTGCAGCCGCGCCGCGTGGGCGACCGCATCGCTCGCCTGATCGGCGCCGCGGCCGGCACGGTGATGATTGGCGACACGCTGTCGCTCAAAGTCTATCAGGCGCTTGCGGCCGCGCTCGAGATGAACCGGGAGCGCAAGGTCGTTCTGTCCGATACCGGTAATTTCCCGACCGATCTCTATATGGCGGAAGGGCTGATCGCCACGCTCGGGCGCGGCCATCAATTGCGGCTGGCGGCCCCGGAGGAGGTCGAGCCATCGCTGTCGGACGACATTGCGGTGCTCTATTTGACGGAGGTCGACTACCGCACCGGCCGTCGCCACGACATGCGGACCCTGACCGCGAAGGCGCATGCACTCGGCATCGTCACGGTTTGGGATCTCGCGCATTCGGCCGGCGCGCTGCCTGTCGATCTTGCCGGCGTCGGCGCCGATTTCGCCGCCGGCTGCACCTATAAATATCTCAACGCGGGTCCCGGCGCGCCGGCCTTCCTCTACGTCGCGCCGCGGCATGCCGATCAGGCGCGCGCCGCGTTATCGGGCTGGATGGGGCACGCCAAGCCGTTCGCCTTCGATCTCCGTTACCAACCTGCCGGTGGCGTCGAGCGCATGCGTGTCGGCACACCGCCGGTGCTGGCGATGGCCGCGCTGGAAGCATCGCTCGACATCTGGGATCGTGTCGATATGGGCGAAGTCCGCGCACGCTCACTCGCGCTCGGCGACTTGTTAATAGCTGAGATCGCGCGACGCTGTCCCTCGCTGATGCTGGTAACGCCACGGGCGCATGCGCAGCGCGGGTCGCAAGTGTCCTTCGCCTTCGCCGGCGGATATGCCGCCATGCAGGCGCTGATTGCCCGCGGCGTGATTGGTGACTTCCGGGCGCCTGATATCATGCGGTTCGGGATCACGCCGCTCTATATCGGCGAAGCCGAGGTGCTGAGGGCCGCCGAGATCATTGAGGAGGTGATCAATGGCGAGGTGTGGCGCCGGCCAGAATATCAGGTCGTGAATGCGGTGACGTGAGCAACGGGCGTTATCCCGAAGCCTCATAATGACTGCGGCGAGCAATCATAGGTGCCGCGCCCACAACGCATTGACGATCGCATCGAGCCCATCGGTCAGCGCGGCGGGGCCGGGCTGCAAGATGATCGGCGACTTGATCTCGACGATGCGATCGTTGCGGACAGCCGGAATGTCGCTCCAGCCGTCGCGGGCCCTGATGCGGTCGGTCACGACCTTCTTGCCGCACCAGGATGCCAGGATCACGTCGGGCATCGCTTCGCGCACGGCATCAGGCGTGACGATGCGATCCCTGGCGGCCTTGTGCGCGCGCAGATGCGGCAGCGCGTCCTCGCCGCCGGCGATCTCGATCAATTCGGACACCCAGCCGATGCCGCTGATCAGTGGATCGTCCCATTCCTCGAAATAGACTTTTGGCCGCGGCGCCGGACGCGGCGTTGCGGCGATCGCGGCCAGCCGTTGTTCGAGGCCTTGCGCGAGCCGTTCAGCGCGATCGGCAGCGCCGACTATCGCACCGAGGCTGCGGATCATCGCAAGGATGCCGGCGACATCGCGCTGATTGAAGACATGGACGGCGACACCGGCGCGGACGAGATCGGCGACGATGTCGGCCTGCAGATCGGAGAAGGCGAGCACCAGATCGGGATCGAGCGCCAGGATCTTTGGAATGTCGGCGGAGATGAATGCCGACACCCGCGGCTTCTCGCGGCGGACCTGCGGCGGCCGCACGGCATAGCCGGAGACGCCGACGATGCGGTCCTGCTCGCCGAGCAGATAGAGCGTCTCGACCGTCTCCTCGGTCAGGCAGACGATCCGGCGGGGAGGGAAGTCACGCATCGCAGACGGTATGCAGACTCGCCAAGGATTGTCACGGCGCCATGACGTCATCCGCTTGATTACCTCGGAGGTCATTGCCCGGCCCGGTCAGGCAATCCATCATGCCGGCACCAACCTCAAAGAAGCCCGCGCAAGCCAGGGAGTGCCCATGACGCCGCTCGAAAAGATCCAGTCGATGAAGATGCCGTTTGCGGAACTGAAGGGCGTCACCTTCACCGAGGCCGGCCAGGATCGCGTGGTCGCGAAGATGGTGGTTCGGCCGGACCTTTGTACCCTGCGGAACACGATCCACGGCGGCGCGGTGATGGCCCTTGCGGACTCGGTCGGTGCCGCCGCGACCGTGATCAACCTGCCTGAGGACGCCAAGGGCACCACGACGCTGGAGAGCAAGACCAACTTCATCGGCGGTGCCAAGGAAGGGAGCACCGTGATCGCCACGGCGACGCCGGTTCACCGGGGCCGGCGCACCCAGGTCTGGCAGACCCGGCTGGAAACCGAGGACGGGAAACTGGTTGCCGTCGTCACCCAAACCCAGCTGGTATTATAATGGGGTGATGATGTGATTTTCCGATCACATCATTGTTTACTTAAATGAATCTGAGTACTTGAATTATATGGTGCGGCGCACAATATAGGGTCGGTTAGGGAGTCGACGCCTCCTCGAGGGCTACCAAGAGGAGTTATGAAATGAACAACGATTCCATCAGTTCGACATCTGCCCGGGGCACCGTGCGGACGTTGAGCCAGCAGGAGGAGCTTCCCCTGCTGCGCGATCATCTGTTGAGACTGGATCGAACCAGCCGTCATGATCGTTTTCATGGCTTCATCGACGACAGCTTCATCCGCCGCTATGCCGAGCGCTGCGCCAACGACGGCACGGTCATCATCGCCTATTTCGAGGATGGCGTGGTCCGCGGCGCCGCCGAGCTGCATCCGCCGGAACAGTCGCCGGATGCGCAGCCCGAGATCGCCTTCAGCGTCGAGCGGTCGGCGCGGCGCAAGGGCGTTGGCAGCACGTTGTTCCGCAAGCTGATCGCCGAGGCGCATGCCAAGGGCTACGGCAGCCTGCGCATCACCACCGGCGCGCAGAACGACGCGATGCGTGCGCTCGCCACCAAGTTCGGTGCGCAGCTGACCTTCCGTCATGGTGAGTCCACCGGCAGCATCGACCTGACCGAGCAGCACCAGGCCGAACAGGTGCCGGCCGCGGCTTCGCCGCCGATCGCTCCGGTGACGCCGATCGCGGCCGCGCGCGCGATCGTCGACATGAACCGCGCCTATTGGCGAATGGTGATGCAGATGTCCGGCTGGGGCCGGGCAGCCTGAGCTCAAGAACTCACCTCAAAGACAAAAAGGGCAATCCGCTCAGCGGATTGCCCTTTTTCTTTAAGTAGCTGGATGTCGTTGTTCAGGTGCCGGTGCGCTTGTCGGTGGCGAAGCGGCGAACCACGCGGCGCTCGACCACGACGGAACGCTGCGCCCCCTGTTCGCCGGCGATCACGCGCGTTGCCGTACCGGTGCGGGCGCTGACGCGCGCGGTCTTCTTCACCTCGGCCAGCACCTCGTCATAGGGCAGGCCCATCAAGGACGATGCGATCTCGGCCTGAGCCTCCACGTCATCGGTGATGCCAATGGCTGCGAAGATAGCCTCCTCCAGCGTCGGCGGATCATGCCGCACGCGCCTTGTGCCATACTTGGTGTTCCAGTCTCCGCTCATCGCCGCCTCATCTTTGAATCGCGGGAGATACGTAAGGTCCCCAATGTTGCATTGCAATATGAATATGAGATGGCAATCCAGCCATGCAGCTAGAGTCTCTCAATCTTGTGAGCGTCGTAAAGTTCGATGGTGGTCGCGGCGGCCGCCAGAGATTGCAGGGAGCGGACGAAGTCGTGCGACGCGGGGACCGCGAAATGCGCCGCCAGCGCGGCGCGGTCGGCCCATTGCTCGAAAAACACCAGCTTGAGCGGATTCTCGCAGTCGACATGAACCGCATGCGAGATGCAGCCGGGCTCGGTGCGCGAGCGATGGACATGCTCGAGGCTCAATCGCCGCACCTCGTCGAAAGAGTCGGGACGGGCGGTGACGCTGCCGGTGACGACGATCATGATCTCCCCCAGTTGGTTAGTTACGGGGCAGCTTCTGGCCCTGACACACCATTCGGCTGCTGGGGCCAGCGCTTCAGCGCGGCACGACCGGCATCGGTCAGTACATAGATGCCGCGCTCGGCGCGATCGAACCAGCCGTAGACATTATGCTGCAGGATCTTGCCGGCGTCGGGGCATTCGGCCCGCAGGTCCTTGACGCGCCGGGGCCCATCCGAGAGCGCACACGCGCAGGCCAGCGCCTGCTGCCGGTAGGCCGTCATGATCGGCGCGCGCGTCGATCCGCCCATGGCGGGATCGCCCTTGCGCTTCTGATGCTCCGTGATCAGGCGCGAGCGCTTCTTCGGATTGCGGCGCGGTGCCGCGGTCGGCGGCGGCACCAGCACCTCGACGTCGCCGCGGTCGGTGACACCGAGCATGCCGAAGCCGAGCCGCCGGCACAGATTGCGATAGCGCGCGTCGCTCTCGCGGCCCTTGCCGCGGGCCGAGACCTTGGCCGCGATCCACACGTCGTCGGCGGCGCCGGCGCGGTCGACCGCCTGCAGGATCAGTTCGAGATTGAAGGCGAGCTTGAGCTCGCCGATCACGACGACCGGCGGATCATCGCTGCTCAGCGCCACCAGGTCGCAGCCGCCGATCTCGCCCTTCACCGTGAAGCCGAGCTTTTCGAGGAAGCGTTTGACGGGCAGATAAAGCGCGGTTTCCAACGGGCAGGCTCCGGCGGCATCCGGCCGCGACTCGGTGCGCCAGCATAGCGCGGAATTGCCCCCATCGAGGCGGATCGAATTTGCCCAATGCGGGGCCAAGCGGTTATGTTGGGCCGGGGACAACGGCGCGACCATTTGCATGATCCGGAACGGGCTCTATCACATCACCGTCGAATTTCTCGACGGCGTCTCTGGCGGCAACCAGGGCGTCATGGTGCTGCGCGACGGCCAGATGCGCGGCGGCGACTCGTTCTTCTACGCCTATGGCAGCTACACCGCGGTTGATGGCAAGTGGAAGGGCGAGGTGACCAACGAGGAGCATTCGCCGACCTATGGCGAACGTCCGGTCTGGGAACGCAAGGTGGTGACCATCGGCTTCACCGGCACCTATACCGACGAGACCGCCGAGGGCAACGGCATGGCACTCGCCGGCAAGCAAAGCATCCGCTTCCGGTCGAAGCTGCGGCTCCTGGTTGCAGACTAAACCCGCCCGTTGACCGGCAGCAGCGCGCCGGTGACGGCGCTCGCGGCGTCGCTGGCGAGGAACAGGATCACCTCGGCGAGTTCCTTCGGCGTCACCCATTTGGAGATATCGGCCTTCGGCATCGCGGCGCGATTGGCGGCGGTGTCGATGATCGAGGGCAGCACCGCGTTGACCGTGACCTTGCCCTTCAGTTCGGCGGCGAGCGACTCGGTGAGGCGGTGCACGCCGGCCTTCGAGGCAGCATAGGGGCCCATGCCGGAGGCGGCCTGCAAGGCGCCGAGTGCGCCGATATTGATGATGCGTCCGGCGCCCGATTTCGTGAGGTGCGGGATCGCGGCGCGCGATGTGTTGAAAGCGGTCATCACATTCATCGCATACATGCGCTGCCAGGTCACGGGATCGCCGTCGCTGACCGCCTCGAAGGTGAAGCCGCCGGCAATGTTGATCAGTGCGTCGAGCCGGCCGAAATGCGCCGCCGCCTTGTCGATCGCAGCTGTCGCATGCGTGATGTCGGTGAGGTCGACGCCGCCGAGCTCGATACGGTCGGCCGTTGCCGCGAACTGCGAGGCCGCATGATCAATGCCGGCGACGCGCGCGCCGCGCGCCAGGGCTTCTTCGGCGACCACCTTGCCAAGCGCGCCAAGGGCGCCGGTGATGACGATGACTTTTCCGTTCATGGCGGTCTCCGTATCAGCAACAGGCTGCCACCCACTATGATCAGGCGGATTTCATTTGCAATGCCGCCGATTTCATCTCCTACTGCGCGCATTCATCAGTTCATTCGCCTCAAGGATGTTTGCGATGCCGACACCAAGGCCGTGCGAAACCCATCCCGAGCTCGTCAAGTTCAGTTACGGATTGCCGCATCTTGCGCAGGCGCTCGCGCGCGAACGCAAGGTCAAGATCGTTGCCCTCGGATCATCATCGACCGCGGGAGCCGATAGAGTTCTCCCATTTCCGCCGCGGCTGGAGATCCTATGGCGAAGCCAGAAGCAGTCCTTCGGCCGGATGATCGATATCGTCAACCGGGGGATCGGCGGGCAAGAGGCGCCGGAAGAGTTCTCGCGCATCGAGTCCGATGTCATCGCTGAAGCACCGGTGATGGTGATTTGGCAGGTCGGCACCAACGCCGTGTACAGGAACTACAACTTCGATCAGGTGCAAGCGACATTCGAGGCAGGACTAGATGTGCTTGCCGCGCTGCCGTTGGACGTCGTTGTGATGGATTCGCAGTACACCCAGGCCATCATCGGCACGCCAGACGTGGTCAAGCTCGCCAACCAGTTCATGCCGATGATCGCCGACGTCGCTGCAAGCAGGAAAGTCAACCTGTTTCGCCGCTTTGCACTGATGAAGCAATGGGTCGATGCCGGAATTCCGCTCTCCGAACTCGATGACGGTGCGCAGGAGCATCTCCATACGAGCGAGTGGGCGACCGATTGCGTCACTCAAGCATTGCTTGGTGCGATCAACGATGCAGTGGCACGCAGCGCAAATTCGTCGTCTTGACTACGTAAGACTACGGGGGAAGGCCAGTTGGATAAAATTGGCGGCAGTTCTGTAAGTCGTTTGCAGAACCCTTTCCGTAGAAGCGGAACTCCAGCCACGGTAGGGGTTTTTGCAATGGGAAATCTTCCGGATCACGGTTTACCGCTCGTTCAGCTTAAGGAACAGCGGCGCGATCTCGTCGTAGCACTACAGAATCGCAAGGGGCCGGTGGGCAGTTGGGAATTGATGCAGATCGCGGCGATCCAGCAGGCCATCTCGGCCTTCGAGGACGTGATCGCCGATCTCGACGCAGAGCTCGAGCTCGAGGCCGCTGCGGCCTGAACGAACGGATCAGGCCTGCAGATAGCGGCCTTCAAGCGCCTTGCGCTCGGCCGGGCCGAGCCCGAGGCCCTCGCGGAAATATCCGTCGAGGCCGCCATAGTCGGCATCGATCGCCGCGAACGACGCTTCCAGAAACGCCGCACGTACGGTGCCGAGCACCTGCTTGACGTCATCGGGCAGCTCGGTGCTGTGGGCCGGATCGCGCTTGTAGTACCGGTTGGTCAGGAGATAGTCGTCCGCGATCACCTGATCGGACACGCCGAGCGCGTGCAGGATCAGCGCGCAGGCAAAGCCAGTGCGATCCTTGCCCGCGGTGCAGTGGATCACCAGCGGCGCGCGGTCTTCAAGCAGATGGGCAAACAGGGTGCGATAGCGCGGCGTGTTGTCCTGCACGTAGCCGCGATAGGAGTCCCGCATCACGTCGATCGCGTCGGCTTCCGAGAGCTGACGGTCGCTGGCGATTTCACGCAGCGCGGCCACCACCGTCGGCTCGACCGGGAGCGAATGCACGGTCACGTCGCTCATGCCGCACAGCGCCTCGGCGCGCTCGGCGACGCCGCGGAAATCGAATGCGCTTCTGACCCCGAGGCCGCGCACCACGGCGACGTCCTGCTCGGTGAGATGCGCCAGATGGTTGGAGCGGAAGATCTGCCGCCAGCGCACCGTCCGGCCGTCACGCGTCTGGTAGCCGCCGAGGTCGCGAAAATTGCTGGCGCCGGCGAGGTTGAGGTGACGGGCAGGGGCTTCTGACATCGGCGGGCCTGTTGCAGCTGATAAGGTCTTGGCGCAGGAGTATCGGCGCAGACAGGTCTATAACCGGCCTCTCGGGGGGAGAATATGACTTATCGCAGGGGCGCCATTCTCATCGGCGCAATTCTTTTCGAGGTTTTTGGTTCCTCGGCGGCACGGGCGCAGTCCGCCTTCCGGAATTATCGCTGTGCCGACGGCACGCAGTTCATTGCGGCGTTCTTCAATGGTGACACGCGCGCGCATCTGCAACTCGACGGCAAGGCGGTGACGTTGACGAAGCGGCTGTCGCTGACCGGCACGCGTTACAAAGGCAGCGGCGTCACGCTCGAGATCTCGCGGGCTGGGCTGACCAGGCTGCGGCATGCGAAGCGGCCGGTGACGGCCTGTGAGCTGGCATGAAAAAAGGGCCGAAACGCTTCGTTCCGACCCTCTCTTACTGTTCTGCCGTTGTCTGACGTTTGTGCGTCACGCCTCTTCGCCCGATCGACATCAGTGATCGCGGCTCGGCTTGGCGTCGTCGATAGCGGCCTGGTGGTACCAGCTCTCGCTGCATGCCGAGGTCTCGACTTCAGCGGCAAGATCGCGCGCCGTCCGCGCTTCGCCATAGCGGCGCCCGCCGAGAGCCGCGCGGCCCCCTGCCGGGAATTGATAGATCGTTGCCGATCCCTGATTTTGGCCCGTGGTGATCATGTCAAAGTCTCCTTTGGCCGGTGCGAGCCTCCATGGTGCGCCCGACTCATTCGTGTGCGGTTACCGTGCTTTCAACATCGGTCCGGGCCTGGCAGGGTGCAAGTGACCAAGAAATAGTCATGCTTTGTATAATTAGTAGGCAAATCTGGGTTTGCTTCCTGTGAGGCAGGGGGCGGCTGATCAACGCTTGGGCCGAGGCAATGGTTGCCAGGCACCCGATGTTTGGACACGGACTGTCACATGACGCTGCCGCGGCATTAATCGGCGGATGGTGCCGTAGTCGAATTTGCTGCAGAAACGGGCGGCGGAGGGGGCGGAGAGAAGATTTTGGCTGACGGCGGCGCATGCCAGCCGCGCTGCTTTGTCGCAGCTAAAAATGCGATGTGCGCTGTGGACATCCGCAGGCTCGGCGGTGCCGCAGTGCAGCGACTGGCATTTTAATTGCTTAGTAAGAGCCGGCCGATGGTGGCCGGGTACGCGTGCGGCGGCCGACTGGCTTTCGGTTCCTCACGGTTTTGCATCATCAACAGAGAGGTTCAATGACCAAGTACAAGCTGGAGTATATCTGGCTCGACGGATATACGCCGACGCCGAGCCTGCGCGGTAAGACGCAGATCAAGGAATTCGCGTCGTTCCCGACCCTCGAACAGCTTCCGCTGTGGGGCTTTGACGGTTCGTCCACCCAGCAGGCTGAAGGCCACAGCTCTGACTGCGTGCTGAAGCCGGTCGCCTGCTATCCCGACGCCGCGCGCGAGAACGGCGTGCTGGTGATGTGCGAAGTCATGATGCCCGATGGCAAGACGCCGCACGTGTCCAACAAGCGCGCCACCATCCTGGATGACGACGGCGCCTGGTTCGGCTTCGAGCAGGAATACTTCTTCTACAAGGACGGCCGTCCGCTCGGCTTCCCGGGCGAGGGCTATCCGGCTCCGCAGGGCCCGTACTACACCGGCGTCGGCTACAAGAACGTCGGCAGCGTCGCCCGCAAGATCGTGGAAGAGCATCTCAATCTCTGCCTCGCCGCCGGCATCAACCACGAAGGCATCAACGCCGAAGTGGCGAAGGGCCAGTGGGAATTCCAGATCTTCGGCAAGGGCTCCAAGACTGCTGCCGACCAGATGTGGATGGCTCGCTACCTGATGCTGCGCCTCACCGAGAGCTACGGCATCGATATCGAATTCCACTGCAAGCCGCTCGGCGACACCGACTGGAACGGCTCGGGCATGCACGCCAACTTCTCGACCAAGTACATGCGCGAAGTCGGCGGCAAGGAGTACTTCGAGAAGCTGATGGGCGCCTTCGAGAAGAACCTGATGGACCACATCGCCGTCTACGGCCCGGACAACGACAAGCGTCTGACCGGCAAGCACGAGACCGCGCCGTGGAACAAGTTCAGCTATGGCGTGGCTGACCGTGGTGCGTCGATCCGCGTGCCGCACTCCTTCGTCAACAATGGCTACAAGGGTTATCTGGAAGACCGCCGCCCGAACTCCCAAGGCGACCCCTACCAGATCGCTTCGCAGATCCTGAAGACGATCTCCGAGGTCCCGACCGGCGCCAAGGCTGCAGCTTAGGTGGCTGCAGCTTAGGTGGCTGCAGCTTAAGTGGCTGCGGCTTAAGCAGCTTCCGGAGCCGGATGGAGCCATCCGGTACCGCAATCGGGTCCGCCAGGGCGACTGCCTTGGCGGACCCTTGCTTTTTAACCAAAGTGTTTGCGGGCAGCTTGCCGCCGAAAGCGGTTTCGCTGCGTTATGAACCGCGCTAGATAACGATTGCATCTTGGCTGCCGGGGACACGGCGCTTGTTTGAAGGGTTTTACAAGGTCCGGTTCGAACTGGGCGGCGCCGTCGGCCGCAGCGTGATGTATGTCGGCGACGGCAAGATGCTGGGCGGCAACTCGGCCTTCGCCCATATCGGCACCTACGAAAAACGCGGTGACGAGGTTGCGGTCGAGATCCAGACCGTCCGCCACAACCCTGATCCGAACTACCGCGCGATGGCCGGCACCGATGACGCGACGCTCATTGCAAAGGGGGCGCCCGATGGCGAGCTCTATCGTTTTAGGGGCGAGCTGAAGGAATTGCCCGGCGTGCCGTTCCAGTCGGTGATGACGCCGATCACCGAGGACGAAGTCCCGATCGCCGGCGGCGTCGGCGAGGGCGGCATCGTCGACGGGCTCTATTCGATCGACATCCGCGTGCTCGACGGGGTCGACGGCGGCCTCACCGGCGTGATGCTGCTGAACAACGGCCGCATCCTCGGCGGCGATGCGTTCTTCTACTATCTCGGCACCTACACCTCCGAGAAGGGCCGCTGGAAGGGCCAGATCCTCAACCAGGAGCACACCTCGGCGATGGGCGAGAACCCGATCTTCGGCGGCCATGAGGTCGGTATCGGCTTCGCCGGCACCTGCGATGCGGAGGGCGCCGTGCTCGAAGCGACTGCACTTGCCGGCAAGCGCAGCCTCCGTCTGACCGCAGCGCTCAAGCTGATGCGACGGGCGTAAGCGGGATGGACCATTCGGTTCGGGTGCTCTCGACGCTGGCGCTGAAGGGCGCGGTCGCGCGCCTCGCCGCGGCCTACCACGCGGCAAGCGGCGTTGCGATCGATGCCGATTTTGCGCCGACGCTGGCGTTGCTCGAACGCCTGCGCGAGGGCGAAGTCGCCGATGTCGTGATCCTGACCCGCGAAGGCCTCGACGAGATGGTCGGCGAGGTGCGCGTTGCGCGGGACAGTGCAGTCAATCTCGCGCGCTCCTATGTCGGCGTCGCGGTGAAGGCGGGGGCTGCGCATCCCGACATCGCGAGCGAAGCCGCATTGCGTGAGGCTTTGCTCGGGGCGCGGGCAGTGGCCTATTCGCGGCTCGGCGCCAGCGGCATCCTGTTCGCGCAGCTGATCGCGCGTCTCGGCATCGCGGAGGCGATCAACGCGCGCGCGGTGATCATTCCCATGGGTTTCACCGCGGAAAAGCTCGTTACCGGCGAGGCTGACCTTGCGATCCAGCAGATCAGCGAGTTGAAGCAGGTCGACGGCATCGAGGTGGTTGGACCAATTCCCCTCAATTTGCAGACGCCGGCGGTGTTCTCGGCAGGCCGCATGACGGCCTCGCAGCGCGCCGCGGCCGCCGAGCATCTGCTGCGCTATCTGTGGTCACCTGAGGTCGCGCCGGTGCTGCGTGAGACCGGACTCGAGCCTTGAATTTGCCTGCACCGCGACGCAACCTGCCGCCCATGTCCAAATCTCTCCAAGTCTTTGTCGTCATCGCAGCGCTGGCCGCGCCCGTGCTCGCCCACGCGCAATCGGCCGACCTCGTGCTGTGCGACCGGCTCGCCGCCGATCCCTCTGATCCCGACAAGCCGGCCGACGTGAAGGGCGTGCCCGAGATCGCGTCGGCGGATATCGCGACCGCGATCAAGTATTGCGCGGTGGCGGCAAAGTCGTCGCGTCGTGCGATGTATGAGCTCGGCCGCGCCTATGCCGCCAATCGGCAGACCGGAGAAGCCGCAAGTGCCTGGCGCAAGGCGGCCGACAAGGGCTCGACATCGGCGATGGTCGAGCTCGGCGTGCTCTATGGCAACGGCACCGGCGTCGCCAAAGACGAGGCGCAGGCGCGCAAATTGTTCGAGCGCGCGGCGCAGGCCGGCAATGCGCGCGGCGTCAGCAACCTTGCGGCGCTCGGCGGCAGCACGGCGTCCGATCCCGCACGTGCGCGCGAACTGCTCGCCAAATCCGCGGAGACCAATGCCGAAGCGCAGTACCAGCTCGGCATGATGCTGGCCGAAGGCAAGGGCGGCACGCAGGACGATGCCGGCGCGCGGGCGCTGTTCGAGAAGGCGGCAGCGCAGAACCATCCCGGTGCGCTGGAGCGGATGGGCGCGTTCGCGCAGGCCGGCCGCGGCGGACCGAAGGATAGCGATGCGGCCAAGGCCTATTACGAGCGCGCCGCCGCGCTCGGCGACGAGGATGCCAAGAAGGCGTTGGAACGGGCGCGCTGTCCGTACGTGATCAAGGACAAACGCGGCAACGCCGTGACCAACCTCTGCTTCTAGGAACGCTCGTGCGCGCACGTCGTTGACATGCGAAGGGCATTGGCGAGGCGATGTCATGATCCGCAAGCTGCGTTCCGGCGAGTACCGGCTGTATTCCCGCAAGGTCAATCCGAAGACCGGCAAGCGCCGCAATCTCGGTACCTTCAAGTCGCGCGCGGCGGCGGAGAAGCACGAGCGCGACGTGCAGTACTTCAAGCGGCACTAGTAGGGTGCGTACTCATAAATGTCCGCTTCGCTCCGATACCGACCGCCTTTGTGCAACCGCAGCAAATGTCGTGATGGGCCAAAATCGGAAATTGAAGTTATGCGATGATCCGGTTCTTAGGCATAGCCCGTCGCGGTCCATTAGTTCCTTGTAGAGTGTGGCTAGGCGCTCACCTTTCCGGCATTCCGGCCTTGCCTAGCCCGCTCCTGAATCGCTGATGGAATTGCGCGAACGCGGGATTGTCGTCGGGGACGTAGTCCCACTGCGCCACGGTGCGCGTCCGCGTGCCCGGGAGCGCGAGATATCGCGCTAGCGTCGCGCGTGCCTCAGCATCTTGCCCGGCTAAAGCGAGCTGTGAGGTCAGAGCAGCAAGGATGATCGGAGTCTCCGGAGAAGCAGCTGCCGCGCGGCGGAGCCATACTAGGGCCTCGTCGTCGTGGCCCATCATGAAGTAGGCCCAGCCCTTGAACAGCAGGAATATCGACGTCTCCGGATCGCGTGGGCTCAGATGAATTCCGCGATCGGCATATTCGAGGACCTTATCAGGTCGAGCGAGAAAGAAGTGGAAGCTGGCCAGAATCCTGTAAGCGCCGACATGACTCGGGTTCAGCGCCAGACAGCGCTCGGCGGCGGCAATGCCCTCTCTCACTCGGTGTCTTCCGGCCAACACGTTCGCCTTGGCGCAGTGGGCCGCGTAATAGCCGGGGTCGATCTCGAGCGCTCTCGTAACCAGCCCATCCGCCCTTCCCAGATCAGCATCGGGGTCAGGGCTTTGGACGCGCGACACGCGCGATCCGTAATAGGTTGCCAACCGCACCAACGCACGGACGTTTTGAGAGTCGATAGCAAGAGCGCGTTCGCATAGCTCCAAGTTGGGTGCCGCGACCTCACCGGCGAGACGGTACGTGGAAGCCTCGCATTGCATTGCCAGATCCTCGGCGTCGAGATTCGATGCTGCATCGCTCGGCGAGCCACTGGCCTCCACCTGCATCAGTTCGCCCTGTAGCGCGCTGGCGAGCCGCGCGACGATTTCATCCTGCGTCCGCAGGAGATCGACGCGATTTACATCAAAGCGGTCCGACCACAGTGTAGTCAGAGTTTGAGTGTCGACCAGCCTTGCGCTGATGCGGAGCGATCCGTCGCTGCGTAGCACGCTGCCTTCGAGGGCGTAGCGCACGCTAAATTCGCGACCGACTTGTCTCAAGTCGACCAACTTACCCTTCAGGGTAAGTGCGCTGTCGGCGGAGATGATGGTCGAGCCGCGTAGCCGCGACAACGCGGTCGTGAGGTCTTCGGTGACGACGTCGCCGAGATAATCTTGGGCTGGATCTCCGTTCAGATTGGCGAAAGGAAGCACGACCAGCGACAGGCGCGGCGGGGCGTTCGTCTGCTGCCGTCCCAGGATGCCGTACCAAGCGCCACCGGCGAGGGTGAAAATGGCGACCACCGCCGCCAGCGCCGGACCCCACCGCCGCGCTCGAACGTCACGCTTCTCGGGTGCCGATGCATCGGCAGAAGCCGAGGCGCGCGGACCGTCGTCGAGCTTCGTCACCGGTCCGACATAGGCGTAACCGCGCTTTGACAGGGTCTTGATCATCTTCTGGTCGGTATCCCCAAGCGCGACCCGTGCCTCGCTCACGCAACGAGTCAGCGAGTCCTCGGTTACAACGACGTCGGGCCAGATTTCCGACAGCAACTCGTCCTTGGTGACGAGGCGGCCAGCATGGGTAACAAGATATTGCAGCAGGGCAAAGCTCTTGGGCCGTAATGGCATCGCGGCTCCGTTGCGGCACAGCTGGCCGAGCGAGAGGTCGAGCGTCGATTCGCCGATCAGGTAACGCTCTGCCGCCATCCAGATCTTGCCCCCTTCCCGGAACGATTTAGGCGGCGAGCGCCGCAAAATCCGCTTTCTTCAGCATTGGGTCGGCAATTCTTCAGCGTTCCTTCAGGACGCGCAAGGGCTGGGACAGCAAAAATGGTCGCACGCGCGGCAGAGTCTGCGCCCACTGAGGCGAGGAGGGATTATCATGGAGATGACGGTTATCCGCGGCCGGATTGGCCGCCTTGCGGGATGCGCGGAGATCGCTGCGATGCTGCTTGTCGGCTCGGCTGCTCTCGCCGAACCGCAAATCCTCTTCGTCAATGCCAAGGTTTTCACGGCCGATCCCGCTTTGCCCTATGCACAGGCCGTCGCCATCGAGGGCGGTCGCATCCTTGCGGTTGGAAGCAACGAGCAGGTCCGCGCGCTGGGCGGAGCGAAGACCCGCGTCATCGATGCGGGTGGCCGGCTGGTCACCCCCGGACTGATCGAAGCGCATGTCCATCTCGGAACCGAGCTGCCGACGCCGCCACTAGCCATGCCGAACCTGCCGTTTCCCGGTCCGACACCCGAGCAAGCCTTGGCCGTGGTGGAGCAGGCGGCGAAGACGCACAAGGACTGGATTACCGCCTATGTCGGCTCGCTGGCCGCGCGCGACCGGCGCAACTGGCGCAAGGCGCTGGATGCCGTCGCGCCGGAAACGCCGGTGTTTCTGAAGGGCTTTTGGGGACACACCAGCATCATCAACAGCGAAGGCCTCCGGCGGCTCGGCATCGCCGAGGACATCACCGATCCCCTCGGCGGCTGGTGGGGACGGGACGAGAGCGGCCGTCTCGACGGGCGGGCGTATGAGGCAGCCGAGACGATCACGCCGCGCATTCGTCCTCCAACCGTCGAGCGCTTGGCTGCAGCGTTCGACGAAGCGCAAAAGCGATACGCGCGCTGGGGTGTCACGTCGATCCATCTGATGAACAACGACAAGACCGCAGAAATAACGCTCGCGGCGCTCGCTGCGGCGAAGCCGCTCCAAAGGTGGACGGTCTATTCGTGGGGCGCTTGGCAAACAACGGCACAACGCCTTCCGGACGCTTGGGCCGTGATTGATGCCGCGGCCAGGCAAGCGCCGGCCAAGGTGCGTGTCGAAGGACCGAAATGGATACTCGACGGCACGCCGATTGAGCAGAATTCGTTCCAGCGCACCGCCTATGATGGCCGCCCGGGATGGCACGGGCGGTCGAACTTTTCCGACGAGCAACTACGCGAAATTTTGCAACTTGCCTTGGCGCGCCCAACGCAGCTCGCGCTGCATGTGGTCGGCGACGCCGAAACCGACCGCCTGCTGAGCATGATGGAGCAGTTGGCGCCTGCGCCGGTCTGGCGGTCGAAGCGCGTGCGGATAGAACATGGTGACGGCATCGGGCGTGACGTGTTCGAACGCGTGGCGGGGCTTGGCCTCGTCGTCATCCAGAACCCGACCCATCTTGCAATTCCACCTACCGCGAGGAAGAAGGAGCATGAGCACAGTATAGTGCTAAAAAGCCTTGAGGACGCCGGCATTCCATTAGCGCTCGGTTCCGACGGCGGTCCAAGGGAGCAGAATCCTTTTCTCAATTTGATGCTCGCCGTGGTGTTCCCAAACGAGCCCGCCGAAGCTCTGACACGTGAACAGGCTCTGACGGCTTATACCGCCGGCGGCGCGTACGCCGAAGGCGAAGAACGGCGCAAGGGACGGCTTGCACCCGGTTTTGCCGCGGACGTCGCTGTGCTCTCCCAGGATGTCTTGACGATTCCAACGGCGCAACTGCCATCCACGACCAGTCTGTTGACGATCGTGGATGGCGAAGTGATTTTCGCAGATGCAATGTTCACATCATCCAACTAATTCGGACGTTGCGACTAGGGCGCGGGGCAGGCCGCGCCGGTCTTCACCCAAGCCTCGACCAGCGCGCCGGCCTGCGCCTGCGTGCCCGGCGCCGGCGAGCGGCCGAAGCCGGGATGCCACGCCCAGCCGACCAGCGTGTCCTTGCCGATATGCTCGATCAACGCCTCGACCTTGCGCCCGCCGTTGCGCGCGGGATCCCGGATCTGGGCGCAGATCTCGCCGACCGTCTTGCCGGCCCACGCCATCTCGCGCGGTGCAAGATGCCATTCCGGGTGACCCGGCACGCGGCCGGGATCGAAATTGGCGTGCTGGTGGCAGATCGAGCAGCGCATCGCGTTGCTGCCATGGCCATCGGCGCCGCGCGTGACCGGCGGCTGGTGCATGCGGCTGATGTCGCCCTGCCGCGGGCTGTCGCCGGCGGGATGGCAATTGGTGCAGCGCGGATGGGTCAGTACCTTGCCGAGCTCGGTGAAGATCGCTGCGGAGCGCTGCTCGACATTCTCGATTCCGGCAAAGCTTTCCGGTGAGGCGAGGGCGTGGCTCGCGCTCTCCGATGCTGCATAGCCGGCACACAGGCTGGTCGCGAGCGCCGTCACGACTGCAATGATCCGAAACCGCGTGTCCGATGTCATCGCGCGCGGGCTCACTTGTTGGCGGTCAAATAGCGGTTGGAATCGGCAAGGATCACGTCGCGCACCGCCTGATGATATTTGATGTAGCCGGTGCAGCGGCACAGATGGCCGTCGAGCGCGTCCGCGATGACGGTATCGAGCTGGTCCCGCGCCACCGGCTCTCTTGCCAGCAGTTCGAGCAGCACCTGGCCCTCGTTGAGGAAGCCCGCCGTGCAGTAGCCGCACTGGAACGCGAAATGGTCGATGAAGGCCCGCTGCAACGCCGAGAGCTCGCCATCCTTGGCGTGACCCTCGACGGTGCGGATTGCCTTGCCGTCGAAATTCGCCGCCGGCACCACGCAGGTCGGAGTGGTGTAGCTCGTGCCGTCGGGATTATCGATGATGACGGCGCAGCTCAGGCACTGCGCGGCGCCGCAGCCGAACTTGGTGCCGGTCATGCCGAGCATTTCGCGCAGGAAATCGTTCATCGAGAGGTCGTCGCGGACCTCGATCGGGCCGTGCTTCTGGCCGTTGATGGTGAGATTGAGCGTGGTCACGCAAGCGCTCCCTTGAGCAGGCTCGTCGTCACCGGCAATGAGCGGAAGCGGTGGCCGGTGGCATCGTTGATGGCATTGAGCAGCGCCGGCACGATCGGGATCATCACCACCTCGGCCATGCCCTTGGGCGGTTCGTCCGGCGTCAGCGGCGGCAGCATCTCGATCTCGAGATCGTGCAGCGGCAGGTCGGAGCCGCGCGCGATCAGGTACTGGCCGAGATTCCATTGCCCGTTGCCGGGGCCGCCTTCGAACGGCGGCAGGGTTTCCAGCAGCGCGTAGCCGACGCCCATGGCGAAACCGCCATGGGACTGGCCGAGCACGACTTCGGGCACCAGCGCCTGGCCGCATTCGAACACGCTGTAGGCCTTGGCGATGCGCAGGATACCCGTCGCGCGCTCGATCTCGACACGCACCAGCGTGCCGCACATCGAGGTGTAGGCGGTGCCGATCCGGTTGTTGTCGGTCGGCGGAAACTTGACGCTGACGCGGTCGATCCGTTCGAACCTGCCGCGGCCGCGGCGGATCGCGAGCGCGTCGATCTCGGCGCGGTACTGTTCGCCGAACAGCGGGAAGCGGGCCCGCGACCAGGCCCAGCGCGAGAAGCTGTGCGCCACTGCGCCGGTGACGAAGCCGCGCGCATGGGCGGTCGCGGCAAGCCTTGGCAATGCCAGCGGCGCGAGCTCGTCGAGCACGAGCTGGCCGTCCTGCCAGCGCGCTCTGTCCCATTGCCGGGCGCGGGGATCGGTCTTCGTAATGTGCCAGAGCTCGAGCGCCGCCGGCCACAGGCCGAAGCGGAAGATGACGCGGGCGGCCTCGGCCGCCGAGTGCGTGCCGACATGGGCGCCGATCGACGCACTGGTCGCCGAACTGATCGCAGGCACCCAGCGCGGATTCTTCTCGGCGAGATCCTGGGTCTTCTGATCCATCGTGTAGGGATCGCCCGAGGTGACGAGCCCGAGCGCGTCGTAACTGTCGACCCGGGAGACCGCGACCTCGTCGGCCACAGCGCCGAGATGGCTCGCGACCCGGTTGGCGAGCGCGGTGCCGATGCCGTTGCCCATCTCGACGTGATCGCAGTGGATCGCGATCCGTCCCTCCTGATCGATCTCGACGCGGCCGAGCGAGCAATCCGCGCCGGCGCCGTAATCCTTGGTGACGCAGGCGAGGCCGGTGCCGACCAGCCGTCCCTCCGGCGCTTGTTGCTTGAACGCGGCGCGCTGCTGCCAGATCGGATGTTTCTCGAGCTTGTCGAGGATTTCGGGCGTGCGCACCGAGACGATGTAGGGATTGCCGGTCATGGTCCGGCCGTTCTGCTTCAGCGCGTTGTTGCGGCGGAACGCGATCGGATCGACCTTGAGCTCCCCGGCCACCTCGTCGATCAGGACTTCGAGCGCAGTCATGGTCTGCAGCGTGCCGTAGCCGCGCATCGAGCCCGCGGTCACGCCGCGCGAATGCACCGCCACGGTGGTGACGTCGACCTTCGGGATGTCGTAGATGCCGATCGCGGCGGTCGCAGCGACGGTAGCGACATTGGCGGAGAAGTTGGCAAGCCCGCCGCCGTCGAGCACATGATCGGCGGCGAATGCCGTGATCTTGCCGCTGGCGCGATCGATCCCGATCTTTGAGCGCATCTTGATCGGGTGGCGTTTGATGCCGCCCTGGAATTGCTGGTAGCGATCGTGCGCCAGCCGCACCGGCCGTCCCGGAAAGAACATCGCCGCCAGCGCCACGTAGAGCACGAACGGGGTGTGGTCGCGGCCGCCGAAGCCGCCGCCGACATGGGCAAACTGCGCGTTGATGTGCGATGGGCGGAACGGCGGACGGGCCTTGCCGAGCATGAAGGCGATCGACTCGGTCGCCTCATAAGGCGACTGCACGCCAAGCACCAGTTCGAGATTGCCGCTGTTGTCGCTGTACCAGGCGAGACCGCTTTCCGGTTCGAGGAACATCGGATCGACCGACTGGGTCTCGAATTCGCGGTCGAGGACAAGCTGCGACGGATCGTCCTTGGCGAGCTGGGCGCGGATCGCTTCGCCATGGATCGCGGACTTGGCGTAGTCGGCCTTGGTCTCCTTGGCGAGCGGCAGCCAGACTGGCAGCGCCGCGTTCTGGATGCGGCCCGGTGAGACCCAGCCGGCCTGGATCGGCGAATAGACGTCGGGCGCATCGGGAGTCGCGCCGGCGACGCGCGTGAAGCGATACGCGCCGAAGTCCGGCAGGATCACCGGCCCGGTCTCGTCGCCGAACTTGACGAAGCCGACATCGCGCAGCGCCAGGCGCGCGCGGTCGTAGGCGTCGAACTGCTCGAAGATCAACAGCGCGACCGGTTGTCCGAGATAGAGCGGGGTCTTGCCGACCGGACAGAACAGGTCCCCGGTGTAGAACTCCGGCACCCTTGTGCCGATCCGGTCGAGATCGGCTGCGGTCACGACGACGGACGGCTTCGCCGCGCCATCGAGGCGGGCGAGGTCCATGCCGGCATAGACATGCGTGGCGTCGTTGGCGCGCACCAGGATGGCGTGCGAGGTGGTCGCGGGCCAGCCCGGCATGTCGGCGGCACGAAAGTCGGAGGCGTAGAGCTTTGCGCCGGTGACCTTGGCCACGCCGTCGACGCGGCCGGCGCCCTTGGCCGCCGGATTGAAATGGCCGCGCCCGGGAAGCGTCTCGCGACTGGCGAAAGCCGGCTCCTTCGCCAGCGCCAGATGCGACAGGCTGACCGAGATGCCGCCCGCCGACAACCACTTCACGAATTCACGTCGCGAAGGCCGCATGGTCTGATCTTTCATCGACACCTCGACGGCATATCGCGCCGGGGTTTAAAAATTTGTACAGTACACGTGGAAGTATTGCGGCAAAGCAAACGCAACGGCAATGCCGCAATAGGTCGTAGCCTTCTCACTTGTGGCTTTGGCCTCACTTGAGGTCGGCGATGGTGGCCGGTCCCGGACCCGGCGTGATCAGGGTCGGCCATTGCTTGGAACCGAACGGCACCAGCGGCGGCAGGAACGGCGTCATGCCGCGCTTCTTGGTCTCGGCGATGATGGCCTCGCGCGCATCGCCCCCCATCAATTCATAGTCCATCAAATGGTAGCTGCCGAAGAACAGCGCGCCGACCGAGCGATCGGCGATGATCCGGGTCAGCGATTCCAGCATGTCCGACGGCGTGGTGGTGAAGGAGATCGTCTCGATCAGCATCAGCCGGCTGTTGATGGCGTCAGGCCCGAAGAACTGCGCCAGCACGCTGAAGATCACGTTGTTCTGCCGCGCCACATAGATCGTGTTGCTCGCGCCGTAGGTCTTGTCCCAGTCAGGGCCGAGCTGGGTCTTCCAGTCGGCCATGACGGTCATCCAGTGCGCGACCTGGGTCTGCGCGGCCCAGGCGACGTTCCTGGCGAGCAGCGGCGCCTGCTTCTTGCCGAATGCCTCGAGCTTCGCGAACGGGATGGCGCCGGCGGCGAGGCATTCGTCCATGAAGGCGATGTTGTTGGTGAGGATGGCGCGGTTGTTGTCGCGCCAGTCGGCCTGCATCGCCGTCGCGTCGAGCCCGTCGAGCGCCGACTGCATCCGGCTGCGATAGGCCTGCATCGAGCCGCGCCACGACTTATCGTCGGGATTGTCGACATAGGGGCCGACCACCTCGGCCAGTGCCATCGTGCTATGGCCGACCGATTTCAGCAGCTGATAGACGATCGGCACCTGAGGCGCTTCGGTCGGCGGCTTGCCCGGCCGGTACAGGATCAGGCGGCCGCCGGCACCGGAGAACAGGCCGAGGATCACCGGGTGCTTGTCGAGCACGTTCTTCTGGAAGATCCGCGCCGCATCGCCATAGAGCTCGAACATGCCGGTGTTGAGCGCGAGCACGTCCTTGGTCGCGACATCGGCCGGCGTAGACGTGGTCTTGCCCGAGATCGGTGCCATGTAGTCGGGCAGCGACTGGGCCAGCGCGGCGCCACCGCTGCCGAGCAGCAATGCCAGCGCGGCAGCCAGGCGAAAGCGATTGATCATGTGATGTTCCTCGAAGCCTCGCGCCAACGTCGCGGCCGGATGCGGCCGCGCGATCATTGGCGGAATGCGCAAATGCTTGCACGCAATGAACTGGAGAGTAGTGAACAGGGAGTGTAAATCCCGCGGGACGCAGCACAACGCGGGCGGGCGCCTACAGCTAAGCGACGAATCGGCCGGTGTCCACACCCGGACATTGCCGGGCTTGCCTGCGCCAAAACACCCAATGGTGCAGTTTTCGGCCCGGTGCTATGTGGCGAACAGAATCAATTTTATCTATTGGATTTTTGCGTGCTCAACGGACTTTACAAGGTCGAGTACGGCATCAACGGCGCATTCGGCCGCAGCATCATGTGCCTGCACGACGGCAAGATGATGGGTGGCAATTCGGCCTTCGCTCATCTCGGCACCTATCAGGTGAGGAATGGCGAGATCATCGCCGACGTGATCACCGAGCGTCACAACCACGATCCCAACTTCAAGCCGCTGATGGGCGCCGACGTCGCCGTCATCAAGGTGCGCGGCCGAACCGAGGGCTCGACCATTTTGCTCGAGGGTAAGGCGGACGCCATGCCTGACGGCGTGTTCTGGGCGAATTTGGCGCCGCTCGACGACGAGGCCTTGCCGCCGCGCGGGGAGGTCGGGCCAGGCGGCATCGCCAACGGGCTCTATGCGATCCAGCTCCGCGCGCTCGACGGTGTCGATGCCGGCCTCACCGGGGTGATGCTGCTGATGGACGGCCGCATTCTCGGCGGCGACGCGTTCTTCTATTATCTGGGCTCGTATTCGTCGGCGGATGGCCGCTGGCGGGGCGAGATCGTCAACCAGGAGCACACGCCGGCGAAGGGCGAATACCCGGTGTTCGGCGGCTATGAGATCGGCATCGGTTTCGCGGGGACCTGCCGCGACGACGGCGCCGGGCTCGAAGGTATCGCGCTGGCCGGAAAGCGCAGCCTTCGCCTGTCAGCCGAATTGCGCTTGATGCGCCGGGCGTAGACCTGGAAAGCTTCCTCAATCCTTGATCAGGAGCACGCCGCCGATGATCAGCGCGATGCCGGCCAGTCGTGAAATCGACACGGGATGCTGCGCCAGCCCGAACAGGCCAAAATGGTCCATCGCGATGCCTGCGATCATCTGACCTGCGACCACCAGCGCCAGCAGGGTTGCGGCGCCGAGCGACGGCAGCAGCAGGATCATCAGCAGGATGAACACGCCGCCGAGGATGCCGCCGCTCCAGGCCCACCAGGGCACGGCCGTCACCAGTTTCCAGGACGGCACCGGCTCCCGTGTCGCGACCAGCACGACCGCCATTGTCACGAGCCCGCCGAGATAGCTGACGAGGCCGGCCCAGGCGGGCGAGTTGAGGGCTGACCGCAAATTGCCGTTCAGGACCTGCTGGGTGGCGACGCTGATGCCGGCACCGAGCGCGAGGAGATAGAGAAACCAGACTTGCATGAGATGCCCCAGAACCGATCGCCGAACTATTTCATGTCATATTCGATTGGCAACGAGCGTGGCATGCATGGGAGCACGGCGCGAAACCTGCGGAATGGGCTTCCACCCAAGTCCCAGATCGAATAAGAGGCCGCAAACCCTCAGTTCCCCAGTATTTGAGCATGATCCGCCTCGATAACGTCTCCAAGCAAGTCGGCCACCAGATCCTCTTCATTGAAGCCTCCGCGGCGCTCCAGAAGGGCGAGAAGATCGGCCTTGTCGGCCCCAACGGCGCCGGAAAAACCACCCTGTTCCGCATGATCTCGGGCCGCGAAATCCCCGATGAGGGCCAGGTCTCGCTCGATCGCGGCATCTCGATCGGCTATTTCAGCCAGGATGTCGGCGAAATGTCCGGCCGCAGCGCGGTCGCCGAGGTGATGGACGGGGCGGGGCCGGTCAGCGTGGTGGCGGCCGAGCTCCGGGAACTCGAGGCCGCAATGGCCGACCCCGACAAGGCCGACGAGATGGACGACATCATCGCGCGCTATGGCGAAGTGCAGCACCAGTTCGAAGAGCTCGACGGCTACGCGCTCGACGGCCGCGCGCGCGAGGCGCTGGCCGGTCTCGGCTTCAGCCAGGAGATGATGGACGGTGACGTCGGCAAGCTCTCCGGCGGCTGGAAGATGCGCGTGGCGCTGGCGCGCATCCTCTTGATGCGGCCCGATGTCATGCTGCTCGACGAGCCGAGCAACCATCTCGATTTGGAAAGCCTGATCTGGCTCGAGCAATTCCTGAAGGGCTATGAAGGCGCGCTGCTGATGACCTCGCATGACCGCGAGTTCATCAACCGCATCATCAACAAGGTGGTCGAGATCGACGCCGGCCAGCTCACCACCTATTCCGGCAATTACGAGTTCTACGAACAACAGCGCGCGCTCTCCGACAAGCAGCAGCAGGCGCAGTTCGAGCGGCAGCAGGCGATGCTCGCCAAGGAGATCAAGTTCATCGAGCGCTTCAAGGCGCGCGCTTCGCATGCCGCCCAGGTGCAGAGCCGGGTCAAGAAGCTCGACAAGATCGAGCGGGTCGAGCCGCCGCGGCGGCGCCAGACCGTGGCATTCGAATTCCAGCCGGCGCCGCGCTCGGGCGAGGACGTCGTCAGCCTGAAGAACGTGCACAAGGCTTACGGCAGCAAGCGCATCTATGACGGGCTCGACTTCATGATCCGTCGCCGCGAGCGCTGGTGCGTGATGGGCATCAACGGTGCCGGCAAGTCGACGCTCTTGAAGCTGGTCGCCGGTTCAACCGAGCCCGACGACGGCGCGGTCGCGATCGGCGGCAGCGTCAAGATGGGCTATTTCGCCCAGCACGCGATGGACCTGCTCGACGGCGAGCGCACCGTGTTCCAGTCGCTGGAGGACGCGTTTCCGCAGGCCGGGCAGGGCTCGCTGCGCGCGCTCGCCGGCTGCTTCGGCTTCTCCGGCGATGACGTCGAGAAGAAGTGCCGCGTGCTCTCGGGCGGCGAGAAGGCGCGGCTCGTGATGGCCAAGATGCTGTTCGATCCGCCGAACTTCCTGGTGCTGGACGAGCCGACCAACCATCTCGATCTCGCCACCAAGGAGATGCTGATCAATGCGCTCTCCGAGTTCGAGGGCACCATGTTGTTCGTCTCGCATGACCGCCACTTCCTCGCGGCGCTCTCCAACCGCGTGCTGGAGCTGACGCCTGACGGCATCCACCAATATGGCGGCGGCTACACCGAATATGTCGCGCGCACCGGCCAGGAAGCGCCGGGCTTGCGGAGCTAGTAGCCCGGATGGAGCGAAGCGAAATCCGGGTCAGTCCTTCCGCTCGCCAAAGTCGTCGGCACCCGTGGCTCCGCTGCCGCCCCAATCTGCCGGCAGTATCCCATCCCGGATAAATCGGTGAAGAGAGCCATGTCGCCAGTCGGCGGGTGACGAAACCAGCCGGTGTTTGGCCGGATTATAGTGGATATAATCGATGCAACGCTCAAGGTCGCGGATGGTGTGTTCCCAAAATCGTCTCTGCCAGAGCGGGTATTCCCCGCGGTCGTTCGCTGAGAGCGGCGCGCCGGTGGCAACAACAGCACGCGTGAAGTAACTCTTGATCTGCCGCCATCGATCCGAAAGTCGGCGTCGCCGGATGGTAGAGTCATCACCGTATGCAGGTGGTCAGGCAAGATAACGATGGCATCAACGGTGAAAGGCTTCTTGGCGCGCGTTGTACGAAATGCTGCGCGTAGCAGTCCGATGTGCTCGACCAGTAGAGACGATGTCCGATCTTCCAACGCAAGCGTGAAGAAGAACGTGCCGCCGGGCATGAAGTTGCGTCGATATCGCACCATGCGGACAGCATACCCCGGATTTCGCTTCGCTTCATCCGGGCTACGGACTTGCAACAGGAGCCGCGCTCAAGCTCTCCACCGCGCGCAAAACGCCTCGACGTCGCCGGACTGAAACTCCGGCAGGCGCTCCCAGATGGTCTCGGGCGGCCAGTTCCACCAGGCGATCTGCGACAGCTCGGCTGCGATCTTGCGGCTGAAGCGCTCCTTGATCGGCCGGGCCGGCACGCCGCCGACGATGGTGTAGGGCGCGACATCGCGCGAAACGACCGCACCGGCCGCCAGCACCGCGCCGTCTCCGACGGTGACGCCGGGCAGCACGATCACGCCATGGCCGATCCAGACGTCGTTGCCGATCACGACGCGGTCCGCGCGCCGATCGCTGAAGAAGCCGTGATCGCGCTCGGCGGAGGGCGAGTAATATTCGGGGCAGTAAGTGAAGCGATGCTGCGACGGGCGCTCGACCGGATGGTTCGGCGCGCCGATCCGCACTTGCGCCGCGATCGCGCAGAACCGGCCGATCACGGCGTCGGCGACGATGCAGCCGCTGCCGAGATAGGAGTAGTCGCCGAGCTCGGTGTATTCAATCGCGGTGTCGCCGAGGACTTCGCAGCAACGCCCGACCTTCACTTCCCGCAGCTTGACCGTCGGCTCGATGACGGTTTCGGCAAGCTTGGGGCGGGTCGGGTTCGGTTCGGTCATAGCGTTGTCCTCGATGCGGTGAGATGTTGTAGCGGCGCGCTGTCTATCACGGCGAGATGACAGGAGGAGAGGGCGCCCGGCATTTCGGATGAGTTGCCGCACGACGGGCCTGCACCAGCGATGCAAAGCCGCATGGCACGCTGCGCGGTGCTCCGCTTGTGAGGCCAGGCGCCGGCCGCTACGCTCCAGAAAAAAGCGGGAGCGAGACGGCCATGAAACAGATCAGGATCGGCGACATCACGATCGACGCGGTGATCGAGCGCGAGGGGCCGTGGCGGCGGCCGCAGGATTTCTTCCCGACCTATGACGACGCCGTGTTCAAGCATCATCTCAAGACGATGGAGCCCGAGGTCTTCGACGCCGCGCGCGGCATGATGATGATCACCTACCAGACCTTCGTGGTGCGGACACCGCGCTACACCATCCTGGTCGACACCTGCACCGGCGAGGACAAGGGGCACCCGCCGCCGTTCGACTTCCCGGGCAAGCAGCGCTGGCGCAACGAGCTGTTCGCGCTCGGCATCTCCTTTGAGCAGATCGACTACGTGTTCTGCACCCATCTGCATATCGACCACACCGGCTGGAACACCACGTTGCGCGACGGGCGCTGGGTGCCGACCTTCCCGAACGCGAAATACGTCTTCCACAAGCGCGAGTACGCGGCCTGGGAGGCGGAGAATGCCAAGGGCGCCAATCCGCCCGGCACGGTGTTTCGCGACAATTGCCTGCCGATCGTCGAGGCCGGGCAGGCGCTGCTGGTCGACGACGACTATGCGCTCGACGACACCGTCACGCTGACGCCGACGCCGGGCCATTCGCCCTGCCACTGCTGCGTCAACATCTTCTCGAAGGGACAGCGAGCGGTGGTCGCCGGCGATCTGATGCACCACGCGATCCAGTGCCGCGAGCCGGAATGGTCGGCGAAGCCGGATTGGGATCCGAAGCAATCGGCGGTCTCGCGCCGAAAATTCTTTGCCTCCGTCGCCGGGACCGACACGCTGATCCTGCCGATCCATTTTCCGGCCCCGACAGTCGGCCTGATCAAGGCCGATGGCGACGCCTTCGACTATCGCTTCAAGCGCGAGTAGGCGGCGCGGGCAGCCGGGAGCTCAGTGGTGTTAGACCCGCGCCGAACCAACCCGGCGCGGGACCTGGGTCAGAAAGCGTTCGAGATCGGCGCACAGGCGATGGGCGAGCTCTTCATCGATCTCGAACGTCGCGACCGTCCCCGCGCAGTCGATTTCGATTGTCCCACGAAGCGGCACGGCGGACGCGGTCGATACCGCGATGTTGGTCGATCTCTGCATGGTCATGTCGTCAACTTCCCCTCGGGCCGGTTTGCCGCCAATCCTCATCTCGGAATGACGGGGCGTCCCTTTCGCTTGCGTTCTTCGACGAATCGCACACCGATCTCGGTGCCGTCGACGCGAACCAGCTCGCAGCGCCGGAACGCCAGTCCCCGTGACGACAGCACCAGGAAGAACTCCTGGGCCTTCAGCACATCGAGCGTTCCGTCGACCTCGAGCCGGGCGCCGCTCTGCGAGATGTCGAGCAGGATGCAGCCTCGTCGCCAGGTGCCATCGACGCCCATAAGATTGACGGGATGGCGCGTCTCAAGCTTGACGCGCTCCGCCCTGCGGTCACCATACGTCATGACGCTGCTCGCACTGCTTGAACTGGCTTCGCAACCACCGTGGCCCGCGCCTCCGCTGGATCGATCGTGGCTGGCGGGTTTGCGGAGGCGCGGGCGGCGCTAGCACCGATCGCGGCGCGGATCACGTCCTGGATGTCGGGACGTGCGATCTTGAGCAGCCGGGCCTGCTGACGCGGCGCGGATCGCATCACGAGGTCGGCAAGCACGCGGTGAGGCAGGTCCTTGCGCGACACCAGCGCGCCGGCGATGTCCTCGTCGCGTTCGGCGGCATCGACCATCATGGCAAGGCCTGCGCTGGTCACATCAGCACCGGGGTTGCCCGCGAGCACGCGAAGCACACTGCTGTCGCCGCGCATCAGCAGAATATCCGTGAGCTCCTGGCTGACGGCCTTGCGTCCTGCGATCGCGCTGAGGTGTCCCTCGGCGCGCATCCAGGCAATGTCGATCAGATCGGTCTCCGGGATGCATTCGCAGGCCCGCAGGATCGGAGCGGCGACGTCGGCGTCGTCGTGGTTGGCCAGGCGACGAGCGAGTTCGCGCGGCACCAGGTGCAAATCGGCGAGCGAGCGGCTGAGCGTGGTCAGGGTCCGCAACTCGACGTTCTCGCTCAGGCGAATCAGGATGTCGTCGAACACCTCGACGTGGTGCTCGCTGAGGCGATGCGCATCCTCGAGAAACAGCCCGGCCACCTCCTGCAGCATGCGTCTGCGGAGGTCGGGGGAGGCGGCTTTCAAGACGTGATCGAGCTTGGCAATAAGATCGGGCGAGGCAATGACTGTCATTGCGGTCCTAAAATGTTCCGCGACAAGGAACATCATCGTTCCCAATGCCAATCTGCTCCCCGAATCTTTAATAGGGGTATAGAGTTTGATGGGATCGCCGGTCCCAACGGTGGATATCCTGGCAAACACTATCGAAATTCGGCAGCAGGGTTCATTTGCCTGATTGTCCGGTTCGACGAACGACCCGCATTTTTCCTGATTGAATTCGTCAGACGATTCGCATTTGATGCATGGATATTATCGATGAGGCGGGCGCGCCAGGCGCGACGCCGTGCAAGAAATTTCAAGAACAATTCATAGGAGCGGTCATTTGACGGCGCCATTGCTGGTGCCGAGAGTCTTTCGTTTTGACGATGTTGATGCATTCCGGAGTTCGATCCGAAATCTGGATGTTGATTTCACGCCGCTTGCGCGGAAGATTTCGGCCGAGCAGGTCATCCTGAGCTTGCCGGGATGCGAACTCAATTACACGCAGTCGTTTCCGCGGATCGTCGACGCGCAGCTTGCGCCGCATGCGACCGCGGTCGGCTTCACGATGGACGACGGCGTTCCGATGCGGTTCAACGGCGTCGAGCGCGATCGTGCGGTGATCGTGCTTGGCGGCGGTGGTGCGTTCTACACCTCCGTGGAAGAGACACCCCGCCAATATGCCTCGGTGATCTTCACGCCCGAGATTGTCGACCGCGGTTGGCCGAACCCCGGTCTGCATTTCAGCATTCACGAGATCTCCCAACGCGCGCAGGATCGGCTGCGCGAAGTTGTGAGGCAGGTGTTGCTCGTGACCTCGGACCGGGTGACGATTGCCGAATTCGCCACGGGGGCGTCGATCAAGGAGACGCTGCTCGCGGCGATCGACAACGCGTTCGCCGAGATCGTGCCGGCCAAGTGGGCGACGCGGGCCAACACGACACGCCAGTTCAAGGTCTTCAACGACGCGCGCGCCATTCTCGCCGGCGACGTCGCGCATCCGATCTACAGCAGCGAGCTCGCGAGGCAGATCGGCGTGTCCGTGCGCACACTGCACGACGCGATCCAGCGCTACCGGGGAATGAGCCTGCATCGCTATTTGCGGCTGCGCCGGCTCTGGCTGGTGCGCCAGCAACTGCTTGCCGGGGCGCCCAGCGTCAAGGCCTGTGCGCTGGCCTACGGGTTCTGGCACCTCAGCGATTTCTCGCGGAGCTACCGATCGCAGTTCGGGGAAGCGCCGTCGGAGACGCTGGCAGCCTCGCGCCGGCCTGGCGTCGTGCGCGCCGATCCGTCCGATGCTAGACATGATTCGTAACAGTCGGTCTGAACGGAATCTTAACGGCCGGCGGTGAATCTATTGGTACGATTCCACCAGAGGCGGCGTTAATGCATCCCCGACGATTTGCGCGTGTTCGTCCGTCAGGTTGCGTGTCCAGCGTGGTCAAACTCCAGCTCGAACCGAAGGCGCCGCTGATCGAGTGCCGGCTGGTGGACTATTCCGCCGGCGGGGCCTGCCTGGAATTTTCAAAACCGGTCCAGTTGCCCGAGCGCTTCGAAATGTTTCACGGCAATACCAGGAAGCGTTGCCGGCGGGTCTGGAGCAAGGGCGTCCGGGTCGGCGTCTCGTTCTGAGCGCCCTGGGGCCTTGATCAAGGTCGATCCACCCATCAATAGCCGTTCGGGCCGAGCTAGGCGCGACCCGCCAATAATCAACGGGCCGCGCCCTGCGCGACCCGATGGTCTGTCCCGATAGAGGGGGCTGGATGAGCGCCGGCGAGGGGGCTCAGGCGCCGCTCTGGCACTTCTTCATGAACGAGGTCTTGGCTGCGCCGGCGAGCTTCTTGCCGTCCGAGCCGACCGCCTTGGTCTCGCAGGCGTCCATCGTGCACTTCTTCATGAACGAGGTCTTGGCCGCGCCGGCCAGCGGCTTGCCGTCCTTGCCGACCGCCTTCGTCTCGCAGGAGGCGTCCTGTGCAAATGCCGAACCGGCGGCAAAGGTCGCGATCACGGCCGCCAAGAAAATCCGCTTCATCTGGGTTCTCCCTAAACCAAACCAGTGGCCGGATTGGATATCGGATTCTTGGCCCGATCAAGTTCCCACAATCGATTTTGTCTATAAAATACCCGGATAGCCGCGGGAAAATTCCGTGTGCGGCGCGGAACAAAATGGGGGAAACGCGGAATGGAATTCGAGACGCTGGTACAGACACGCAAAAGCGTGCGCGGGTTCAAGAAGCGGCCGGTGTCCCGGGCGACCGTCGAGGAGATCATCGAGGTGGCCAAGCGGGCGCCGTCCTCGATGAATACCCAGCCCTGGCACGTCCACGTCCTAACCGGGGAGCCGCTGGAGGAAGTGCGCCGCCGCAACATGGAGGAGATGATCGCCGGCGCCAAGGCCAAGCGCGACATCGTCAGCCATGGCGAGTACCAGGGCGTGCACCGCGGCCGCCAGGTCGACATCGCCAAGAAGCTGTTCGGCGCCATGGGTATCGCCCGCGACGACAAGCCGATGCGGCAGGATTGGGTGCTGCGCGGCTTCCGCCAGTTCGACGCCCCGGTCTCGCTGGTGCTGGCCTACGACCGGATTCTCGATCCCGGCGCGGTCTGCCATTTCGATCTCGGCGCGCTCTGCTACGGCATCGTGCTGGCCGCCTGGGATCGCGGCCTCGGCAGCGTGATCAACGGCCAGGGCATCATGCGCTCGGACATCGTGCGCGAGGTCGCCAACATCCCGGAAGACCAGGTGATCATGACCTGCGTCGCGATGGGCTACCCGGACGACAGCTTTGCCGCCAATGCAGTGCGGTCGGACCGCGAGGCCAACAGCGGCTTCGTCCGCTACGTCGGCTTTGCCGACTAGGGCGGGGCCAGTACGACGCCGCGCACACCTGCATTTGCAGGGGCGACTGCGCGCCGTCTCGCGAGCAAGCGACGGCGATCGGCGTGCTGATTGTCGATCGCTTCCTCGCCGACAACAATCTCGCGGAGCGATCGATTGCCCGATGCGCCGCCACATCTCGCGCATTTGAGTACGCTGACCGCGCCGCGGGATATTGAATTCCGCGTAGTGAAACCATCGCGCGACAGTGAGCGCGAGCGCGCGTTTCCGCTGTTCTTGCCGACAAAAAATGCGCTACTGGTTTTGTGAAACGAAACAGCACAGGCGAGGGATCTCAGATGAGCGATGACGAACAGACAGCCATGATCCGCGAGACTGTCGCGAGATTTGTCGATCGCGAACTGATCCCGCTCGAGCCGCAATATCTGAAATCGAAACTGCCCGGCAGCGATCATCCCGAGCTCACATCGGAACAGCGCAAGCGGCTGCGCGACGTCTCCAAGGAGCTCGGCCTCTGGGGCCTCGATGCGCCCGAGGATCTCGGCGGCCACGATTTGCCGACGCGCACGATGGCGGCGGTGCATGAAGAGCTTGGCCGCAGCTGCGTGCCGTTCGTGCTGCCGCCGGACTCGCCGAACCTGCGCATGCTGCAGGCGGTCGGCACCGACGCGCAGAAGAAGAAATATCTGCAGCCTTATATCGAGGGTCGGATGGCGTCGGCGATCGCGATCTCCGAGCCCGGCGCCGGCGGCGATCCCGCAGGCATGAAGACGCGCGCGGTGCTCGAAGGCGAACAGTGGGTACTGAACGGCCGCAAGATCTGGATCAGCAATGCGCGCGCCGCCGACTTCATCATCGTGATGGCGCGCGTCGGCAACGATCAGCGCCAGGGCGGCATCACCTCCTTCATCGTCGAGAAGGGCACGCCCGGCTTCATCATCGAGCGCGAGATCCCGATGGTCGGCGGCGGCTCGACCTATGAGATCGTGTTCGAGGACTGCCGCATCCCGAAGGACTCGGTGCTGGGCGAGGTCGGCAAGGGCTACGCACCGATGCAGCTGCGGCTGCGCACGCGCCGGCTCGAGATGGGATCGACCTGTGTCGGCATCACCAAGCGCGCGCTCGACATGATGTGCGAGCACGCCAAGCAGCGCGAGACCTTTGGCGTCAGGCTCGCCGAGCGCCAGGCGATCCAGTGGTGGATTGCCGATATCTCCACGCGCATGCATGCGTGCCGGCTGATGGTGCGCGAGGCCGCCGACAAGACCGATCGCGGCGAGGACATCCGCCACGAAGCCTCGATGATCAAGGTGTTCGCGACCGAGATGGCCTATGACGCCTGCGACCACGCCATGCAGACGCTCGGCGCGCTCGGCGTGACGCTGGAGTTGCCGCTGAATGCGCTCTGGCAGAAGGCCCGCCTGATGCGGGTCTATGAGGGCCCGAGCGAGGTTCATCGCCAGGCGATCGCCCGCCGCGTGCTCGGCCTGCGGGGAGGTTAGGGAGCTGCAGAGCCCCTAAGCGATCCGCGTCATTGCGAGGAGCGACAGCGACGAAGCAATCCATATCTCCACTTGCGGTACGATGGATTGCATCGCTGCGCTCGCAATGACGTGGATAGAGTCGTCGTCACGCCGTGACTACGGCACGCGGCCGACTACGCCGCCCGCACGTCGGAGAGGAAGCGGTTGACTTGGCCGGCGAGGTCCTTGGACTGCGTCGAGAGCTGTTCGGCCGCGCCCAGCACTTGGTTCGCGGCGGCGCCGGTGTCGTCGGCGGCGTGCTGCACGCCGGAGATGTTGGAATTGACCTCCTGGGTGCCGCGGGCGGCTTCCTGTACGCTGCGCGAGATCTCCTTGGTCGCCGAGCCCTGTTCCTCGATCGCGGCGGCAATCGCGGTGCCGATCTGGTCGATCTCGGTGATGACGTCGACGACGCTGCGGATGGCGGTCACGGTCTCGTCGCTCGCGGTCTGGATCGCGGTGATCTGCTCGGAAATCTCGGTGGTCGCCTTGGCGGTCTGACCGGCCAACGACTTCACCTCCGAGGCGACGACGGCAAAGCCACGGCCGGCCTCGCCGGCGCGGGCCGCCTCGATGGTGGCGTTGAGCGCGAGCAGATTGGTCTGCGCCGCGATGCTCTGGATCAGCGTCACGACGTCACCGATCTTCTGCGCGCCCTCGGCCAGCGAGCGCGCGGTGTCGCCGGTGCGGCGGGCATGATCGACCGCACGCGCGGCGATCTCGGTCGAGGTCGCGACCTGGCGGGCGATCTCCGAGATCGAGGAGGTGAGTTCCTCGGTCGCGCTCGCGACCGTCTGCACGTTGGTCGAGGTCTGATCCGAGGCAGCGGCGACGACCGCGGCCTGGCGGTTGGTGGCGGCGGCGGTCGCCGACATCGATTGCGCCGTATCCTCCATGACAGAGGAGGCCGCGGACAAGCCGCCGACCAGTTCGGTGACCTTGGCCTCGAACGCGCGGGTCAGATCGTCGAGCACCCGGGCGCGCCGCATCTTGACGTCGTTCTCGGCTTCCTTCTCGGTCGCGAGGCGGTCGGCCTCGATCCTGTTGTCCTTGAACACCTGCACGGCGGCGGCCATCGCGCCGATCTCGTCGTTGCGCGCGGCGCCCGGGATCGCCTCGGCGACGTCGCCCGCGGCAAGACGCGACATCCGGCCGGTGAGGGCAGCGATCGGGTTGAGGATGCGGCGGCGGACCATGACGATGAGGCCGGCGCTGACGGCGATGACCGCGAGCAGCCCGATCATTGTGATCACGAAGCTGAAGCGCGCCGCCGAATAGGCGCTGGCAAGCACCTGCTCGGCATTCTCGTAGAATGCGTCGCGCACGGTGATGATGGCGGCGAGGCCGATCTGCGATTCCGGATAGTAGGTGTCGAGATCCTGCTCGTACTTGCCGGTCACGGCTCCTTCCTTGGCGAACTTCAGCGCCTTGCCGAAGCGCTCGACATAGTCGGCTTGCATCTTGCCGAGCGCCGTCATGACGTTCGCGGGCGTCGCCGGGTTGTTGCGCAATTCCTGCAAGGTCGAGAGGATCTGCTCGGTACGGCCGGTCGAGCGATAGAGCTCCATCTTCTCCGGCTCGGTCGCGACGCGCTTGGCGCCGACCAGCGCCTTGTGCAGGCTCGCGTTGAGGCCGCCGGTATCGCGCAGCATCCAGGCAACGTTGGCGTAGCTGGCCTGGCGATAGGCATTGCCGTCGAGGCCGGCGAGGCGGCGCACCTGCTCGTCGAGCAGCGTGGTGACACCAGCGTTGAACACGGAATTGTCGGCGACGATCTTGCCGGCAGCGGCGCGGCGGGCCTCGGCCGGACCGGCGATCGCAGCGGCAATGGCATCGCGCAGCCCGGTAAACTTCACCTTCAGCGCATCGATCTCGCGCGCGACGGCCTCACCATCGTCGAGCGATCCCGGCAGGGTGGCGCGGACCTGGTTGACCTTGGTAAGGGCGCCGTCGGTCAGCTTACGCTGACGGTCGAGTTCGGCGATCTGCTTCGGTTCGATCGTGGCTCCCCCGAGCAGCAAATTGGTGGCGTAGCCACGCTCGGGATTCATGTAGCGCGGGATATCGCCGACGGCGCGGACGATCTCGAGCCGGCTCTGCGCAGTCGAGACCTTGTCCATGGTCTGGTACTTGGTGACCGCGACATAGGCCGCGAGGCCGCCGCCGACCGCGGACAATGAGACGATCGCGGCCGTCAGGAGAGTACCGATTTTCATGGGATGCGCGCCATTTCTTGACGGGAGAGGGAGAGGCCTCAACCGTACCGGGAGCGCATTAAGCTAGGGTTTATGATACGGAGCCGCGGCGGCCCCGCACATCCGTATTGTCCGAAAGTCGAGGGGCCGCACCGCCGGCGGCGCGTGGCGGCGGGCGCGCGGGTCAGTGCCCGTCGTCGTCCGTGCCCTTGGTCGCGGCGCGGTGTTGCGTGGCGCCGTTGGAGCCCGCTTCGCCGCAGGGAAGCTGGTTCCAGGTGCCGTCGGCGGCCTGCTGGTAGGCCTGGCAGCCGGCCGAAGTGGTGGCGGTGGATTTCTCTTCGGCTTTCTGCCGCTCGGTGCTCTTCGCCAGCACTGGCGTCGCCAGGGCAGCGATGGCTGCAAGCGAGCCTGCGAAAACCAGCTTTGCGATCCGCATGTCGGGTTCTCCTTCTCGAAGCAAATCCATATCCAGAAAAGAAATCTGGCGATTTTGGGCCGCGGCGAAGCGCCTGCGACCAATTGCTTAATGCCAGGAAAACGGGCCGGAATGCCGGTTAACATCTGCGCACCGCGTCGCGGGGCGGCTGTCGCAGCGCCGTGGTAGGATCGGGCCATGACCCACCGCATTCTCGTTCTCTACGGCTCCTATCGTTCGGATCGCATGGGCATCCGGCTGGCCCACTTCGTCATCGACGGCCTTCGCGGGCGGGGCGACGATGTCGAGTTGATCGACGCCAAGGAGGTCGGCCTGCCGATGCTCGACCGCATGTACAAGGAGCATCCCAAAGGGCAGGCGCCGGCCGTGCTGGAAACGCTCGCCGGCAAGATCCGCGACGCCGACGGCTTCCTGTTCGTCACCGGCGAATACAATTGGGGCATCCAGCCCGGGCTGAAGAACCTGACCGATCATTTCCTCGAGGAATGGTTCTGGCGTCCGGCGGCGATCGCGAGCTATTCGGCCGGACGGTTCGCCGGAGCGCGCGCCGCGACCGCTTGGCACGGCACGCTGTCGGAGATGGGCATGGTGGTGATCTCGAGCACGATCAGCGCGGGGCCGATCGCGCAGACGCTGTCGGCCGAAGGCAAGCCGATCGGCGAGGGCGGCAAGTCGCTCGAACGCGCCTTTCCACGCTTTGCCGACGACTTCAGCTGGTGGATCGAAGCCGCCAAGGCACAGCGGGCGCGCAAGGCGCCGCCATATTGAGCACGAGTCCGCCAGGTCAGGAGTTTGGAGCCATGAGCCTCTTCACATCGCCCTTCGATCCCGCGCGCGAGGCGGCCATGGTGACCGGCGCCGGCAACGGCATCGGCCGCGCCATCGCGCAGGCGCTGGTCGGCGAAGGCGTGCGCACGGTGTTCGCCGACCTGCATGAGGATCGGGTCATGGCCGCGATCAAGGCCGCCCCGCGTCCCGAGTTAGCGGTCCCGTGGGTCGGCGATCTCGCGCAGCGTAAGGCGTGCGACGCTCTGCTGGCGCATGCGCAAGGTGCGGTCGGACAGGTGACCCATTTCGTCCACAGCGCCTCGCCGCCGCGCCGCGAGGCCGATCATGCGATGGCGGTCGATGAAGAGACCTGGCAGCAGATGCACGCAGTCAATCTCGATGCCGGCTTTCACCTGTCGCGCGAATTGGCGCGCAAGCTGATCGCAGAAAAGACGCCGGGCTCGTTCCTGCTGCTCACCTCGCTGCATGCCGGCACGCCGCGCAACCTGCCGCATTACTCGACGGCGAAGGCCGGCATGGCGATGCTGGTGAAGGAGCTTGCCAAGAGCTGGGGCCGCCATGGCATCCGCGTCAATGCGCTGGTGCCCGGCGCGATCGCGGCCGGCGGCTTCGTCGCCGATCCCGCGCTCGCAAAGCACATTCCGCTCGGCCGGCTCGGCCAGGCGGACGATCTTGCGCCGCTGGCGCTCGCCGTGCTCTCGCACAAGCTCTCCGGCTACGTCACCGGCGCAGCGATCGTGGTCGACGGCGGATTGTCGCTGACCAACTGGTTCGCGCCGCCGGAGCTCGATTGAGAATTGAAGTGGATTACTTGGTCCTGATGTAGCCCGCGAGCCGCGACTTCTGGTCCTGGCACCAGGTTGTCATGCTGCCGGCACGGCGCTGATCGAGGTCTGTGGTCTGGGTTGCGATCGCAACTTCCGTCATCAGATCGTCGGGCTGCTTCTCGCCCATCTTGCCGCCGGTGTGCATGTAGGCGATCGCCTTGCGCACCTGCTCGGTGGTGCCGTCGGGCAGGTGCATGTCCTGCGCCCGCTGCACGAGGTCCTGATAGACCAGATCGGTGCCGGGGCACTCGACCTTGGCGGCAAAGGCCTGCAGCACCATCGTGACATAGGCCGCGCGCGGATCGGCGGCGTGGGCCGGTGTTGCCGCGACGATCAGGCCGCCGATCAGCAGAGCGTAACGCATCGAATTCCTCCCGAGGTTTTAGAGATTTTGCCGCAAGGCTAGCGTTCGCGGGAACCGACTGCAACCGTAAGGACACACTTCCCGAGGGAACCGATCAAACAGCCGTGTTCCAATCGGGGTTGCCACGATTTCAGCACGATTTCGGCAGCAAGTGCCACAAGTTGACGCAGGGGAGAATGATCGTGTCGAAGTTGGGGCTTGCTGCGGTGCTGGTGGGTTCGCTTGCGCTTGGCGGCTGCATGCAGGCGACGCTGTCGCCGGTGACCGATGCTGCGATGACGCCGCGCGATCGGCAATTGCTGGCGCATCCGCCCTATGCGGAGGCCAGGATCCCGGATCAGTTCCAGCGCCACATTGTCGATTACACGCGGAAGGAGCAGCCGGGTTCGATCCTGGTCGATACCGATGCGCGCTACCTCTATTACGTGCTGCCCGGCGGCAAGGCGATCCGCTACGGCGTCGCCGTCGGCGAGGAGGCGATGGCCTTCTCCGGCGTGGCCACGGTCGGTCGTCTGGCCGAGTGGCCCGACTGGGTTCCGACCCAGGACATCCAGGAGCGGCTCGGACCGTATCCGAAGCGGGTCGCAGGTGGACCGGCCAATCCGCTGGGTGCCCGGGGCATCTACCTCTACCAGGGCAACAAGGACACGCTGTACCGCATCCACGGCACCAACCAGCCCGAATATATCGGGCAGGCGATCTCGTCGGGCTGTATCCGCATGAACAATGCCGACGTCATCGACCTCTACCAGCACGTCAAGCCGGGCGCGACCGTGGTCGTGCTGCCGCCGGGACAGAGCGCGTAATTCGCACTCAAAATGCAAAGCGGCCGGTCGCGTCATCGCGACCGGCCGCTTTTTCTTTAGCCGTTGGTTAGCCGTCAGCGCAGCGGCATCGGCGGCCGAACCACAGGGCCGCCATCATCGGCATCGACGACATTCGACTGCTGCTGCGGTTGCATCGGGCGCGGTGCCGCAGCTTGCGGCGCGGCTGCCACAGGGGGCGGCAGCGGTGCTGCTGATGCCGACGGAGGCGGCGGCGGGATATAGGCCTGCGCCGGCCGACGGATCGGCGGAGGAGCAACGGCCGCGTGCGGCACTGCCTGAGGCGTGACCGCGGCGCGCGGACGCGGCGCGACCGGCCGAGGTTCGACCGCCCTGGTCTCGGTCGTCCGTGCAACACGCTGCGCCAGCTGATCCTGGCTGGCCTTGAGCTGATCGATGCTGGTCTTGAGCTGCTCGATCTGCTGTCCCATCGACGCGAGATCGCGCGCCATCGACTGCAACAACTGCGTTTGGTCAGGTGCAGCTGCGGCTGGCGCCGCCGGCGTAGCGGGCGCAACCGGTGCAGCGGCGGCAGCCGGTATCGGGGCGGCAGTCGGTGGTGCTGCGGCTGGAGCCGGCTGCGCTGCGGCGACGTCCTGTGGTGCAGCGGCTGGAGCGGCCTCAGCCGGCTGATCAGTGGCGGCGGCTTGCGCGACGGGCGGGCTCACCTGGTCGGAGGCGGGAGCCGCTTTACCCGGCAGCAGCGACGTCAGGGCCTCGACCTGAGGCGCGTACTCCGCCACCAGCTGCTTGACGCGATGTCCGTAGTGTTGCCACGCCGCGGTGCCCATGGCACCGGCGATCGCGAACACGAACCAGAAGGCGCGGATCGCCCATTTGTTGGCGGGGCGCGGCGCGCGGTCTAGCCTGATGTCGTCCAGTCTGCCGTCGTGGCTTGGCGCGCTGTACGCCGGCTCGGCCGGCGGCACCGGCGTCACTGGTACCGGCGTGACCGGCGGCACCGAGGCGGCCGCAGCGGCGTACGCGATCGATGGCGTGGACGAGGGCGCGAGACTCGGGCCGAAATACGGCTCGCGTTGCCCCGGCGCTGCCTTGCCGGCAGGTGCAGGCGCGGCGGCCGCATTGTCCGGGCGTGCCGGCGCGAAGCTGGGTTCGATCGCGAAAATATCGTGCGGATCAGCGTCTTTCAGTGTGGATTGCATGGCGGTCCCCGTTTCAGTCCAAGGTCAACCGCAAATGGGCGGCCGGCAAATTTGCGCTCTGTATTAACCCCTAGCCCTGACCCCACGACTCCAGTCCGGTTTGACCAAAGCAAGGCGAGAGGGTGGAGAGGTTGGGGAGTTTCGGGAACCGATGCGGACAGCCGAGGCCGCGGGAAGCCACGCATGGCAGGGAACCCCAGGGCTTTGTTGTTTCCGGGGGAATCTCCTGAGTTGTGTGGCGCATCCACCACACCCGAGGGGAAATCGCGCAGTGCGCGGCGGGTCTGACTGCGGTCCGCCACCGTTCTGCCCCGATTGGATTCGGCTCATCAGGCGGGTGTTGGATTTTCGGCTTGGGCTGGGGCGCGAGTTGGGGATGCAACATGTCACGCGACGATGCAGTCATTTCGTACGTCGACGTTATCGGCCGTGCGCGCGGTGCGGTGCCCGCGGCCCTGGTGGCTCATGGGCGAAGGCCGCTGCGGCTGTTCGCGGTCGTGATCGGCGCGGCGTCGCTTGCGGCCTGCGCACAGTCCTCCGTCGTCAGCCAGCGCTCGCAGGCGCTCGCGAGCCGGACGGCGTCGGTCGAGCCGACGCGGGCTGGGTCATCGGCGACGCGCACACATGTCGCAACCGCGCACCGGCATGCGCCCTACGCCGCGCGCGAGACTGCCGACAGCAAGATCGCGTCGCAGGGTGTTGCGAGCTTCTACAGCGACGAGCAGGAGACCGCGAGCGGCGAGAAGTTCAACGCGCACGAACTGACTGCCGCGCATCCGACGTTGCCGTTCGGCACCAAGCTGCGCGTCACCGACGTCAAGACCGGCCGCTCGGTGACCGTGCGCGTCAATGACCGCGGGCCTTACGTCCCCGGGCGCATCGTCGACGTCTCGTATTCCGCGGCACAGTCGCTCGGCATGATCGGCAAGGGCGTCGCCAATGTCAGGCTCGACGTGGTGCAGTGAGCTGCCTCGCGCAGGCCTGGTTCGGGATTTTTTGGTGCCGGCTTCGTCGCCGGTCGCGGCGCAGATTTCCGGCAGGACGTGGCAGATGCCGGAGAATGCCGACGCGATCAAATCGGTCAGTCTCAGCTTCGCCGACAAGACCTGCACCTTCACGCTCGAGGACGGCAGAGGCACGCACAAGGTCGAGGTCGGCCTCGACGCGCCGCGCGAGGGCACCACGACGATGACCGGCAACAAGCTGCATCACGAGTACCAGCCAGATGTGATGCGCGTGGTCGCGAGCGGCAGCTGTCGCGACCTGCGCACCTTCGTGATGACCTGGACCTTCGTCGAATCGGCGTTCCGCGACACCGTGACCTGCACGTTCGAGGGACCGCAGGTGCGATTCGCGCGCAGCGTCAATGTCAACTCGTCGGCGCTGGATATGCCGACCTTGATGGGCAAGCTGGTGTAGCCGCGATCACAAATTGCGCTCTGCCGCAACTTGCGGCGGGCTTCCACCAAATTGTCACACTCCCAGCGAAATGCAGCCCAAAGCCGCTGCCAACACACCGCCGATGGACGATCTCGGCGAGGGACAAGCATTGGCCTACAAGATGATCGCAGAACGCGAGAACGAGACGGTCAGGATCGAGCGGGAGAGCACCTTCATCATCATCGCCAAGGCCAGGGTCTGGGCCAGCGAGGGGTGGCAGGTGGTGATCACCGACAAGGACGGAAAATCATACCCGCCCGAGGAATTCGACAAGCTGCTCGCGGCATGATGTTAGCGCTGCGCTGACACCAGCATCATCATCGGGCGTTCAAGCTCGTCGGCGAGTTCGGGCATGGCCTTGATCTGCTCGCGTGTCGGGGAGAATTCCTCGACATGGCGCAGCGTGAAGCCGGCGGCGATCAACGCGTTGAGCGTGGTGCCGATGGTGCGGTGATATTTCAACACGCCCTTCACATACCAATCCGTCCGGCGTTCGCCTTCGATGAAGTAGCGGTTGACCGGCCAGGTCTTGCGGCCGTCCTGGTCCTGTCCCCAATCAGGATGGGCGGCCGCCATGTAGATGGGATGCTCGATGGTGAAGACCAGATGTCCGTCCGCGACGAGTGTGCGATACAGCATGCGCGCCAGCCGATCGAAGTCCCTGATGTAGTGGAAGGTGAGGGCGCTGTAGGCGAGGTCGAATGTGGCCTTCGGCAGCTCCAGCGTTTCGAGGTCGGAGATCTCGTACGTAATCGCCGGATCCTGCGTCATGGCGGTGGCGCGGGCGATCATGTTCTGCGACAGGTCGACGCCGAGCACGTCGGACGCGCCTTGCTCGCGCATCCAGCGCGAGACCCAGCCGAAGCCGCAGCCGAGATCGACCACGCGCTTGCCGGCGACATCAGGCAGCATGGCGCGGATCGCGGGCCATTCGGGCGCGCCGAGCAGCCCGCGGACCTGCCGCGGGAGCTGGCTGTAGCCGGCGAAGAAGCCGGGATCGTCATAGATGTTTTGCGCCATGGCACGGCAACTCGGGACAGGGATGGAGTTCGTCTCTGTAACCGCCGCCGCGGCGCGTGGGAACCGCTGATTGTATCGCGCGCGGGAACCAGACGCGGCATTCAGCGGTTTCTGATGTCAGCGCCGCGGGATGCGCATTCGCCCGTCCGGCGGCGGTCGACAGCCGAGGAGAGCGCCATGATAGGCGAGATGCAAATCCACACCATCGCGCGGCAGATGCTGCTGAAGCACGGCCCGGAGGCGATTGCGCAGGCGGCGCAGAACGCGGTGGCCTGCGAGCGCAAAGGCGAGACCGAAGACGCCCGCGACTGGCGCCATATCGAGGACGCCCTGAAGATGATGCGCGGACCGCATCAGAGCTGACCGCCGGCAGCCACGATGGTCGGGTGATCCGGCGCTGCACGCCGGATCGTGCGATTTGCGAACTCCCGGAGCCGCTTGCCTTCGCCGGAAATTCCGGGAACTCTGTTCGGGCAAGCAGCAGAAAAATTCTGTCTGGGGGAATTCGCCATGACCTTTTCACTCTACGACGCGACCGTCGCCAACTATCTGCAGATCCTGGGCTCCGTCTCGGGTTTTCTCGAGAAGAGCCTCGCGCATTTCAAGGACAACGGCGTCGATCCGGCCGAGATCGTCGAGACCCGGTTGTTTCCGGACATGTTGCCGTTCCGTTTCCAGGTGGTCTCGCTCGCGCATCACTCCCGCGGCGCGATGGAGGCGGCGAAGAACGGCGTGTTCGTCCCGCCGTCCGGCAAGCCCGATCTGGATTATGCCGCACTGCAGGCGTTGGTGAAGGACGCGCACAGTGAATTGTCGGCCCTGACGCCGGATGCGGTCAATGCGCTGCTCGGGCGCGAAGTGACGTTCAAGGTCGGGGATCGGTCGATGCCGTTCACCGCCGAAGGATTCCTGATGTCGTTCTCGCTGCCGAACTTCTTCTTTCATTCGACAACGGCCTACGACATCCTCCGCCACAAGGGCGCGCCGCTTGGCAAGCGCGACTTCATCGGCCGCTTGAACCTGAAGAAGTAACCGGTCGCCGCGCGCAGCAAGACCAGAAGCGCGCGGCAACAAGCGCGATCGTCAGAACCTGAGGCCTGCCGACGCTAGCCGATCCTGCGCCACCGCGGCACGGGATCGAGCGGCGTCCGGTAGAGTTCGCGCCGGTCGATGTCGGTGACGCGCACGGCGCAACCGCGCGCCTTGAGCTCCGGCTTGACCTGCGACAGCTCGTTGGCGAGCTGATCGGCGCGATCGGAGGCGAGGCTGATGTCTTCGAGGATGATCGTTCCTTGATTACGGAACTCGTCCCCCACCACGAGATCGAAGGTGTAGTACGGCATTCCGAAGATCTCCGTTTCGGTTTGCATCACAGGGTAACACTGAGTCGTGCGTTCCCTAAGATGCATGGCGCACAATCGTCGAGCGATCCGCACAAAAACGATGTGCAGCGCGTCAGGCACGATGAACGATCAAACACGCGCGGTACGGCGAAGAAGTCTTTGATCCAGCTCACTGCCGGGCCGTTAAGATTTGATTAAAATTGTCGGCGCAAGCTTGAAACCAAGTGGATCGCGGCGGAACCGGACTCCGGGAACCGGCAGCTGCAGGAGGAGGCCGGTGGCGTAACGCCCGCCGGCCTTTTCCCGTTTGCGGACGCACTTGGCGATCCTTGGCGCTCCTAAGCGCTAGTCGCGCAGCACAGCCTGGCGCCTGGCGCGGCATTTCGGGCCGGGCCCGCGCATGTAATACAGCTCGGGGCGATAGGGATTGATGACGCCGTCGAGCAGCGCGACGCAGCGCGCAACAAGGCGGGCGAGGCGGCGGCGCAAGGGCTGCAGGGCGAGTTCCATCGCAGTCATGGCACGCCCTCAGTGCAGCTCGCCGAGGACGGCGGCGAACGGCAGCTCGAAAATCTCGGTCCCGATGTCGTCGGTGACGTGGACCGCCCAGTTGCGCCAGTCCTCCGCGCTCGGTGTCATGACAAAGCTGCGCGCCAGTTGCTCCGCATGCACCCTTGCTTCCGAAAGGTCCATTGCGACGCCGATGCGATCCAGGATGACGTGCTTGTCGTCGGAGCAGTGAAAGAAAACTGCGGACATCTTCCGATTCCCATGCCGAAGCGATTCTCGCGCGATGGAATAGCAGCGCGCGCGGGCGTCGAGAATCCGGATCATCCCCCATCGGTAAACTACGGGGATTTCAGACAATTTGAATCACGCGGCCGTGATCGGCCCAGGATCGGGAAGATCGGTCAGAAGACCGGCTCGCCGACCGCAACTTCGCTGCGCGGTCCGAGCACGATCACGTGGCCGCCGGCGTCCCTGGCGCCGAGGATCAGCAGTTCCGAGGTGAAACCGGCGATGTTCTTCGGACCCAGATTGCAGATGCACACCACCAGCGCGCCGACCAGCGCCGCCGGCTCGTAATTCGTGATCTGCGCGCTCGACCACATGATCCGCCCGGCGTCGACATCGACACCAACCTTGTAGGACGGATTGCGGGCGCGCGGAAACGGCTGTACCTCGACGACCTTGCCGATCCGGATATCGAGACGGGCGAAGTCGTCATATGTGGCTTGCGGCTTGAGCGGAGACATCAGCGCTCCTGAAATGCGAGGCGGATGCCGAGCGCAATATAGATCGTGCCGACCACGCGGCCCTGCCACTGCCCGACGCGGCGATGCCGCCGGATCCACGGGCTGATCTGGCCGGCGGCGAGCGCGAGCAGCGAGGTGTAGGCCGCGCTCATCACCACGAAGATCAGGCCCAGCGTCGCGAACTGTGCGACGGCCGAGCCGTAACCGGGATGCACGAACTGCGGCAGGAAGGCGAGGAAGAACAGCGCGGTCTTCGGATTGAGCATTTCCGCCCAGATCGCCTGCCGGAACGCGCGCCGCGGATCGACCGGCTGCGCCGTCGGCAGATGCAGGTCGTCATTCCTCTCGAACAGGGCGCGGACGCCGAGCACGATCAGGTAGATCACGCCGGCGTATTTGACGATCGAGAATGCCAGCGCCGAGGTCATCAGCACGGCCGACAGGCCGAACGTCGCCATCGCGGTGTGGACGAGATCGCCGAGCGCGATGCCGAACCCGGTGGCGACGCCGACGCGCGGCCCGCCGGTCACCGAGCGCGCGAGCACCAGCAGCACCGCAGGCCCGGGGATCAGGAACAGGCCGAGCACGACGGCGGCGTAGGTGAGGAGGGTGGTGGTGTCGATCATGAAACGTGTCCCGGATGTCAGGATGCAGGGATCGCGACCGCCGCGAAGCGCGGCTTCGGATCCAGCATCACGCCAGCGCTTTCGACGATGCGCATTTCCTCGGTTCCTCTTTCCGCCGTGCGCACCAGCACGCCGTGGATGCCTGACGCGGCGTGGCTGAGCGCGTCCGGCGTCGCCAGGCCGCGCACGCGCGCGGCCGCGAACAGCCCTGCGAACAGGTCGCCGGTGCCGGACGGGCTGATCGGCACCCGCGGGGTGCGGACACGCCAGGCGCGAATGCCGTCGGATGCTGCGCGCTCGATTGCCAGCGTCTCGATCTCGGCCTCGGGCGTGCCGGCAAGCTCGGCGCTGGTGATGACGATGGTCGCGGGGCCTCGCGCCATCAGCGCGCGAGCCCGCGCGACGACGTCATCGATCGTCGTCACGCGGGCGCCGCAGAGGAACTCGAACTCGAAATGGTTGGGCGTGATGATGTCGGCGAGCGGACAGAGCTGGTCGCGCACCAGCGGGGGGATGTCCGGCCGCACGAACATGCCGCGGTCGCGGTCGCCGAGCACCGGATCGCAGCAATAGAGCAGGGCCGGGTTCGCCGCTTTCGCGCGGGCGACGAAGTCGGCGACATCAAAGCCGATATCGGCCGAGCCGAGATAGCCCGACAGGATCATCCGGGCGCTCTCGACCGCGCCGCGCTCCTCGACGCCTTGCAGGAGGTCGGCGACCAACTGCACGTCGAGCACCCGGCCCCGAATGGTCGGATAGCCCGGCCGGTTGCTGAGCAGCGTGGTCGGCACGGCGACGACGTCGATGCCGTGCAGCTGGATCGGAAAGGTGGCGGCGCTGTTGCCGACATGGCCCCAGGCGACCTGTGATTGGATCGAGATGACGGTCATGGTGTGCGCATCACCCGAACAGCGCGGCGTAGATCACGTAGAGCCAGCCCAGGATACCGTGGATGATCGCCCACAGGATCGAATGGTTCTTGGTGTAGGAGATCGCAATCGCCAGCGCCGAGCCGAACCCCACGCCGTATTTCGCACCCTCGACGCGGACGCCGTAATACCGATTGCCGTTCATGGTGATCCTTCCAGCGGGAGGGCGGGAGATTGACGACAGCGTAACCCGCCGTGTGCCGCCAGTTCAACGGGCCGAACACCGCTGCTGAGATCGAAGTGAGCCTCCCTCCGCACCGTCGTCCCTGCGAGAAAGCAGGGACCGATAATCACAGGGCTACATTGTTGAAACGCGCTGTCGCACCGGCGTCGCGCAACAATTGAGATTTGGGGTAATGGGTCCTGGCTTTCGCCAGGACGACGGCGGTGGACGGTTCCCGCTTCGAGATGTCAAACAGGCAGTGTCATCACCCGCGCATGCGGATGGCTATAGCTGCGCCCCACCCATCCTGCAGGCACCGGACATTCACGCTCCTATCAACCGAATGTGTCGAACGGAGCGGTAGGACACGAAATTTGGCTGGGTCGCAGTGGAATAATCTGATGGTGCCGCCCGTCATGGTTACAGCGAAAATGCTTCAACAGGCCGGCGCGATGGTCCGATCCTGTTGAATTCGACAGGAGAAGCTCGATGACCACGATCAAGTGCGTCGAGGCGGGGCTGGTTGCGCTCGTCATGCTGACGGCATCGGCCATGGCGCGCGAGGTCCATGCGGCTGGCCCATCCGCATTCGCAAAGGGACATGCCGCGGCCACCGGCCGCGGGGGCGGTGGGCCGCCGCGCCTGGTGGCGCCGCGCTTCGGCGAGTTCGAAACGCTCCCGCGCGACCAGCCCGGCGGCGTCTGCGACCACGGCGACAACGCCATGATCTGCTGAGCCGGACGGTGCATGGCGGTGATCTCCGGCAAAAGTTGCGCTAGCTTCGCTGGGTCGTCTCCCTCCAGCCGCGAGCGCCGCCGCCATGCACGTCCTCCGCCCCCAGTTTCGCATCGAGGACGACCACGCGCTGGACTTTGCGGCGGCGCGCGGCTTCGGCGCCATCGTCGCCGCCGATGCGCGCGGCCCGCGAGCGTCCCATGTTCCCTTCGTGATCATACGGCGCGACGATCGCGTGATCGTGCAGCTCCATCTCACCGCGAAGAATCCGCTGGTCGAGCTCGCCGATGGCACGCGGCGCTTCCTGCTGATCGTCTTGGGTGACGACGCCTACATCTCGAACGACTGGTACGTTTCGCGCGACAACGTCTCGACCTGGCTCTACGAGGCGGTGCATCTGTCCGGCGTCGCGCATCTGCGCGCGCTCGACGACAACCGCGGCCACGGCGACGCGCTGCTCGCGGTCTCCGAGGCGCGGCTGCCGAAGCAGCCCTGGGACCTCACGCAGATGGAGCCCGGCAAGCGTGAACAGATGCTGGCGTCGATCAGGGTGATCGATCTCGTCGTCGACGAGATCGAAGGGCAGTCGAAACTCAATCAGCACAAGAGCGATGCTGACTATGTCGCGCTCGTCAACCGCCTCGCGTGCGCGGAGGAGACGGCAAGCCACAGGCTCGCGGAGAAGATGCGCGCGCTGCGGCCGGAGCTTGCGTATGCGAAGTCGCATCTTGCCGACAATGGCGGATGACGCTTGCGGCGAATTCGCCGCGGCGTTCCTCAGCATCGAAATAGCAAACGTGTTGTTAAGGATTGCGCCTCGCTGGTTTGTCCGATTCCGATTCGTTCTTTGCGAACAGAATGGAGTCGAATAGGGAACGGTTCGCGATGCGCGGAGCATGGTGCGCGGGTCAACAAAAGCGACATGCAGGTGCCTCGCTCGATCCGCGCAAACGTGTTGTTAAGAATCGCTTCGCGCCGATTTTTCGATTCCGATTCGTTCTCTGCGAACGAAATGGAGTCGAACGCAGAACGCGACGATGGTGCTGCCTTGCGCTCGATCCGGGAAGTCGGCACATGCCGGATGGCCTGGACGGCGCGGCGACATTGCGCAGTGAGCGCAATAATCCCACCATGGCACAACATCGATCGCTCGGATGCCGTCCGTGCACGCACATTGTTAACGCCTGAGTCGCGCCGATTTCCTTGATTCCGATTCGTTCTTCGCGAACAAATTGGAATCAGACAGAGAACGCGGTTGTAGCGCGCAGGACGTTTCTCTGCTCCACTCGGAGCGCACATGAGCGAGCGGATCGATGGCCGGCAAGACAAAGAAGGCGAGCAAGAAAGCAAAAAGGCCCGCGTCGCGGCGGACGGTGCTGGCGATCGACATCGGCGGCACGCATGTGAAGGTGATGACCGACAGGGAGCGCATCAAACGCGAATTCGAGTCAGGTCCAACTCTGTCCGCCACCGAGATGGTGCGGCAGGTCAAGGCGCTGACCCGGGACTGGTCTTATGATGTGATCTCGATCGGCTATCCCGGTCCGGTGGTTCACAACCGTCCGCTGGCCGAGCCGCACAATCTCGGCCGCGGCTGGGCCGGATTCGATTTTGACCGCGCGTTCGGCCGGCCGGTGAAGGTCGTCAACGATGCGCTGATGCAGGCGATCGGCAGCTATCAGGGCGGGCGGATGCTGTTTCTCGGCCTCGGCACCGGGCTCGGCTCCGCGATGATCGTGGCGGGCGTGTATGAGCCGATGGAGCTCGGTCATTTGCCCTACCGGAAGGGCGCGACATTCGAGGACTATGTCGGCGCCGCCGGCCTCGAGCGGCGCGGCCGGAAGAAATGGCGTAAGAGCGTCGACGACGTCATCGCGCGGCTGTCGGCTGCATTGGAGCCCGATTACATCGTGCTCGGCGGCGGCAATGCCGACAAGGTCGACAACCCGCCGCCCAAGGTGAGGTTCGGCGACAACGCCAACGCATTCGAGGGTGGTTTCCGGATGTGGAAGAAGGCAGCGCGCAAGGCGAGCACGCGTCGATGAAACTGGAACTGGCACCAAATTGCCGGGACTGCCGAAGTTTCGTGCTGTTCCGTCGTTGCTGTTCCTGGAACTGATCGGGTCTGCCGCTCGTTTTATGCGACATGACATCCCGTTCCATGAGGAGTGACTGATGCGAAGCTTCATTATTCCCGCTATTGCGGCCCTTGCGATCGGCGCAGCGACGCCGGCGATGGCCTATGATTCCGGCAGCCAGATCTCGATGGAGGCGGCCCTCGACGTCGCGACCAGCATCGGCATCGTGACGGTATCCAACACCCAGTTCCTCGGCGACGAGTGGGAGGTCGAGGGCCGTGACCGGCTCGGCCGCTGGATGCAGGTCGATGTCGACGCGCGAACCGGCGAGGTGCGCAACGTGGATCGCGGCTGGTAGCCCGCGTCTTCACCGCGGCGTGAGATTTCCGGACGGCCGGCGGCGCAGGGCGCACGCCGGCCGTTCGTTATCCAGAACTGCGTGATGCCGTGCTTTGGCAGAATGGCACAAAGCTGGGGTATGCTGGTCGCATCATTTTCGGGGATCGCCGCCGGCGCGGCGGTCTCGCGAACAGGAGACCGGCCATGACAAAACCGTTTCCGTCCAAAACCCATATCGGCAACCATCTGCTGCATCCGGAAACCCAGATGCTGAACTACGGCTACGATCCGCAATTGTCGGAGGGCGCCGTCAAGCCTCCGGTATTCCTGACCTCGACCTTCGTGTTCCGGACCGCCGAGGACGGCAAGGACTTCTTCGATTTCGTCGCGGGCCGGCGCGAGCCTCCGGAAGGCATGGGGGCGGGGCTGGTCTATTCGCGCTTCAATCATCCGAACAGCGAGATCGTGGAAGACCGGCTTGCGATCTATGAGCGCACCGAGAGCTGTGCGCTGTTCTCCTCCGGCATGTCGGCGATCTCGACCACGGTGCTCGCCTTCGCGCGGCCCGGCGACGTGATCCTGCATTCGCAGCCGCTCTATGGCGGCACCGAGACGCTGTTCACCAAAACGCTGGCGGCGTTCTCGATTGGCGCCGTGGGCTTTGCCGACGGCCTCGACGAAAGCATCGTGCGCGCCGCCGCCGACGAAGCGATGAAGAAGGGCCGCGTCGCGATGATCTTCATCGAGACGCCGGCCAATCCGACCAACGGCCTGGTCGATATCGCGCTGACCAGGCGCGTCGCCGACATGATCGGCAAGGCGCAGGGCTTTACCCCGATCATCGCCTGCGACAACACGCTGCTCGGGCCGGTGTTTCAGCGCCCGATCGAGCACGGCGCCGATCTGTCGCTGTACTCGCTGACCAAATATGTCGGCGGCCATTCCGACCTGATCGCGGGCGCGGCGCTCGGCTCCAAGAGGCTGATGAAGGACGTCAAGGCGCTGCGCGGCGCGATCGGCACCCAGCTCGATCCGCATTCCTGCTGGATGATCAGCCGTTCGCTGGAGACGCTGAGCCTGCGCATGGAAAAGGCCGACCGCAATGCGCTGATCGTCGCCGACTATCTGCGCGACCATCCCAAGGTGGCGACGGTGCATTATCTCGGCCATCACGACGCGGCCTCGCCGGCGGGCCGCGTGTTCGCCAGCCAGAGCAGTGGCGCCGGCTCGACGTTCTCGTTCGATATCGTCGGCGGGCAAGAGGCCGCCGAAAGATTCCTCAACAGCCTGCAGATCTTCAAGCTCGCGGTGAGCCTCGGCGGCACCGAGTCGCTTGCGAGCCTGCCGGCGACGATGACGCATTCCGGCGTGCCGGCGGAGATCAGGAAGAAGATCGGCGTGCTCGATACGACGATCCGGCTCTCGATCGGGATCGAGCATCCGTCCGATCTCGTGGCGGACATCGCGCAGGCGTTGAGCCGGGTGTGAGTGAAGGCGTAGGGCAGGAGAAGCGGCATGTTGACGATCACGGCGGTCATCCGCGCCAAGAAAGGTCACGAGGCCACGATGCGGCAGGCATTGCTCGACGTCGTCGCGCATGTCCGGGCCAACGAGCCGTCGACCGTCGGCTATCACGTCTCGCAGGATGCCGCCGACGCTTGCGTGTTCGCGACCTATGAGCGATACGTCGACCAGGCCGCCATGGACCGGCACAACAATTCGCCGGCCGTGGCGCGGTTCTTTGAGGTGGCGAAGCCGATCCTCGATGGCGATGTGATCTTGGTCTCGGCGAGCGAGATCGCGAGCAAATAGGCGGGCGGTCGGCTGGTGCGCTCGGTGCGTGCTAGGCTTTCTTGACGAACTCGGACTTCAGGTTCATGGCGCCGATGCCGTCGATCTTGCAGGCGATGTTGTGTCCGTCGCTGCCTTCGGTGAGACGGATGTTCCTGACCTTGGTGCCGCCCTTGACGACCGACGACGAGCCCTTGACCTTGAGGTCCTTGATGACGATGACACTGTCGCCGTCGGTCAGCGGATTGCCATGCGCATCGCGCACACCCGCATCCTGCGAGGTCGCGGCAGTTGCAGTCGCCTCCGCGCTCCATTCATGGGCGCATTCCGGGCAAACCCAGAGCGCGCCATCCTGATAGGCATGCTCGGAATTGCATTTCGGGCAGTTCATTGCGGCGTCCATTGCTCGACATCATCTCCATCGTGACCGGCGCACCGTAGGGTCCCGGACGGGTAACGCAAGGGAAAATCCACCGATTTACGGCGTGATCCCGCCGGCTTTCGCGATCAGCTCGAACGAGCGCAGCCGCTTCTGGTGATCGTAGACGTCGGACACGATCATCAATTCGTCGGCGCCGGTCTCGGCGACCAGCGCATCGATGCCGGCGCGCACCGTCTCGGGCGAGCCGACGATGGAGCGCTCCAGCATCCGCATCGCCTGGACTTTCTCCTGTGGCGACCAGTAGGTCTCGATGTCGTCGATCGGCGGCTGGCTGAGGCCGCGCGCGCCGCGGAAGATGTTGGTGAACGACATCTGCTGCGTGGTCGCAAGCCGCCGCGCTTCCGCGTCGGTGTCGGCGGCGATGATGTTGACGCCGACCATGGTGTAGGGCTGCGCGAGCTGCTCCGACGGCTTGAATCGGGCGCGATAGATCTGCAGCGCCTGGAGCAGCAGCTCGGGGGCGAAGTGCGAGGCGAAAGCGTAGGGCAGGCCGAGCTCGCCGGCCAGCATCGCGCCAAAGTTGCTCGAGCCGAGAATCCACAGCGGCACGTCGGTGCCCGCGGCCGGCACCGCCTGGATGCGCTGGTTGGGACCGGCGGCGGCGAGGAAGGCCTGCACCTCGAGCACGTCCTGCGGAAAGTTCTCGGCTGACTCGGGCGTGCGGCGGAGCGCGCGCAGCGTCAGCTGATCGGTGCCCGGCGCGCGGCCGAGCCCGAGGTCGATCCGATCCGGAAACAGCCGCGCCAGCGTGCCGAATTGCTCGGCGATGACATACGGCGCGTGGTTCGGCAGCATAATGCCGCCGGCGCCGACCCGGATAGTGTTGGTGCCCGCCGCGATATGCCCGATCACGACCGACGTCGCGGCGCTCGCGATCCCCGCCATGTTGTGGTGCTCCGCCACCCAGATGCGGCGATAGCCGAGCGCCTCGGCATGGCGGGCGACATCGCGCGCATTGTACAGCGCGCCGCGCGCATCGGTCTCTTCGGTGACGCGGACGAGGTCGAGGATGGAGAGGGCGGCCACGGCGGCTCCGGAGCGTTAGGGACGGGGAGCCGGAGGTATTTGGCTGTGTCCAGGTGGGGGCGAAACGGCGGGGCAGCCGGTTCATGCAGTTGCATATGGATACGGTTCGCGTGTGGGTCAATCCGCCGAACTACGCGCCCCAAAATATCGAAAACAACCCCATGCAAAGGAGCGGTTGCCGGCGGCACTCGGAAAAGCGACTTGACGCGTCGGGCAAATCAGCGGTATTTTTCCATTATTCCGAAATTGTGAAGTTGGCGTCGGATGGGTAGCGCGACTTGCCCGCCGTAGCTCGACGAGCGAAGGCGGAAGCGAAACCCATCATTTGTGACCTTGGCCAGCAAGCGATGGGTATCGCTGCGCTCCACCCATCCTACGCATCACCCCGCGTTACGTTCGCCGGCCATCGCCGGCGAAGCGTCGCGTCACGCCCCAGACGATCGCCGCGGTGGCTGCCGTTGCGATCAGATGCTTCAAGGTGTGTCCGCTGACGAAGCCGAGCGTGTTCGCGATTGGATGGTCGAGCACCTCGGCGAGCTTGGCCAGGACGTACAGCCCCATCGCGACCGCGAACGCAATGCGCTCAGTGCGCGGCGCGCGATGGATCGACTGCCAGAGCGGGATCAGGACCAGCGGGAGCACCTGCAGCAGCAGATACGGCCGCAGGTCGCCCGCACCATGCCGATCTGTATAGACCCACCACGCGACGCTGGCTGCGGCGTAGAGCCCGAGACCGATCGCTTCGATGTTCGCCTTTGATCCGCCCTGCGCGCCGCGGACACCGACCAGCAGGCCTGCGCCGGCGAGCGCGATCGGCAGCATGTCCCAGGTCAGCCGGCCGTTGCCGGGGGCGAGGTGAAAGTAGGCGGAGCCGAACGCGGTCAGCAACAGCCCGATCAGGAACAGCCGATAGCCCGACCATGCGGCGCGGAACTGATCGCTGTCGCGGTGGGGCCAGAGCGCCAGCCAGCCCCAGATCGCGACCAGGGCGAAGCCTGCGTTAGAAAGCACGTCGCCTGCGTGGGGGATGCCCGACACAGCCGAGTTGTCGGCGAAATCGTTGTAGTGGGCCGGCTGCGCGATGCGTCCATGCACCGCGAATGCCGCAATGATGCCGATCGTGATGATCGCCGGGGTGACTTTCAGCCACGGTTTCACGGGCCGCTCGGACCCGGTCAATCCGTCCATCGGGAAGGTCGTTTGCATCGTCGGCTCCAACAAAAATGAACGTTGTTCAATAATAGACTAGAAGATTGAGCAATGTTCAAGTTGAATTTTGGAGTGAGCAGCCGACGATGAGGGAGGCGCCTCGAGAGTTCCAGTTGAGCTGCAACGGCGTCGAAACTTCACCTCTCCCTTGGGAGAGATTGATTTGCGCAGCAAATCGGGTGAGGGGTTGCGGCCTATCGAGAGAGCAAGAGCCCTCACCCGGATTGCATTGGACGATGCTTCGCATCGCCAAGTGCAATCCGACCTCTCCCCAATGGGGAGAGGTGAACCGAGCGCGCCAAGCCGATTCAACCCAATCTCATCGCGCTTTGTTGGCTCACGTCGCGGCTCAGGGCGCGCGGGGCGTCTCGGCGATGCGTGACTTGCCGAAAATGTGCTGATGAAAGCGGCTTACGCCTGCGGCCGATCCACCCTACCTTCGCGGAGCGCCAACCGCACCCGTAACCGATCCGATCCGGAGCGACCCATTCCCCAACTCATCTTCGGCCTGACCAGCCTCTTGATCCTGGCCCGCTTCATCTGGCCGCTCGACTGGCCGCTCCCGGCAAAGATCGTCGCAGCGTTGCTGGTGCTGGTCGCCTTGCAGTTTCACCGCTGGAACAGACTGTCGTCGGGGTCGGAATTCTCGCCGGAGTTTCCGCGTCCGGTGGTCGCGCTGTTCAACTGGGCGTTCGGTGCGATCATGCTGCTGGCGCTGCTGCAACTGGCGCTCGATGCCGGGCTGATCGTTGCCGCGGTGATCCACGGCGGCATCGTCGGCGCGCCTGACGGCGTCCGCTACGCACTTGCTGGCGTAGCGGCCATCGCCGCCGCGATCGGTGTCCATCAGGCGATGCGCATTCCGCCGCTGAACGATATCGAAGTCGCCATCCGCGGACTTCCGCGGCAGTTCGACGGCTACACCATCCTGCAACTGACCGATCTTCACATCAGCCGGCTGTTTCCCGCGCCATGGGCGCGCGAGGTCGTCGCGCGATCGAACAAGCTCGGCGCCGACCTGATCGCGATCACCGGCGATCTGATCGACGGCACCATCGAGGCGCGGCGGAGCGACATCGCACCGCTGCGCGACCTGATGGCCGCCGACGGCGTCTACGTGATCTCGGGCAATCACGAATATATCTTCGGCTATGACGGCTGGATGGCGCACTACGAAGCGTTGGGCCTGCGCTCGCTCGAGGACAGGCACATCACGCTCGAACGCGGCGGCGGTCGCCTGGTGATCGCGGGGATTACCGACCGCGCGTCGCGCCACCGGGGGCATTCGATCCGCGACCTTGCCGCGGTTCTCGACGGCGCCCCCAAAGGCGCGCCAATCATCCTGCTCGACCACCAGCCGAGCGACGCCCGAAACGCCGCACGGCTCGGCGTCGCCCTGCAACTCTCCGGCCACACCCATGGCGGATTGATCCTGGGCATCGACCGCCTGGCCGCGCGCGCCAATGCCGGCTTCGTCTCGGGCCGCTACGACGTCGACGGGATGACGCTCTACGTCAACAACGGCACCGCGCTCTGGCCGGGCTTCGCCTTGCGGCTCGGCCGGCCGTCCGAACTGACGCGGATCACGTTGCGTGTGGCGGACGAGGGCTGAGTGATTTGTTGCGCATGCGATTCGTAGGATGGGTAGAGCGCAGCGAAACCCATCATCGTTCCGCGTACGAGATTGATGGGTATCGCTTCGCTCCACCCATCCTACAATACCGACGCCGCGACGACCGCACGGTTAAGACATTGGTCATCTCTTTGCTCTCATTTTCACGACCTCATTCAGCAGGAGGCACCATGTCCGACATCACCATTCCCGGCGGAAAAATTCGTTCCTTCGTCGAGCGGATCGAGAACCTTGACACCGAAATCCAGGAACTCAGCGAGCAGAAGAAGGAAGTCTTCTCCGAGGCGAAGGGCGACGGTTTCGACGTGAAGATCCTCAAGGAGATCATCAAGCTGCGCAAGCAGGACCAGGACGAGCGCGACGAGCGTGAGAGCCTGCTCGACCTCTACATGCGCGCGATGGAGACCGCGCCGTCAGAAGACAACACCGCGAAAGCGGCGTGAGGTCTGCGGAGGCGCGTCGTGCGCTTCCAAAAGCAGCCAGCGAGTAGGGCGGGTTAGCGACTTGTCCGCCGTAGCTCATTGAGCGAAGGCGGAAGCGTAACCCGCCGCGATGTTGCCAGCGAAACGGCGGATTACGCCTTCGGCTAATCCGCCCTACGCCTACTGCTGGCCAGTCAATGGCAAGATAATGTCATGCTCCCTGAAAGGCGAATTGCAGCGCGATTATTTCAGCAGCGCGGCGACAGCCACATAATCCGTCCAAACCGATCGGCGATCTCAGAATAAACCTATCGACGCCACGGAAACACCGCGATGCGCCTTCCGCGCGACGCGTATTGACCGCGAGCCGCGCGATCCTTATTGGCGAGCGCGGAAAATTCCGATGCAACGATACGGGATGGCCTCGATGCAAGTGACTTTGATGAAGGGCAAGATTCATCGCGCGCGTGTCACCGAAGCGGACTTGCACTACGAGGGCTCGATCTCGATCGACCGCAACCTGATCGAGGCCGCCGGCTTCCTGATCAACGAACGCGTCGACATCTACAACATCGACACCGGCGCGCGGTTCTCGACCTATGTGATCGAGGCGCAAGCGGGCTCCGGCACCATTGGCCTCAATGGCGCCGCCGCGCGCCTGGCGCTGGCGGGCGACAAGGTCATCATCGTGGCCTATGCCGGCTTCGACGCCGAGGAAGCGCGCCGGTTTCGTCCGCGTGTGGTCATCGTTGACGAGAACAACCGGCGGATTGAGGCGGGCGGGATTTCGTCCGCTGCCGCGTTGGTGGAGGCGTAGGCCGAGCTCGCCGCGTCGTTTAGTTGCGCCGGGCGGGTCGGCGACTTGTCCGCCGTGTCGCTCTTTCTGCCAGCCGTCATTGCGAGCGAAGCGAAGCAATCCATTGGGCCGCAAACGCGGATAGATGGATTGCTTCGTCGCTGCCGCTCCTCGCAATGACGCGGAAGGAGAAGTGCTCATCCGCCCTACGCTTGCCGAGCAGCCCCCGCCATATAGCCAGTGCATCAATCCTTTGATCTCATTTCGGACGCTTTTGTGCGGCGATGGTTGTCGAAAGACGCAGGCAAGGTGATCTGGACGTGGTGATGCTTTCGCGAAGGCTTGTCATTGTTGCTTCTATGCTCGTGCTCGGGACTTTATCGGTCCGCGCGCAGCAAAGCGCCGAGTATGATGCGTGCATGGACAAGGCCGAAGGGGTGTCGACCAAGATGCTCGATTGCGGCAAGGCCGAAATCGACAAGTGGGACACGAGGCTCAACACCGCCTATCAAGCCCTTCTCGCCGGGTCGAAGGGCGAGGCCCACGCGCAATTGCTCGGGGAGCAGCGGGCCTGGCTGAAGCATCACCTCAGCGAAACCCATCGCCTCGCCGCGGACCCCAACAACGGGTCCGTCGCATTCCTCGACTCCCAGGCGTTCGAATTGAAGGACATCGCCGACCGCACACTGCTTCTCGAAAAGCGCGCCCACGCCTCGCGGTAGGCGGTACGATCTTGATCGTCAGCGAGCAGGGCGGACTAGCGACTTATCCACCGTAGCTAATGGAGCGAAGGCGGAAGCGTAACCCGGCGCGACTGTTGCTAGCGAAGCGGCGGATTACGCCTTCGGCTAATCCGCCCTACGCTTGCTAGGCACTAAGCAGGGGTCGCTTGAAACTCGAGGCGCTAATGTGATCGATGACATCGACAGCTACAGCATGCATTAAGACGATGATCCGGCTTTGAAGTACGAAAAGGTCTTCTGCAAGCTCGCCTTCAGTCTTTGTTCTGTCAAGCGTGAGAGCTTCGCCGTGGGCGCAGTCGTGTCGCATGGTTGTAAGTCGACCAATGTCTCGTCTCGAAGCCGCGTATCTTCCGGGATCGAGGCCGATACACTCCACTGCCCAGTTGAAATTTGCTACATTCATATTCGCGCAATCTAGCACTATATCGAGATCTGGCGGCGGAAGATCGTCGATGAGACAAGCCGTGGCGCTCCCTCGTTCTACGATCCCCTCATTAGACAAAGTTGCTAATGTGGAGCGCAATCGATTAGCGAACAAGTTGACTTGAATCGACTTTTGACATTGTGACCAACTCACCCCAGAATCAAAAATATCCTGCATGGCTTGGGCAATTACGCGCTTTGTGAACGCTTCGAAGTGCGCATAGGTCAAGACAATAAATGACCGATACGAATAGCTAAATGACGACCTCTCTACGAGAGACCGATGTAGATGAATTTTCGCAACGGCTAACTCGGTTTCGCGCCACCGCAACTCATCATCGATTGTTTCCAATAGCTGCCTAGAAGCCATGTCAAACGCTCTTGATGGCTTCCTCCAGCACGCTTATCCGGCCAATTAGCTTAGACCTCTTGTTGGCTCCGGTACCCACGTTGCTCTTAAAGCTTTCAGATTCCCGCGCAGCAATGAGAGCTGCGTTGAGCGCTGCGGAGTTGGCCGTCTCAACCTTCTCTAGTTGCCTTTCAAAAGCGCATACAACGGCTTCATAATAGGCGGGCGCGAGCCCTCCGATGGGTTGTCCATTCTTGTATTTGCAAAACGCACCTTCTCCGGCGACCCGAGATACGGCACCAAACACACGCTTGAAGATGACCTCTTGCTGCTCATAATCAAACGCTTTTTGCTCCAGTAACACTGCCTCCATGTAGCTGTTGAGCCACTCAGCTACATTGCCATGGTAGTATTCAGTACCTTCTTTTGCCGCGAAGAACCTCAAAGCAAGCTCTTCGCGGCCGCGCTTCTCTTGATCCACCTCGGCGAGCGTCTCCGTCAATGCGGCGAACGCCGGAAGCTTCGACATTTTGATCAGGAATTCGTAGAAGGCGATACCCTTCTCGCCGAAAATGCGAGCAGAGCAATTCCGAAGTTCTTGCTCGCTTAGTTCGGAGCCGCCAGTGTTGAGCCGCTTGAACATCTCGTAGCGGAGAAAATCTTTGCTTTGGCGTTTGATTACTAAGGCTCGGACGCCAGATCGCTTCAACTGAAGGCGAAGCGTGAGAGGCAGATCGGCAAACGAAAGCCCGTTTAGATTCGGTACGATATCGCATCCGTCAAGGATGAGCGGCGGCTTATCGACGATCTCGCTATCTATGAATTGAGCTATCGAGCTAACCCGCTGAAGCCCATCGATCAATTCGTACCGCCCATCCTCGTTCTCGATGAAAAATATTGGAGGGATCGGGAGACGCAGCAGAACGGATTCAACCAGCCTCGATTTTTGCTGCTCAGACCAGCGGAAAAGTCGCTGATAGTCCGGATCAATTTTGATCTCGTCACTACGTTTGAGGTTTATGATCTCACCGAAGCTCAGATCGATTGCATCGGTTCGCACCTCTCCGATCTTTGCATCGATATCCGCCAGAAGCCGGTTTTGGCGATCGGTGTCGACGATCGCCTCGGGCTTCGTCTCGGAGCCTTCTTCAGGATTCTTGCCCATTAGACTACTCGAATGTTTGTCTTACCATTTGCGCCGGCTTGGAAAGCTTGGGCTTCACGGCGAGCGCAAAAGCGTAAGCCGGATATCCCTGAGGGTCTCTGGAAATATTCATGAACTGGCTTGATTGCAAGTAAGACGTTTCTCGTCCTCAAATAGAAGCCCGCTGACCGAAGGACAGCGGGCTTCCCAATAGGTGGCAACATTTCGGTGGTTACGAACACCCCGTCGTGCTTCCGCAAGTATCGCACTTCATACACGTGCCATTCCGCACCAGCGTGAAGTTGCCGCACTCCGAGCACATCTCGCCTTCGTAGCCCTTGGCTTTCGCCTCCGCACGGCGCTCGGCCTTGCTGGGTGCGACGGCTGCGGCGGTGCCGGGCTTGCTCCACTGTTGCAGGGCCTCGAGCTTCTCGGTGGGCGAGAGGTCGTGGCTGACTTCCTGCTTCAGGGCGACCGCGCCTTCGACGGTGTCGGAGGCGCCGCGGGCGGTTGCGCCGTGGGAGGCGAGTGCGGTGACGCGGCTGCCGCCGGCGGGGGCGTTGTCGGCGTTGCCGGTGACTGCGGTCGAGCCGCCGCGCATGACGACGAGGTTGTCGGTGCGCGACCGGGTCAGGCCCTTCGACAGGTATTTTGTCGCCTGGTGCTGGGCGGGGGCCTCATCCGGCTCCTTGCCTTCCTCGACGCCCTTGCCGAGCGCGTCGAAGCCACTTTCGTTCGGATCGACATGGGCGAGGTCGAAGCGCGCCATGTAGCTCACCGCGAGCTCGCGGAAGACATAGTCGAGGATCGAGGTCGCGTACTTGATCGAGTCGTTGCCCTGCACCGGACCCGCGGGCTCGAAGCGGGTGAAGGTGAAGGCGTCGACATACTCTTCCAGCGGCACGCCGTATTGCAGACCCAGGGATACTGCGATCGCAAAATTGTTGATGAAGGAGCGCAGCGCCGCGCCTTCCTTGTGCATGTCGATGAAGATCTCGCCGAGCCTTCCGTCGTCATATTCGCCGGTGCGCAAGTACACCTTGTGGCCGCCGACAACCGCCTTCTGGGTGTAACCCTTGCGGCGATCCGGCATCTTCTCGCGCTCGCGCATCACGACGATGCGCTCGACCAGCTTCTCGACGATCTTCTCCGAGACCTGGGCGGCACGCGCGGCCATCGGCTTCTCGTAGAGCGCCTCCACCGCATCGTCCTCGTCCTCATCGTCGGAGATGAGCTGCGAGTTGAGCGGCTGCGACAGCTTTGAGCCGTCGCGGTAGAGAGCGTTGGCCTTCAGCGCCAGCTTCCACGACAGCAGGTAGGCGGACTTGCAGTCCTCCACCGTGGCGTCGTTCGGCATGTTGATGGTCTTGGAGATCGCGCCGGAGATGAACGGCTGCGAGGCCGCCATCATCCGGATGTGGCTCTCGACCGAGAGATAGCGCTTGCCGATCTTGCCGCAGGGGTTGGCGCAGTCGAACACGGGATAGTGCTCGGCCTTCAAATGCGGGGCGCCCTCGACGGTCATCGCGCCGCAGATGTGGACGTTGGCGGCCTCGATCTCACGCTTGGTGAAGCCGACGGCCTGGAGCAGGTCGAAGCCGGGGGCTGCGATCGCTTCCGCGCCGATGCCGAGCTGGTCGCGGATGAAGTCTTCGCCGAAGGTCCACTTGTTGAAGGCGAACTTGATGTCGAACGCGGTCGGCAGCGCCTTTTCCACCTTGGCGATGGCTTCGTCGGTGAAGCCTTTTGCCTTCAGCGTCGAGGCGTTGATGCCCGGCGCATTCGACAGCGAGCCGTGGCCGACGGCGTAGGCCTCGATCTCTGCGATCTCGCTCTCGCGATAGCCGAGCGCGCGCAGCGCTGACGGCACCGCCTGGTTGATGATCTTGAAGTAGCCGCCGCCGGCGAGCTTCTTGAACTTCACCAGCGCGAAGTCGGGCTCGATGCCGGTGGTGTCGCAATCCATCACGAGGCCGATGGTGCCGGTCGGCGCCACGACCGTGGTCTGGGCGTTGCGGTAGCCGTTCACTTCGCCGAGCGCCAGCGCGTCGTCCCACGCCAGCTTGGCGTGCGCGACGATGTCGGCCTGCGGGCAGGAGGCGTGATCGAGCGGCACCGGGTTGACCGAGAGCGCTTCATAGCCAGTCGCGTTGCCGTGGGCGGCGCGGCGGTGGTTGCGGATCACGCGCAGCATGTGCGCGGCGTTCTTCTTGTAGCCGGGGAAGGTGCCGAGCTCGGCCGCCATCTCCGCCGAAGTCTTGTAGGAGATGCCGGTCATCACGGCGGTCAGCGCGCCGCACAGCGCACGGCCTTCCTTGCTGTCATAAGGCAGGCCCATGGTCATCAGCAGGCCGCCGATATTTGCAAAACCGAGGCCGAGCGTGCGGAACTCGTAGGACAGCTCGGCGATCGCCTTCGACGGGAACTGGGCCATCATCACGGAGATTTCGAGCACGATGGTCCAGAGCCGGCAGAGATGCTCGTAGGATTCGATGTCGAACCGCTTGGTGGTGGTGCTGTAGAACGTCAGCAAATTGGCCGAGGCGAGGTTGCACGCCGTGTCGTCCAGGAACATGTATTCCGAGCACGGATTGGAGGCGCGGATGTCGCCGGACGCCTTGCAGGTGTGCCAGTCGTTCATCGTGGTGTTGAAGTGCAGGCCGGGATCGGCGGAGGCCCAGGCGGCGTAGCCGATCTTCTCCCAGAGGTCGCGGGCCTTGAGAGTCTTGGTCACCTTCTTCGTGGTGCGGCCGACCAGATTCCAGTCACCGTCGGTCTCGACCGCGCGGAGGAAGTCATCCTTCAGCGACACCGAGTTGTTGGAGTTCTGGCCGGAGACGGTCAGGTACGCCTCCGAATCCCAGTCGGTGTCGTAGGTGTCGAACGAAATCTCCTTATAGCCTTGCTTGGCAAACTGGATGACCCGCTTGATGTAGTTGTCGGGCACCAGCGCGCGGCGCGCGAGCTTGATCTCGCGACGCAGGGCAGGGTTCTTCTCGGGATCGAAGCAGTCGTCGCCAGAACCCTCGCAGTTGACGCAGGCCTTCATCACGGCCTTGAGGTGCTTCTGGTTGATCTTGGAGCCGGTAACGAGCGCGGCGACCTTCTGCTCCTCCTTCACCTTCCAGTCGATATAGGTCTCGATATCGGGGTGATCGGCATCGACCACGACCATCTTGGCGGCGCGGCGGGTGGTGCCGCCCGACTTGATCGCGCCCGCGGCACGGTCGCCGATCTTGAGGAAGCTCATCAGGCCGCTTGAGCGGCCGCCGCCGGACAGCTTTTCGCCTTCGCCGCGCAGGCTCGAGAAGTTGGAGCCGGTGCCGGATCCATACTTGAACAGGCGCGCCTCGCGCACCCAGAGATCCATGATGCCGCCCTCGTTGACGAGGTCGTCGCCGACGCCCTGGATGAAGCAGGCATGCGGCTGCGGATGCTCATAGGCCGACTTCGACTTGGTCAGCTTGCCGGTCTTCCAGTCGACGTAATAGTGGCCCTGGCCGGGACCATCGACGCCGTAGGCCCAGTGCAGGCCGGTGTTGAACCACTGCGGCGAGTTCGGCGCGACCATCTGCTTCGCCAGTTGGAAACGCAGCTCATCGAAGAAGGCGAGGGCATCTTCTTCCGTGGAGAAGTAGCCGCCCTTCCAGCCCCAATAGGTCCAGCAGCCGGCGAGGCGATCGAACACCTGTTTTGCGCTGGTCTCACCGACGATGCGCTCGTTCTCGGGCAGCGACGCCAAGGCCTCGGTGTCCGGCACCGAACGCCACAGCCAGGACGGCACGGTCTCTTCCTCGACCTTCTTCAGGCGCGCGGCGACGCCGGCTTTGCGGAAATACTTCTGCGCCAGCACGTCGGAGGCGACCTGCGACCAGAACTCCGGAACCTCGACGTTCTCGGCGCGGAACACGACCGAGCCGTCCGGATTGCGGATCTCTGAGGTGGTCAGGCGGAAATTGATCCCGGCGTAGGGGGATTGTCCGCTGGTGGTGTTGCGTCGTTCGATTCGCATGGTCGAGCCCCGTCACTTCTTCTGCCCGGTCCCACGTTTCCCCGCAGGTTGCCGGAATGTTATCTGTTCGCGGACTTCGGAACACGCGTGGGCACGCCTCCCGTCATCCGCAGCTCAGCCGGTGGATCCGGCCTGTTCTCTCGTCCGCTCGGCGCCGGTTTGGCCCGGCCCTGCGGCGGCACGTTCCCTGGGGGGTGCCCGACTGGTCGGGTCCTCCGGTCATGCATTCAACGCCCCAAAACGCTTCACGCGACACGTCACGCGTACGCTTCTTTGCGGGCCGGTTACGGCCTCTGTTTCCGGGTCCTTCTCGGCCCGTTTGTCGATCCCGACGGCGGCCCAAAATCAGGGCAGACAAGCCCTTCACCCGCGGCCCGAAGGCCTGGCGGAGTGGTCATTTTGGAACCCTTGTGGGAGCGACCGGCGGGGACCCAAACACACTCGCGCCGAACAGGTTGAAAGCTAGGCCATGTCCGTCACGCCCGTCAAGGACTAGTACGAGTTTCTGAATCAAACACTAAATATGGTGGAAGGAGGGGGATAACAGGGGGCGGTGCCGCGCCTGTGATCGAGCCAACTATCGGTGAGTCCTCGGGGATTCCCAAGCCAAAAAAATTCCTAGCGCCTGTGGATTGGAGTTTCGCCCCGCTGTTCACAGGCGAAGTTTTTATTCGCCGTCCCGGATTGAATTTTTGGGACTCACGTAGGCCTACGGGCAAACTACGGATCAGGCATGTCAGAGGCGTGATGGTGGGGCGACAAAATCGCGGGCAAGCTGCGGCCGACTCACATCCTTTTCATACCCATTTCGTCCCCTTGCCGGGTTCCATGACAGATAAGAAGCCTCATGCGCGGCCGCGCCTTGCGCCCGCCGGCCTGATGTTCCTCGCCATCACCTCGGTGGGCTGGGGGTTCAACTGGCCGTCCACAAAATTCCTGCTCAGCGAGCTGCCGCCGCTGACCCTGCGCGGCACCACCGGGGTGATCGGCGCGGTGCTGCTGGCCGTGCTGGCGCTGATCCGTTCCCAGAGCCTGCATGTCGAGGCGAAGCTGTGGCCGCGCCTCGTGCTGTATGCGGCGCTCAACGTCACCGGCTGGATGGTGCTGATGGGGCTGGCGCTGCTCTGGCTGCCGGCGAGCGAGACCGCGCTGATCGCCTACACCATGCCGGTGTGGGCCTCGCTCTTGGCCTGGCCGGTGCTCGGCGAGCGGCCGACGCTGCTGCGGACGATCGCGCTTGTGATGGCGTTCGCGGGGCTCGCCGCGATCATGGGCGGCAACGGGGTTTCCGCGAGCGAGGAGAAACTGCCGGGAATCATCATGGCGCTCGGCGGCGCCTTCGGCTTTGCGCTCGGCACGGTGCTGGCGAAGAAATATCCGCTGGTGATGCCGCCGATCCCGGCCGCGGCCTGGCAGATCGGTCTCGGCTGCGTGCCGATCGCGATCGTCGGTTTCCTGATCGAGACCACGCATATCGACCGCATCACGACGGTGGGCTGGTGGCTCCTGGTTTATTCGACGCTGATCCAGTTCTGCGTCGCCTATGTCGCATGGTTTGCTGCGCTGGCGCGGTTGCCGGCCTCGGTGGCGGCGATCGGGACCATGGCGGTGCCGGTCATCGGCGTAATCGCCTCCGCGGTCGCGCTGCACGAGCCGCTCGGGCCGATCCAGATCACGGCGCTGCTGTTCACGCTCGCCGGCGTCGCGCTGGCGACGCGGTAGGTGCATCTCGCTCCGAATTATGCGGTGGTTAGCGCCAGGATGATTCTAACCCCGTCATCCGGCGCTAGCGGACCATGGCGCTAGCGGACCATCGAGATAAGAGTCACATCACTCGCCGAGCGCCTGCTGCAGCATGCTGGCGAGCTGGGCCTTGCGGTAGGGCTTTGCCAAGAGCAGCACGCCTTGATCGAGGCGGCCATGATGCACGATCGCGTTCTCGGTATAGCCCGAGGTGTAGAGCACCTTGATGCCGGGCCGCCGTTTTCTCACTTCGTCGGCAAGCTGGCGGCCGTTCATGCCGCCCGGCATGATGACGTCGGTGAACAACAGGTCGAACTTCTCGCCCTTGTCGACCAGCGCCAGCGCGGCGCGGGCATCGGGCACGGCGATGGTCTTGTAGCCGAGACTGCCGAGCTGCGTGACGACGTAGTTGCGCACCAGCTGGTCGTCTTCCACCACCAGGATGACTTCGCTGCCGCGCCGCGGCGGCTCCGGCGCGGGCGCTTCGACCTCGACCTGGCCGCGGGCAGGGGGCAGATAAAGCTTGATCGTGGTGCCGTGGCCTTCCTCGCTGTAGATCTTGATGTGGCCGCCGGACTGCTTGACGAAGCCGTACACCATGCTCATGCCGAGACCGGAGCCCTTGCCGACCTCCTTGGTGGTGAAGAACGGCTCGAACACCTTGTCCTGCACGGCGTGCGACATGCCGGTGCCGGTGTCGCTGACCGCGAGCAGCACGTAGCGGCCCGGCGTGATGTCGGGATTAACAGCCGCATAGGCATCGTCGAGCACGATGTTGCTGGTCTCGAACAACAGCTTGCCGCCGTTCGGCATCGCGTCGCGGGCGTTGATCGCCATGTTGAGCAGCGAGTTGGCAAGCTGCGACGGATCGATATGGACGCTGGCGACATCCGATGCCAGCACCGAACTGATCTCGATCTGTTCGCCGAGCGTCGGCCGCAGCAGTTTTGCGATATCGACCACGGTGCCGTTGATGTCGACGGTGCGCGGCTCCAGCGGCTGGCGGCGGGCGAAGGCGAGCAGATGCTGGATCAGCTCGCGGCATCGCTCGGCGGCGCGGTCGATCAGCTCGGCGGTCTGCGCAAGCTTCGGCTGGCTGCGCAGGCTGTCGACCAGCGTCTCGGTGGTGCCGGTGATGACCGTCAGCATGTTGTTGAAGTCGTGCGCGACGCCGCCGGTCAGCTTGCCGATGGCGTCGAGCTTCTGCGCCTGTTGCAGCTTGTGCTCGGTTTCGCGCGAGGCGGTGATGTCGTGATAGATCAGCGCCGCGCCGGTGACGGCGTCGTCGCCGTCACGCAGCGGCCGGCCCGACACCACGAGGTGCATCGCGGCGGTGCCCCGGATCGGCTTGGCGATGAATTCCAGACCGTCGAATTCCTCGCCGCGCAGCGCCCTGGCCGAGGGCATGTCGTCGGCCTGCATCGGTGTGACGCCGTCGGACTGGAACACGTTGCTCATGGCGCGCAGCTGCCGGACCGTCATGCCCGGCTTGTAGCGCAGCACCTTCTCGGCGGCCGGGTTCGACAGCAGCACGATGCCTTCGGTGTCGATCACAAGCACCGCTTCCGCCATGCTGCGGAAGGTGGTCTCCATGACCGAGGTCGAACGGCGCAGCCCTTCGAGCGCGGCGCCGAGATCCTTGGTGCGCTCGGCCACCTTGCCCTCGAGCGACAGATTGGTCGCCTTGGTCGCGCTGAGCGCGCCTTGCAGTTCGCGGCTGGCGCGCCGGGCCGTCACCGTCAGCGCGACCGCGAGCAGCAGGATCATCGCGACGCCCGCGAGGTCGATGGCCAGCAGCAGCCGCCCATTGGTCTTGGATTGGTCGGTGCGAATCCCGAGCAGGCGGCGCTCTTCGGTGACCAGGCGATCGAGCGCGGTCCCGACCTTGTCCATCAGCGAACGGCTCTCGTCGGCGGAGATCAGCGCCGCGGCGCCGGCCGTGTCGCCCGCCGTGCGCAACCTGATCAGCTCGGCGCCGAGCGCGATGGCGCGATCGACCTGTCCCCTGGTACCCGCGATCAGCCGCGCTTCCTCGGGCGCCGACTTCACCGCGTTCGTCAGCTCGTCGAAGGCGGCGGTGAGGGCGACGCTCTGCTCGCGGAACTCGTCGGCGAAGGATGTATCGCCCGTCAGCGCGAAGCCGCGCGCCGCGCTCTCGACGCCCCGCGGCAGCGGACGCGCATCGGAAATGCATTTCAGGATTCGGAGCGTGCGATCGACCGAATCAATCTCGCTGCGCGACTTGACGTCGAGCCCGATCGACGCCGCGCTGATGACGAGGAGGATCGCAAGGCCACTGCCGAGGATGAGACGCTGGGAAGCCATCGACGATTAGTACGAGCAATTATTTCGAAAGACGAGCGGAAGGAGCAGACTTCGCAAGACATTCGTTAACGGCGGCAACCAGCGCCTGCGGGGTAAACGGCTTGCGCAGGCAGGCGGACGCCCCGAGCTCGATCGTCATCCGCAGGAAGTCCGGCGCGCGGTCGGCATTGGCGAAGGCATAGCCCGACATCGCGATGACCGGAATCTCGGGGGCGCGCTCGTGGAACATGCGGATCGCCTCGAAACCGCGCATATGCGGCATGAAGACGTCGACCAGCATGACATCGAACGTGGCCTGGTCCAGCGCGCGCATACCCGCTTCGCCGCCGTCCGCGACGGTGACGTCGAAGCCCTGGCGCTGCAAACACACCTCGATGGCAACGCACACCATCGGGTCGTCATCGACCACGAGAACGCTCGGCACGATGCATCCTCTTGCTGCGGCCTCGCGTGCCTCGCTTGGCCCGTCCGTCAATTAAGGCGGAACCTGGATGGAAAGTCTGTATCATAGAATGCATATGCTGTTTGCTGACAAGCAGATTTCCAGCTAGCCCTGATACCATCACTTGTATTTGTCCGCCCACATTACGACAGGTCCATGACCGCAGTTCCCGTCGCCGGCCGCGCGCCGCTGTCACCGCTCGGCCTCGGATTCCTGGTCGTCGCCTCGATCGGCTGGGGCCTCAATTTCCCGATCATGAAATTCCTCCTCACGGAGTGGCCGCCGTTGTCGTCGCGCGGGCTCTGCGGCGTGGTCGGCGCGCTCGGGCTCGCTCTGGTGGCGCTCGCGCGGGGGCAGACGCTGCGCGTCCCTGATGGCATGGGGTTGCGGCTTGCCCTGGTATCAACGCTGTCGATCGGCGGCTGGGTCGCCTCGATGGGCCTGGCGCTGATCTGGCTGCGCGCCAGCGAAGCGGCCGTGCTCGGCATATCGATCCCGGTGTGGGTCGCGCTGGTGGCCTGGCCGGTGCTTGGCGAGCACGTGTCGCTGCCGCGTGCGCTCGCGCTTGCGGTCGCGCTCGCCGGGATCGCCGCGCTGATCGGCGGCGGCGGGATCGACGCCAGCCTCGGCAAGTTGCCGGGCATTCTGTTCGCGCTTGCAGGCGCGCTTTGCGTCGGGCTCGGCACGGTGCTGACCAAATTTTTCAAGCTTGCAATGCCGCCGCTGTCGCTCGCGGCCTGGCAGCTTGCGATCGGCTGCGTGCCGATCGCGATCGCCGGCGTCCTGATCGAGCAGCCGCAGCTCGCCGCGCTGTCGCAGTTCGGCTGGGCGTCGATGATCTACATGACGCTGATCCAGTTCTGTCTTTGCTATGTCTGCTGGTTCGCGGCGCTCGAGCGGCTGCCGGCGGCGACCGCGTCGATCGGCACGCTGTTGGTGCCCGTGGTCGGCGTGCTGGCCGCAGCGGCCATGCTGCGCGAGCCGCTCAGCGCGAGCGACATCGCGGCGCTGGTTGTGACATTCGCAGCCGTCGCGGTGGCGTTGCGGACATGAAAAAGGGCGGCGTTGCCGCCGCCCTTCGCCAATTTAGCAATTTCAGGCCGTGATTACGGGCAGGGGTGCCGCAGGCCGTCAAAGCCGAGATAGGTGCCCGAGGCCGGATCGTAGGACCGGTAGCGCTGCGCGCAGTAGCTCGCGTCGCCGCCCGGCGCGGCCTCCACGGCGACAGGCGCGCTGTCGTCGTAATAGCCGTAGCTGTCGTCATAGTACCCGTATCCGGGGCCATAGCCGTAATAGGCGCCCGAAGCGAGGGCTCCGCCGACGACTGCACCGGCAACCGCGCCCGGCCAGAAGCCGCCGCCACGGTGATAGCCGCCGTGCCAGCCTCCG
>NZ_LGHK01000367.1 GCF_001908235.1 Bradyrhizobium sp. NAS96.2
CGCTTCCGGATCGGCGCGATCGACAGCGCCGCGGCCGGCCTGCTGCCGCCGCTGCTGCGCGACGTCCGTGCTGCCCATCCCGATGTCGCCGTGCAGCTGCTCGAGGAGAAGACCATCCGGCTGCTGCCGAAGCTGCTGTCGGGCGCGCTCGACCTCGCGTTCGTGCGCCCGCCGGAGCGGCCCGACCGCCGTATCGAGTTTGTCTCGCTGCTGCAGGAGACCGCCGTGGTGGCGTTGTCGCACAAGCATGCGCTGGCGCGGCGCAAGCAGATCGTGCTGCCCGACATCGCCGATCAGCCCTTGATCGTGCCGGAGCGCCGCTCGCGGCCGCACAGCCACGATCTCACGACCAAACTGTTCGACGAGGCCGGGCTGACGCCGCGCATCCAGGAGATCGCCGACGAGAAGCAGACCATCGTCAATATGGTGGCCGCACGGCTCGGCGTCGCTATCGTGCCGCGCTGGACCGCGCGGATGGCGATCCCGGGCGTCCGCTTTGTGCCACTCCGCCTGAAGCGCGGCAGCAGCGCCGGCCGCCTGCCGCTCGCCGCCGCCTGGCTTAAAGGCTCCCGCGATCCGGTCCGCGACCAGGTAATCGCGGTGCTGGAGGCAAGGTTGAAGAGTTACGCGCGTGAGGCGTGACCATGCAAAGCGAGTGTCGTATTAGCCTGCTAGCGATTCCGCCGCGGCTGCAAATGCACTTCCCGCGCCGGAGTAGCCCGGCGCTTTGCCGACAGTCTTTGACCGGAGGGATCATGCTACGCATTGCCACCTGTCTGACGCTTCTGATTTCCCTTCATGCGGCCGCGGCCCAAGACAGGGCGCCGGGCGCCCCACCGCAACCCTATCTTGGCGGCTCCACAACGCCGCCGACTGATCTGCCGTCCGGGATCGGCAGTTATTGCATCTACGACAACCTCATCTACTCGATTGGCTCGCCCATCTGCGTCGGCAAGACGAGCTACGTCTGTGCTCCTGCGACAAACGAAGCGGAGCTCAATCAGCGGGCGTATTGGTCAGCAAGACCAGCTGACCCAAAACTGACCGCGCCGGTGTGCCAGTAGAACGCGAAGCTGCATCCTCATCCTCGCGTGTCATCGCCCGGCTCGACCGGGCGATCCAGTACGCCGCGGCCTCTCGGCTCAAGCACTGCCGCCTCTGGAATACTGGATCACCCGCATGCGCATGCGGGTGATGACATCGCGTTGTTTGGTACCCTGAAAGGCGAACCATCTTCATCGTCGTCCTGGCGAAAGCCAGGACCCATTACCCCCTAACCTCAGGCGTTGCGCGACGCTGGGGCCGCTGTCCCGCTCATCACCGAAGGCGGTGGTTGATGGTGTGGACGGCCCCCTACGGCATCAGTGTGCCAGAATGAGGTTGTGCAATCTCAAACGAGGGGACCGTCCGTGAAGCAGATTATCCGCATTGGAATGGATA
>NZ_LGHK01000368.1 GCF_001908235.1 Bradyrhizobium sp. NAS96.2
CGGGCTTGCGGCCGCCGCTTCGGGTGCGGGCACCGGCCTCAGCGTGCGGCCATTGTCCGCGCCGTCGTCGCGCTTCCATCGATCAGACACCGAGACGCAGGAGAGCGAGCGGCACCGCGTCGGATCGAGATGGACGCGGTGACCGCCGATCGAAAACGAGATGCCCTCGCCGGCATGGGCGAACGGTGCGGACAGCATCAGCGCGACGAGCAGGCAGGTGCGCTTCATCGAAGCCTCCAGAACATCCAATGACGCTAAAGGGGGCGGTGCTCACGGCGCAGTGACCTGCGTCACCGTGACGATCCTTCGTGACGATCCTTCGGCTGCGTCCGCCGGCGTGATGCAGATCACATAATCAAGCCCCGCGGCCGCGTAGCGTCCGGACCAATCGATCAACCCCCGCCCAACGCCACGGAGACCCCGATGAAGAAGCTCGTTGCGATCGCCGCGCTGCTGATGGCCACCACGTCAGCGCATGCCGGCGGCACCGGCATCACCTTTGAGATCGACGGCCAGCGCGTCCATGTCGAGGCGCCGCGCAATTGCAGCGCGCTGTCCTGCATCCGCATCTCGGCGCCGGGCTATAACGGCACGATCGGCGGCATCAGCAAGAACTTCGGCTCGAAGTCCGACGATGATGATGTTGCCGCGACGAGCTCGCCGCCGCCCGCGCCCCC
>NZ_LGHK01000369.1 GCF_001908235.1 Bradyrhizobium sp. NAS96.2
CCGCCAGCACGGCAGCACCCATTGGAACGTCCGCGGGACAAATGCGCGCTGGACAAGCGCCTCACAATGCCCCGTTGCCGCGCCGATCAAGCCGGAGATCAGAGCGTCGTTTTTCGTATTCGAGACGCGCAGCTGCGCCTTGGCCTCGTCGAGTGTGACGGGATAGCCCGCCGGACGCTGAGAGATGCGGAGCATGTCGGGAAGCCCTGCCGGAAAAAGGAAAAGCGCCTCGGCCAGGGGCGGCCGAGGCGCGAGGCTAGATCAGCCGATGAACTCGGCGACGGATGCAGCGTCATTGTCGGTTGCGAAGCCGTACCGAGCATCGAAACCGAGCACGGAACAGCCGACCAAGCTGGCGGCGACGGCCGGCGTTACCGACACCTGGAAAAAGCCGAAGCCGTTATTGATGTCGAGATCTTCCTGCTTGAGGTTAATCAGGACCTGCTTGTTATCGTCGGCGCCGGCTTTCGTGCGCTGCGTGATCGCCTTCCCGGCGATGTCCTTCGCATTGGCGCCGGCGGCCGAGGTCGCCTGCTGGATCTTGGCGTCGACGGTCGCAGCGGCGCCGAGCGCGCCGAGCGAGATGACGGCCATATAGTTGTGGAACTTGCCGGCATCGATCCAGCCCGTGGTTTGCACGGCATTGGCCGATTGCGGGTTGATCGAGTCGACGACGCTGACGCGCTGCGACGGCTTGAGATTGGTGTGCATCTGCACTCCTCATGGTTTCGGGAAACAGGAACGCGGCCGTTACTCGCGCCGGCCAGGTCAGGCCGGCGCGCCGTTAGTGTCCGACGAGATCGAGCTCGATCAGCGCGCCTCGAGCGTGACGAAATGCGACTTGGTATTGGGACCCTTGGCCGGCGCGACCGGCGCCGACAGGTAGGGCTGGCCGCCGACACGGAAGATCCAGCGGAAAGCCGCGAGGTTGTAGTCGAAAAACAGATGGATCGACGCAGCAAAGTCGATGCCGCCGCCCGCCTTGGTTGCGAGCGCATAGCCCGTGAGGTCGACGCAGGTCAGGTCGCCCGCATCGCCGAGCGTCGGGCTATGCTCGTTGAAGATCAGCGGCCGACCGAGGAAAACGCCACCATCCGGCGCGCCAGCGAGCGGCTGATTCAACGGCAGCCAGGCTGGCACGTTGCCGATCGTCAGCTGACCGATCTGCGGCAGGATGTCGGAATTGCCGAGCCACATCGGCCGGCCGCCCATCCGCAGCAGACGCGAATACATCTTGAGGACGTTCGCGACGTTGATCGTGTCGGCCTGCTGACCGCCTTCCTTTGCGACTGTCACCAGCGCCGGCGAATTCATGAAGCCGAGCGGCTTGCCCTTGCCGTCGCCAGTCATGACAGCCTCGAAAGCCTTCCAGCGGATCGCATTGGCGGCCTGGTTGAAAATCCGGTTCTGCAGCCGCGGCGCATCGTCGAGGACCTCCTGCGAGGCCAGCACGAAGGCGTAGAGCTCATGCAGCTGGATGATCTCGCCGGTTGCTGCCGCCTTGGACGCGATCAGCT
>NZ_LGHK01000370.1 GCF_001908235.1 Bradyrhizobium sp. NAS96.2
CAACCAGGAGTCACTGATCCATGCGAGTGGACATCAAGCAGCTGCGCCAGGCCCGCGCCAATAAGGCAAAGGACGGCAAAACCGCGCTCGAGCAGCTCAATACGCTGCAGGGCAAGGCAACCCTGACCGAGGCCGAGACCGCGCAGGTCGGCGAGCTCGAGACCAAGGTCGACGCGCTCGAGGCCGAGGTCGCCGAGCTCGACAAGCAGATCGCCGCCGAGGAAAAGAAGCTGCGCCGCACGGCGCTGTTTGGCTCCTCGACCGCGCTCGGCGGTCCGGCGCTGGCGACCGTCGTCAACGACATCAATCCGGAACGGACCGGCGGTTTCCGCAGCGTCGCGGAATTCGCGGTCTCGGTTCGCAACGCGATGACCGGCGGCGGCCTCGATCCGCGTCTCGGCGCCGCGCCGACCAATTTCCAGCAGAACCAGGGCGGCGGCGGCGAGGGCTTCCTGGTGCCGACCGAGTATCGCGAGCAGATCTGGGCGCTCGTTTTCGACGACCAGAACCTGCTCGGCTTCTGCAATCCGGAGCCGACGCAGGGCAATTCGATCGCGATCGCGAAGGACGAGACCACGCCGTGGGGCGCGTCCGGCGTCCAGGCGGCCTGGCGCTCGGAAGGCCAGCAGCTCATTGCGACCAAGGCTGCGGCGACCGGCGAGATCATCCAGCTGCATGAGCTCTACGCCTTCGTGCTGGCCTCGCAGGAGGTCCTCGACGATGCGCCGCGGCTGCAGAACCGCATCTTCAACCAGGCCGCCAACGCGATCCGCTGGAAGGCGTTCGAGGCTGTCATGACTGGCGACGGCAAGGGCAAGCCGCTCGGTTTCATGAATGCGCCGTCGCTGGTGACCGTCGCAAAGGAAGGCGGGCAGGCGGCCGACACGATCGTCGTGCCCAACGTCCTCAAGATGTATTCCCGTCTGCTGCGGATGGGCGGTCGACCGATGTGGCTCGCCAATTCCGACACTTTGCCGCAGCTCGGTCAGCTGACGATCGGCAACGTGCCGGCCTGGCTGCCGCTGAATCAGCCGCTCGCCGGCGCGCCGGATGGCGGGGTTTTCCTCGGCCGTCCGCTGATCTTCAACGAGCATAGTGCGACGCTCGGCGATCTCGGCGACCTGACCTGCGTCGATCTCTCGGGCTATGCGCTCGCGACCAAGGCCGGCGGTGGCATCGATTTCGCCGCATCGATCCATCTGTTTTTTGACTACAACCTGGCGGCCTTCCGCTGGATCTTCCGGCTCGGCGGCCAGCCGTACCTGTCGGCGCCGGTCCAGCCGGCCAAGGGCAATAACACCAAGTCGCATTTCGTCGCGCTCGAGGCGCGCTGATCGAGCTCGAGCTCGTCAGACAATGACGGCGCGCCTGGCCTGACCTGGCCGGCGCGAGTAACGGCCGCGTTCCTGTTTCCTGAAACCATGAGGAGTGCAGATGCACACCAATCTCAAACCGTCGCAGCGCGTCAGCGTTGTCGACTCGATCAACCCGCAGTCGGCCAATGCCGTGCAAACCACTGGCTGGATCGATGCCGGCAAGTTCCACAACTATATGGCCGTCATCTCGCTCGGCGCGCTCGGCGCCGCTGCGACCGTCGATGCCAAGATCCAACAGGCGACCTCGGCCGCCGGCGCCAATGCGAAGGACATCGCCGGAAAGGCGATCACGCAGCGCACGAAAGTCGGCGCCGACGATAACAAGCAGGTCCTGATTAACCTCAAGCAGGAAGATCTCGACATCAACAACGGCTTTGGCTTCTTCCAGGTGTCGGTGACGCCGGCCGTCGCTGCCTGCCTGATCGGCTGTTCCGTGCTCGGTTTCGATGCGCGGTACGGCTTCGCAACCGACAATGACGCGGCGACCGTCGCCGAGTTCATCGGCTGATCGAGCCTCGCGCCTCGGCCGCCCTGGCCGAGGCGCTTTTCCCTTTTTGGCAGGGCTTCCCGACATGCTCCGCATCTCTCAGCGTCCGGCGGGCTATCCCGTCACACTCGACGAGGCCAAGGCGCAGCTGCGCGTCTCGAATACGAAAAACGACGCTC
>NZ_LGHK01000371.1 GCF_001908235.1 Bradyrhizobium sp. NAS96.2
CGCCTTGATCCGCCGCAGCAGGCCGGGGCTCGACGCGCCGACCGACGGTGTCGGCAGCAGCGCGGCGAACGGACGGGCGAGCCCGGCCAGGATCATGCTGATCCGGAACAGGCCCGGCCGCGGCAGCACGAGGGCGAGCACCGACCGCAGCATCCGCTCGGTCAGCGGCCGCTGATAATCCCGCTCGATCCTGACCCGGGCTTGGTCGACGAGGTGCATGTAGTTCACGCCCGACGGGCAGGTGGTCATGCAGGCAAGGCACGACAGGCAGCGGTCGATATGCTTGACCACCTCAGCCGTCGGCGGCTTGTCCTTCTCCAGCATCTCCTTGATCAGGTAGATGCGGCCGCGCGGGCTATCGAGCTCATCGCCGAGCAGCACATAGGTCGGGCAGGTCGCGGTACAGAAACCGCAATGCACGCAGGCGCGCAGGATCTTGTCGGCTTCCTGGATGTCGGGATCGGCGAGCTGCGCCAGGGTAAACTCGGTCTTCATGCACCCCCGCCTCTAAAGCGCGATGAGATGAGGTAGAATCGTCATCGCGCTTCAGCTCCTTGTTTGGGCATGATCTCCGCGCAAACGTGTTCCGCGTTTGTCGCGAGGGAAAACCGCTTCGCACTTTTCCGGATCATGCCTTGGTCATCCGGCCGCGGTTGAGGATCGACCTCGGATCGAAGCTCGCCCGCACCCGTTCACCGAGCGCGGCAAGCCCGGCAGGTTGCGGCTGGAACACATCGATCGCACGGCGCATGTCCTCGGTGGCGCGGAGCAGGGTGGCGTGTCCGCCGATCGCCTCGACCTGGCCGCGGACCAGGGTGGCCTGCGCGTCTGCGCTCGGCGGCACCGCGGCCCAGATCAGCC
>NZ_LGHK01000372.1 GCF_001908235.1 Bradyrhizobium sp. NAS96.2
GCTGGTCGCGCTGTTTCAGGCCGCGATCCTCATGAGCTGGAATCCCTCGGCCGGCAGGCTCGTGACCGGCGCTGATATCCTGACGGTGGTCTGATGGGAATTTTGAGGAGCGGGCTTAGCTCGGCGTTTCGTGCTGTCGCTGATGCGTTCGATCCAAACGCGGCGCGCGATCCTTCAGATCCGCGCTATTGGGCGGATTTTGGCGGTCGCATGTCGCTCGCTGGCGTCGAGGTCACTGACAGCAACGTCAGCCAACTCGGCGCGGTCCAGGCTGTCCGGCATGGCCTTTCGTCGGCAATGAAGTCGCTGCCGGCGTCGGTCTATCGGCGCGGCGCGAACGGCGCGCGCGAGGCGCTGCCGGATCATCCGGTCACCAGGCTGTTTGCGGCTAACCCGAACGCTCGCCAGACGCCGGCCGAGCTCGTCGGCGAGCTCGCCTGGAACGTTTCCTACTATCGGAATTCATATTGCGCGATCCTGCCGCCTGGCGATCCGCGCGCGTCAGAATATTACGCGGTCGGCGGCCTCGAATGGCTGCATCCGCGGCGGCTGGCGATGGTCGAGCGCGGGATCGACGGGCGGTTGTATTACACGTTCAATCCGCCGACGACGATCGTCCAGGGCGCGCAGCTCAAACAGACGACCTATCGCGACGACGAGCTCTGGCATATCCGCTCGAATCCGCTGCGCGAGGATGGGCTGCTCGGCGAGCCGATTTTCCATAGCGCCAAGCATGTTTTTGCGCGCGCGATCGCCGTCCATGAGTATGGCGACATCTGGTTTAAGAACAACGGTCAGTCCGGCGGCACGCTCGAGCATCCCGGCGTGTTCAAG
>NZ_LGHK01000373.1 GCF_001908235.1 Bradyrhizobium sp. NAS96.2
CGGTCCCCTCAGCTTTGTGAAAGAATGTCGGATCCGCGCGGAGCGGATCGATTTTCTTGCATGGTGAAAGTCGGGCACATGTGATCGTGAGGTGATCTCGCTCACGACAAGGCGCTATTGAAGCGGCACTACGTATGTACGACGGAACGAGGGAGGTTTTGATGCAGGTCAAAAAGACGGGACGATTGATGTGAACGCAACGGAGCAGTCGTGGCCGTAAGAGAGCGGTGCCTGCGAGCGCTGTTTTTGACGGAGGTCAAACTGGTGCCGACTACATGCGGTATTAGGCAGCCACTAGGGAGGCTGTCTTATGAGAAAGAACCACGCAGAGCCGGCTGCACTGGAGACGATCTATGACGTGTCGGCCGATTGGGCCAAGCGCGCCTATGTCAACGACGCCAAATATCGCGAGATGTATGCGCACTCGGTCAAGGACCCGAACGGCTTCTGGGCCGAGCACGGCAAGCGGATCGACTGGATCAAGCCCTTCACCAAGGTCGAGAACGTCTCCTTCGCGCCCGGCAACATCTCGATCA
>NZ_LGHK01000038.1 GCF_001908235.1 Bradyrhizobium sp. NAS96.2
AAAAGTGCGAAGCGGTTTTCCGAAGGAGATCATGCTCAAACCAGTTAAGCGCCTATAGAACCAAACCAGGAGACATTATGCTTTCTACGTTAAGGATCGCCGCGATTTCCGCGGCGATCGTCGCTGTTGCCGCGACGTCAACCGCCGCATTCGCCCAAAAGAAATACGACACCGGCGCGAACGATACCGAGATCAAGGTCGGCAACATCATTCCCTATTCGGGACCAGCCTCCGCCTACGGCGTGATCGGCAAGACCGAAGAAGCCTATTTCAAGATGATCAACGACCGCGGCGGCATCAACGGCCGCAAGGTCAGTTTCGTCAGCTATGACGACGCCTATTCGCCGCCGAAGGCCGTCGAGCAGGTACGCAAGCTGGTCGAGAGCGACGAAGTGCTGCTGGTCTTCAACCCGCTCGGCACGCCGTCCAACACCGCGATCCAGAAATACCTGAACTCCAAGAAGATTCCGCAGCTGTTCGTCGCCACCGGCGCCACCAAGTGGAACGATCCGAAGAACTTCCCATGGACCATGGGCTGGCAGCCGAGCTACCAGAGCGAAGCCCAGATCTATGCCAAATGGCTGATGAAGGAGAAGCCCGACGCCAAGGTCGCGATCCTCTATCAGAACGACGACTTCGGCAAAGACTACCTCAAGGGCACCAAGGACGGCTTTGGCGCCAAGGCCGCCACGAGCATCATCATGGAGGAGAGCTACGAGATCTCCGAGCCGTCGATCGACAGCCATATCGTCAAGATCAAGGCCGCCAATCCGGACGTTCTGCTGATCTACACGACGCCGAAATTCGGCGCGCAGACCATCAAGAAGACCGCCGAACTCGGCTGGAAGCCGCTGCAGATCATCACCAACGTGTCGGCCTCGGTCGGCAGCGTGATGCAGCCGGCCGGCTTCGACAACGCCCAGGGCGTGCTGTCGGCGGCCTATGCCAAGGACGGTGCCGATCCGCAGTGGGCCAACGATCCCAACATGAAGAAGTGGGCCGAGTTTCTCGACAAGTACATGCCGGGCGCCGACAAGACCGATGGCGGGTACGTCTACGGCTATGGCGCCGCCCAGACGCTCGCCAAGGTGCTGGAAATGTGCGGCGACGATCTCACCCGCGCCAACGTCATGAAGCAGGCGGCGAGCCTGAAGGACTTCACGCCCGACACCCTGCTGCCCGGCGTCAAGATCAACACCTCGGCCACCGACTTCGCCCCGATCGCCCAGCTGCAGATGCAGCGCTTCAAGGGCCAGAAGTGGGAGCTGTTCGGTGACATCATTTCCGGCGATGTCCCCTCGGAGTGACGTTGCACTGCGGGAATAAAACAACAGCCTCCGCGATACCAGTCGCGGGGGCTTTTTGTTGACGCCTCGCGCCGATGGTATTGAATACCCGAAACGAAGAACCCGAGGTGGGGAAACCATGACTGCCGCACGTCCGTCCCTGACGGCGCTGTTGTCCGCATTCGCTCTGATCCTGACGAGCTGCAATGTCGCGCTGGCGCAGAAGAACTACGACACCGGGGCCAGCGACACCGAGATCAAGATCGGCAACACCGTGCCCTACAGCGGCCCCGCCTCAGCCTATGGCGTGATCGGCCGGACCGAGGCGGCCTACTTCAAGATGATCAACGAGTCCGGCGGCATCCACGGCCGCAAGATCACGTTCATCAGCTATGACGACAGCTACTCGCCGGCCAAGACCGTGGAGCAGACCCGCAAGCTGGTCGAGGACGACGGGGTGCTGCTGGTGTTCGGCTCGGTCGGTACCTCGACCAACGCTGCGATCCGAAAGTACATGAACGAGAAGCAGGTGCCGCAGCTGTTCGTCGGTTCCGGCGGCTCCAAGTGGAACGACCCCAAGAACTATCCGTGGACCATGGGCTGGCAGCCGTCCTACCAGGACGAGGCGCGGGTCTACGCAAAATACATCATGAAGCACAAGCCCGACGCCAAGGTCGCCGTGCTCTACCAGAATGACGACTTCGGCAAGGACTACCTCAAGGGCTTGAAGGACGCTTTCGGCGACAAGGCGTCGATGATCGTCGCCGAGGAGGCTTATGAAACCTCCGAACCCGCGATCGACAGTCACATCGTCAAGCTGAAGGCCGCCGGCGCCGATACGTTCATCAGCGTCACGTCACCGAAATTTGCGGCGCAGGCGATCAAGAAGGCGGCCGAAATCGCCTGGACACCGCTGCAGATCGTCGCCAACGTCTCGGCCTCGGTCGGCGGCGTGATGCAGCCGGCCGGCTTCGAAAATTCGCAGGGCATCCTGTCGGCGTCCTACCTCAAGGACGGCGCCGATCCGCAATGGAATCAGGATCCCGGCATGCAGAAATTCCTCGCCTTCCTCAAGAAGGATTATCCCGACGCCAACAAGCTCGACGGCGCCACCTCCTACGGTTACGCCGCCGCACAGACCATGGTGCACGTGCTCGAGATGTGCGGCGACGATCTCACCCGCGCCAACATCATGAAGCAGGCGGCGAGCCTGAAGGACTATGTCCCCGACACGCTGCTGCCGGGCATCAGCATCAACACCTCGGCGACCGACTTCGCGCCGATCAAGCAACTGCGCTTGATGCGCTTCAAGGGCGAGAAGTGGGAGCTGTTCGGCGACATCATTTCGAGCAATCTGAGCAACTGATCTTCGCGGACTGCCGCTGGCATCCGCGCGCTCAACTCAACAGCGTCGCCAGCACTCACCGCAATCTCCGCGGTTGGCGCGGGCAGATCGGCGAGCGCGACTAAAGACGCAGCCCCTTCGGCCATGCCGCGGGGGCTTTTCGTTGAGACGCCCCAGGTAAGATGATAGCTTTTGCTGACAACAATGAGCCCTCGAAACAGGGGGCCGCGACACATCATCTGCCATCAGGGAGAGAAACCGTATGTCTGCAATACGACATCTGGCGGCAATTGCCGTTGCGCTCGCGCTCGTCTCCGCATCCTGCAGCGCGGCACTTGCCCAGAAGAAGTACGACACCGGCGCCAGCGATACCGAGATCAAGATCGGCAACATCATGCCCTATAGCGGAGCGGCCTCCGCCTATGGCGTGATCGGCAAGACCGAGGACGCCTATTTCCGCAAGATCAACGCCGAGGGCGGCATCAACGGCCGCAAGATCACCTTCATCAGCTACGACGACGCCTACACGCCGCCGAAGACCGTCGAGCAGGCGCGCAAGCTGGTCGAGAGCGACGAGGTGCTGCTGATCTTCAATTCGCTCGGCACGCCGCCGAACTCGGCGATCCAGAAATACATGAACCAGAAGAAGGTGCCGCAACTGTTCGTCGCCACCGGCGCCACCAAGTGGAATGACCCGAAGGAATTCCCCTGGACCATGGGCTGGCAGCCCAACTACCAGAGCGAGTCGATCATCTATGCGAAGTACATCCTGAAGAACAAGCCGAACGCGAAGATCGCGGTGCTCTACCAGAACGACGACTACGGCAAGGACTACCTGAAGGGCTTCAAGGACGGGCTCGGCAGCAAGGCAGCGTCGATGATCGTCGCCGAGGACAGCTACGAGGTCACGGAGCCGACCATCGATTCCCACATCGTCAGGCTCAAGGCCTCCGGCGCCGACGTGTTCTTCAACATCACGACGCCGAAATTCGCGGCGCAGGCGATCAAGAAGAACGCCGAGGTCGACTGGCATCCGCTGCACTTCCTCAACAACGTCTCGTCCTCGATCGGCAGCGTGATCAAGCCGGCGGGCTTCGAGGCCGCCCAGGGCATCATCTCGTCGCAATACCTGATGGATCCGACCGATCCGCAGTGGAAGACCGACAAGTCCATGATCGCCTGGAACGAATTCCTCGATAAGTATTATCCAGAAGCGAACCGCGCCGATGCCTCCGTGATGTACGCCTACATCGTCTCGCAGGGCCTGGTGCATGTGCTCAAGGCCTGCGGCGACAATCTGACTCGCGAGAACATCATGAAGCAGGCCGCCAGCCTGCGCGACCTCGAACTCGGCGGCTTGTTGCCGGGCATCAAGGTCAACACCTCGGCGACAGATTTCGCGCCGCTTTCGCAACTGCAACTGATGCGCTTCAAGGGCGAGACCTGGGACCGCTTTGGCGACATCTTGAGCGGCGACGTCGGCGGTTAACCCTTAAATTGTCGACTAAAGACGCGGCCCCTGCGGCGTTGTCGCAGGGGCTTTTCATTGAGACGGGCCGCCTGAAATGGTAGTCATTGCAGCCAAATAACAGAGCCCTCGAAACAAGGGGCCGCGACACATTCGTCTGACAACAGGGAGAGAGACATCAATGTCCGTTACCACTAGACTTGCGGTCCTCGGGGCCGCGTTTGCGCTCGTCGCGACATCCGGCAGCGCTGCGCTGGCCCAGAAGAAATACGACACCGGCGCCACCGACACCGAGATCAAGATCGGCAACATCATGCCCTACAGCGGCCCCGCCTCCGCCTACGGCATCATCGGCCGCACCGAGGCCGCCTATTTCAAGAAGATCAACGACGCCGGCGGCATCAACGGCCGCAAGATCAACTTCATCTCCTACGACGACGCCTACTCGCCGCCGAAGGCCGTGGAGCAGGCCCGCAAGCTGGTCGAAAGCGACGAGGTGCTGCTGATCTTCAACTCGCTCGGCACGCCGTCGAACTCGGCGATCCAGAAATACATGAACTCCAAGAAGGTGCCGCAGCTGTTCGTCGCCACCGGCGCGACCAAGTGGAACGATCCGAAGGACTTTCCCTGGACCATGGGCTGGCAGCCCAATTACCAGAGCGAGACCCAGATCTACGCCAAGTACATCCTGAAGAACATGCCGAACGCCAAGATCGCGGTGCTTTACCAGAACGACGATTACGGCAAGGACTACCTGAAGGGCCTGAAGGACGGCCTCGGCCAGAAGGCCGCCAGCATGATCGTCGCCGAGGAGAGCTTCGAGACCTCCCAGCCGACCATCGACAGCAACATCGTCAAGCTGAAGGCGAGCAACGCCGACGTCTTCATCGACATCGCGACGCCGAAATTCGCGGCGCAGGCGATCAAGAAGGTCGCCGAGATCGGCTGGAAGCCGACCCACTTCCTCAACAACGTGTCGGCCTCGGTCGGCAGCGTGATCAAGCCGGCCGGTTTCGAGAACGCGCAGGACATCATCTCCGCCGCCTATCTGAAGGATGCCTCCGACAAGCAATGGGACAATGATCCCGGCATGAAGGAATTCTACGCCTTCATGGCCAAGGACTTCCCCGAGGGCGACAAGCTCGACGGCGGCACCGTGGTCGGCTTCGGCGTGGCGCAGACGCTGGTCCAGGTGCTCAAGCAGTGCGGCGACAACCTGACCCGCGAGAACATCATGAAGCAGGCGGCGAGCCTGCAGGATTTCCGCACCGAGGTGCTGTTGCCCGGCATCAAGATCAATACCGCCGCGAACGATTTCGCCCCGATCAGCCAGTTGCAGCTGATGAAGTTCAAGGGCGAGAAATGGGAACTGTTCGGCGAGGTCATCAGCGCCGACGTCGGCGGCTGATTGTCGCGCCGACGGTCGACTGACAATGGCCCCCTGCGATACCGTCGCAGGGGGCTTTTTCATTGGCCTTTTCATTGGTCATGGCGGCGGCTCGCCGGCCGGCCCCGCGAGATGCCTGCTTACGCTTTGCCTGGCAATGCGCTAGGAAACCCGGCAAGAAACCGTCGCCCCTGCGGCGGCAACAACAAGGAGTTTTCGGGAAATGCCGAAGCCGATCCGTCACCGTGTCGCAACCGCCCTGCTTGGCCTTGCCGTCGCCGCCGCGACCGGCAATGCCGCCTGGGCGCAGAAGAAATACGACACCGGCGCGAGCGACACCGAGATCAAGGTCGGCAATATCGTGCCCTATAGCGGCCCGGCGTCGGCCTATGGCGTGGTCGGCAAGGCGATGACCGCGGTGTTCAAGAAGGTCAACGACGACGGCGGCATCAACGGCCGCAAGATCAATTTCATCTCCTATGACGATGCCTATTCGCCGCCGAAGGCCGTCGAGCAGGCGCGCAAGCTGGTCGAGAGCGACGAGGTGCTGTTCCTGTTCGGCACGCTCGGCACCGCCTCCAACACCGCGATCCAGAAATATCTCAACGCCAAGAAGGTGCCGCAGCTGTTCGTCGCGACCGGCGCCACCAAGTGGAACGATCCGAAGGCGTTTCCGTGGACCATGGGCTGGCTGCCGAGCTACCAGAGCGAGTCGCGAATCTACGCGAAATATCTGCTCAAGGAGAAGCCCACCGCCAAGGTCGCGGTGCTCTACCAGAACGACGACATGGGCAAGGACTACCTGAAAGGCCTGGAAGACGGCTTCGCCGGCGACCCCGCGCGGATCGCCGCTAAGGAGAGTTACGAAGTTGCCGAACCCACCATCGATTCCCATGTGGTGCGGCTGAAATCCTCCAATCCCGACGTCATCATCTTCTTCACCACACCGAAGTTCGGCGCCCAGGCGATCAAGAAGCTCGGCGAGATGAACTGGAAGCCGGTGACCATCGTCTCCAACGTCTCGGCCTCCACCGCAACCGTGATGCGCCCGGCCGGGCTCGACAATGCGCAGGGCGTGATCTCGGCAGCCTACGCCAAGGACGCCAGCGATCCGCAGTGGAAGGACGACGCCGGCATGAAGGCGTTCGACGAGCTGCTCGCCAAGTACATGCCCGACACCAACCGGGTCGATGCCTCGGCGATGACCGGCTACAACATGGCGACCACCATGGTCGAGGTGCTGCGCCGATGCGGCGACGACCTCACCCGCGCCAATGTGATGAAGCAGGCGGCGAGCCTGAAGCAGTTTGCGCAAGGCGGCCTGCTGCCCGGCGTGACGCTCTCGACCGGTCCGAACGACTTCCAGCCGATCGAGCAGCTGCAGCTGATGCAGTTCAAGGGCGAGCGCTGGCAATTGTTCGGCGACGTCATCAGCGGCGAAATTGGCGGCAACTAAACTCGATACGACGTCATTGGTTGCGCCACGGCCTCCGCGGTTTCATTTCACCTCTCCCGCTTGCGGGGGAGGTCGGATCGCATCAAAGATACGAACCGGGTGGGGGCTCTCTCCACGATGTGACCAGCGGCGATACCCCCACCCTGGCCCTCCCCCGCAAGCGGGAGGGGGAACGGAAACCAACGGCGCCTCCCGTCTGAAGAAAGCACGGCCATGACCGACCGACGTCCCTTCCTGCGTTCGATCTTCGATGCCGCGGTGGCGGCTGCGCATCCCGATGTGGTGCTGGCGTCGCGGTTGCGGCCGGTGCCGAAGGGCCGCGTGATCTGCCTCGCCGCAGGCAAGGGCGCCGGCGCCATGGCCGCGGCGGCGGAGCGGCACTATCTCGATACGCTCGGCCTCGAGCCGTCACGGCTGGTTGGTATCGCGACCACCCGCCACGGCCATGGCGTGCCGACCCGCCGCATCAAGGTGGTCGAGGCCGGGCACCCCGTACCCGATGAAGCCGGCCTGCGCGCCGCCGACGATACGCTGCGGCTGGCAGCGGAAGCCACGCCCGACGATCTGCTGCTGGTGCTGCTGACCGGCGGCGGTTCGGCGAACTGGATCGCGCCCGTCGAGGGCGTGAGCTTTGCCCAGAAGCAGCAGGTCAACCGCGCCCTGTTGCGCTCCGGCGCGCCGATCGGCGAGATGAACACCGTCCGCAAGCATCTGTCGCGGATCAAGGGCGGACGGCTGGCGCGCGCCGGCCAGCACGCTGCCGAGATCGTCACGCTGGCGATCTCGGACGTGCCGCACGACGATCCCTCCGCGATCGCCTCGGGGCCGACGGTGCCGGATCCGACCACGCTGGCGGATGCCCGCGCGCTGGTCGCCAAGTACAATCTCTCGGTCGATGATGCGGTCCGCCGCGCACTCGACGATCCCAGGAACGAGAGCTGCAAGCCCGGCGATCCAGCCTTTGCGCGGGCGACGTTCGAGCTGCTGGCGAGGCCGAAGGCGTCGATCGACGCCGCGGTGAAGGTCGCGCAGGACTCAGGATACGAGACCATCGCACTCGGCGCCGATCTCGAAGGCGAGGCCCGCGAGGTCGCGGCCGAACACGCGCGGCTTGCGCTGAAGGCGCGCAGCGAGGGCAAGCGCGTTGCGATCATTTCCGGCGGCGAGCTCACCGTGACCGTGCGCGGCAGCGGCCGCGGCGGCCCCAACCAGGAATACGCGCTGGCGCTGGTCGACCTGCTGAAGGATACGCCTGACATCGCAGCGCTCGCCGCCGACACCGACGGCGCCGATGGCGGCGCCGGCAGCGCCACCGACCCCGCAGGCGCGGTGATCGATCAGGCGACGTTCGCGAAGATGAAATCGATCGGCCTCGATCCCAGGGCCTATCTCGAGAACAACGATGCCACGGGCTTCTTCGCACAGACCGGGGATTTGCTGCTGACCGGGCCGACGCTGACCAATGTCAACGATGTCCGGGTGATTTTGGTGGATTAGGCCGTATCCTCGACGGACCCAGGGCCAGTCTCGGGCTGCGCCCAAAGCTCCTGATAGTTACGAAACTTCGCAAGCGTCTCGTCATATCGCGTCGGCTCGAGCACCGGCAAAATGCGCTTCAACACGGCGTTGATCGGCGTGGAGGTGTGCCGAACGTATAAGTCGATCGGGTCAAGCAAGTGCCTCAGGTGCAGCTTCGGATCATAATTCAGCCCGCCGCTGCGAAACCATTGGTACCCGTTGGCGATTGCCCAGCTCACCATGTCGCGAAACACGTAATGATAGAGATGCAGGTCTAAGGCGACATCGTAATCGAGGCCTATGTACTCCGCATAAATCGCGTCACCGTGTACCATGCACGCAGCAAACGCGACGATCCGCTCGTTCTGACGCCAGAGGAAGAAGCGGACCTTGTCCCCCATCCGCCGCCCCAAGTCGCAGAAGTATTGTTCCGTCAGCTTTTCGAAGTGCAATTTCGAACGCTGATAGACTTGGAAATACAATGGATAGATCTGCGAGATCACCGGCGTCGCGTCGTTGATGACGCTCATCTCGATGGGTGGGAAGGCCCGCGCTGTCGCCTCAAATTTCTTGCGAAGCTTCTTGCGGGTTGCGCTGTTGAGCGCGTGATCCATATACTCATCGAAATTGGCGTAATCGATGCAAAGCCTGGTCATGGGCAGGCTGGGGATGCGGGTGAACCCGTGAGCAATCAGGCAGTCGAGGATTGATCGGTATCGCGCCGGAAACTCCTTGAATACGATCAGCCGCGCCCCGAGCCTGCGAGCATGTACTGCAATCGTTGAGGCCAGCAGTTCCATGCGGCCCCGATGGCAGGCCTCGTCCCCGTCAAGATGACCTTCCCCGGCGACGCACCCCACCATGAGCGCACGGGCGCGCATCAGACCTGGCCACATCCGGCGAACGGCGTCGATCAGCACGCCAAACCGCGGGCTCGCACCGGCTAGCAAATCCAGGTCCATCAGGAAAAATGGCTGTACAGCATAGGCCTGGTCAACCGCATCCCTAATGACGAAATACCCGTAGTCGAACTCGGGATGAAGGGTATCCTCGACCAACTCATAGTATCGATGATCCTTGCGCTCGTTCGCGAAGGCGAACTGCCAGCGCGGACAATGCTTCAAATCGTTCCGCACAATGACTTGGAGACGCCACGGATATTGCATCAGTTCGCGCCCCGAGAGGTCGCCGATTTGGCTCGTCGAGTGCGCTGTTCCAGCCTCCGGCACGATCTCACGCTCGCCACCGATCCCGGCCCGTAGGGCAGCATTTATCACGACGGCAAAACAAAGCAGCTGACATATCCGTCAGAAACTAACTCATTAGTCATTTGCGATCGGGTGCTGGAGCAGAACACTCCTGACACGGCCCACACGCATTGGCGCCAATGATACAAGTGCGTGCCTTGCGGTGGGCGGGCACCCGTCGTCCAGCGCGGCATCAGGGAGAGGACTCATGGCAGCGGTGATTGGAGTCACGGGACTTGCATTTGAGGCACGGATCGCTGCAGACCTGCATGCGCAGGCGATCTGCGGAGGCGATGGCAGCACGCTCGCGGAGTCTCTCGCGTCGGCAATTGCTGAGGATTGCGACGGTCTCATCAGCTTTGGCATCGCGGGCGGCCTTTCGCCCGATCTCCCGGCAGGCGCATGCATCGTAGGATCGACGATCGTTTCGGAAACGATTCAGCTCTCCACTGATCGGAACTGGTCGCAAGCCTTGCTTCGACTCATCCCCGGTTCGATCTATGGCCCTATCGCTGGCGTGACAACCATCGCCATGCATCCAGAGGCGAAGCGCTCGCTGCATATGAGCACAGGCGCACTGGCGGTCGACAACGAATCCCACGTGGCGGCGAGTGTCGCTGCAGCGCGCGGCCTGCCTATGACTGCCCTCCGCGTTATCATGGATCCGGCCGGCCGGCAGCTTCCTGCCGCTGCATTGGCTGCAGTGCGTGCAAACGGAACGATCGATCTCGCCGCGCTGACCCGTGCGATAATGAGACAGCCGAGCGAGTTGCCGATGCTGCTTCGGACCGGTCTCGACGCACTGTTCGGATTCGCAGCGCTGCTTCGCTGCCGTCAATTGCTTGGCCCTGGATTAGGGCTGCCTTCGTTGCAAGCAGATGAGTCGGAGCCGAACTCAGGCATCGTAGCGGAAGACCGTATGATCGCGCTCTAGTCGCTCTTTACCGAACGGGCTGCTGTACCTGCCGACTGCGTGACCTCAACGCGCACTGAAAGTGAGGCCGGCGCGCTCCTTCAGACGCTTGCGCAAGGCCGGCCCCATGAGCGCGCCCGGCGTCCAGATGCCGCCCTCGCCCTGCACCTCGCGCACGAGGCAGAGAGCGCTTTCGGTGATCATCTTGCTGGTCGAGCCATAGCCCGGATCGCCGTCACCCGTGACGACCGCCTCGACCCGTCGACCGTCCAGCAACTCGCCCACGAAGAGGATGTCATAGAAGCCCTTCTCGCGCTCGTCCCGGGTCGGACCTGCGCCGGGTTTGAGACCGCCGGTCCCGAACAAGGAAACCACCGTGGCGAACGTCTCCGTCGCGACGCGACCGAATTCCCCGAATCCCGGCGCGACCATCATCTCGTCATACGCAAAGTCGGTGCCGTAGGGATGACCCAACAGGAAATTCGTACGGTGCACGTTCTTGGTGTTGATCGGCGCCATCGGGAACGGCACGAGCCACGCGTTCATGCCCGGGTCGTATTCGGGGATAAGGCCCGACGGCTGAGACGGCCCGGTGAACCCCGGCGTCAACGCGAAGGGATCGGTCAGCAGCCGGATCAGAGTCGGGTCGCGCGCCGCAGCGGCTAACGTCGCCTGAGCGCTCGCGGCGGTGCCGCCAGACATGCCGCCCTTCACCTTGCGCAGGCGGGCTTTGACCCCGCCGCGCCGGGCGTCCGAATTTCTCGCGCGCCTTCTCCTGCAACGTGAGCACACCAAGATCGAACGGGATGGAATCGAAGCCACAGGAGAAGACGATGCGCGCGCCGGTTCGTTTCGCCTCCTCGTGATGGGCATCGATCATGCGCCGCATCCAGGCCGGTTCGCCGCACAGATCAACATAGGCCGTGCCCGTGGCCGCGCAGGCCGCCACGAGCTCGGAACCGTGGAGCTGATAAGGCCCGACCGCCGTGATGATCACGGCCGCACGCTCGCACATCGAACGGATGCTGGCTGGCTCGGCGGCATCCGCCTTCACCAACGGCAAATCATCTGGTGCGCCGATGTCGGCACGCACCTTCTGGAGCTTGTCGGTCGAGCGTCCTGCAATCGCCCAGGACGGAGCATCGTCACCGCGACAGGATGTCGCCAGGTATTCGGCGATGAGGCGGCCGGTGTAGCCCGTCGCGCCATGGACGATGAGGTCGAAGTCCCGCTTCACGGCGTTGATCCTCCTCGAAGTCCGGGAGCGCGGCGTTCGCATCCTTGTGCAATCGCTCGGTACGCTTCGCGGCCATTATCGCCGGTGGGCGTGCAACGTCCGGGCCCCCCATCGTGCGCTTGACAGAGAATATCACAGTTCCCGTCTGTGGGCGCGCACCGTCCAGCGAGGGTCATTCGCGTCGTTTTGGCCGCTCCACTTTCTTCCTGCCGGGTCGGCCATGGGAAGCTGAGCTGCAACGCCGGCCGGGAGCTTGCTGGCAGGCCGGCAACGGACGCCCGTGGCGGCTTGCAATCACCTTCCGACGGCCTACCATGGATCACGTAGCTCACTGTGCAGGAGCGAAGCCATGGAACTCACCGTGGTGCCGATTGCGAAGCCGGACGAGACCAACTTCATCTTCGGCCAGTCGCATTTCATCAAGACCGTGGAAGACCTCCACGAGGCGGTGGTGGGCGCGGTTCCGCGCATCCGCTTCGGGCTGGCCTTCTGCGAGGCCTCCGGTAAGCGGCTGGTACGCTGCTCGGGCAACGACGAAGCCTCACTCACCCTCGCACGCGATAACGCATTGGCCATTGGCGCCGGCCACACCTTCCTGATCTTCCTGGGTGACGGGTTCTTCCCCGTCAACGTGCTCGCTGCGGTCCGCGCAGTGCCGGAGATCTGCCGCGTCTATTGTGCGACGGCCAATCCCACACAGGTGATCGTCGCGCAAACGGAGCTCGGTCGCGGCGTGCTCGGCGTGATAGATGGCGCCTCTCCGCTGGGTGTCGAAACCGACGCCGACATTGCGTGGCGGAAGGACCTGCTGCGAAAGATCGGCTACAAGCTCTAGCGGCTGGATGGGAGTGGCGAAGCGATCCATTTTCCGCCACGTGGCGAGATGGGTTGCTTCCGCTTCGCGCGAGCCGGCGGCTCGCAATGACGCCTGAGGGGTCCCCGCTCAAAACTCCTGCGCGAGTTTCGCCAGCATCTCCAGCAGCGCGGCGTGGTTGGCCGGGCCGAGCACCTCGATCAGCCGCGCCTCGTGCTTGTTGGCGACCAGCTTCTTGGCGCGCGCCAGCACGGCGCGGCCCCGGTCGGTCAGCACCAGGATGTGGGAGCGGCGGTCGTTGGTCGAGCGCATCCGCGCGCAAAGGTCGCGGCTTTCCAGCGCGTCCAGCATGGCGACGAAATTCGGCCTGAGGATGCCGAGCGTATTGGCGATCTCGGTCTGGTTGCGGCCCGGATTCTTGTCGAGCAGCAGCAGCACCGAGAACTGCGCCGGCGTCAGTTGCAGCGGCGCGACGCAGCGCAGGAAGTCCTCGAATACCTTGAGCTGCGCGCGTTTCAGCGAATAGCCGAGCAATCCGGACAGTTCGCCCAGTTGCAGCATGCTGTCGTCCCCGGCAGGATCGACCGGTTCCCTGCGCAGGGCGCGCGACGATCTGGCGGCATCGGAGGCGGTCTTTGAAACAGTCATCGCTCCAGGCTCGCAATCCCGGTACAAAATCCCCGCGGGACGCTCGGGGACCTTGAGATTATATTTAATAATTGTTATCGGGTATATCAAATATCGGCTGCTTTCAACAGCCGATATCGGCCGACCCAACCGGCACAGCCGGCTGCGGCGGTCCGACGCTTAAGGGGGAGCGCTCGGCCTTGAACACGACGATCATGCTGTTCCTGCTGCAGGACGGCATCACCAATGGCGCGATCTACGCACTGCTGGGGCTGGCCCTGGTGCTGGTGTTCGCGGTGACGCGGGTGATCCTGATCCCGCAGGGCGAATTCGTCACCTACGGCGCGCTGAGCTACGCCATGCTGGCGACCGGCCAGGTGCCCGGCACGGCGCGACTTGCCGTCGCGATGGGCCTCGTCGCCTTCGCGCTCGACCTGTTCTTCGCCCGCAAGGCGCTGCACGCGCGGCTGGTGATCCGCTCGGTCGCGCTCAACATCGTCTTCCCTGTGGCGCTGCTCGGCCTCGTCTATGCGCTGGTTGGCCCACACACGCCGATCGCCGTCAACATTGCGCTCGCGCTCTTGATCGTGGCGGCGATCGGGCTGTTCCTCTACCGCATCGCGTTCCAGCCGATCGCGCACACCTCCGTGCTGGTGCTGCTGATCGCATCGGTCGGCTGCCATCTGGCGCTGCAGGGCCTCGGCCTCGTGTTCTTCGGCGCCGAAGGCCTGCGCGGCCCGGCGCTGTCGAGCGCCGCGGTGACCGCGGGTCCGCTGCGCTTCACAGGCCAGAGCCTTGCCGTCTATGGCCTGACGGTCGGCTTCATCGTCGCACTGTGGCTGTTCTTCGGCTACACCAAGACCGGCAAGGCGCTGCGCGCCACCGCGGTCAATCGGCTCGGTGCCCGCCTGGTCGGCATCCGCACCACGTTGTCGGGCCAGATCGCGTTCCTGCTCGCCTCGGTCATCGGCGCGATTTCCGGCATCCTGATCGTGCCGATCACAACGCTCTATTACGACACCGGCTTCCTGATCGGCCTGAAGGGCTTCATCGCCGCCATCATCGGCGGGCTGGTCAGCTATCCGCTGACCGCGGTCGCGGCCATCGTGGTCGGCATCGTCGAGGCCTTCTCGTCGTTCTACGCCAGCAATTTCAAGGAAGTCATCGTATTCACGCTGATCCTTCCGGTCCTGGTGCTGCGCTCGCTTGCGGCGCCCCAGGTCGAAGAAGAGAAGGATTGAGCGCGATGACGCAGCGGCTTCCTCTCATCATCTTCGCGCTCGTGATGGCGGTGATCCCGCTTGTCCCAGGCATCCCGCCGTTCTGGATCGTGCTGCTCGACAATATCGGCCTCGCCGCGCTGGTCGCGATGGGCCTCGTGCTGCTGACCGGTGTCGGCGGCCTCACCTCGTTCGGGCAGGCCGCATTCTGCGGCTTCGGCGCCTACACCACGGCGGTGCTGACCACCGCCTACGGCGTCTCGCCGTGGCTGACGCTGCCGGCTTCGCTGCTGGTCAGCGGCATTGCGGCGGTGCTGCTCGGCCTCGTCACGGTGCGGCTGTCGGGCCACTATCTGCCGCTCGGCACCATCGCCTGGGGCATCGGCCTGTTCTATCTGTTCAGCAAGCTGGAATTCCTCGGCCGCAACGACGGCATTTCCGGCATTCCGCCGCTGTCGATCGGCGCGTTCAAGATGCTGAGCCCGGATACGATCTACTACGCGATCTGGGTCGCGGTGCTACTCTCCGCGCTATTGACCATGAACCTGCTGGATTCCCGCACCGGGCGCGCCATCCGCGCGTTGCGGCGCGGCCATGTCGCGGCCGAAGCTTTCGGCGTGCAGACACCGCGCGCCAAGCTGCTGGTGTTCATCTATGCCGCGGTGCTGGCCGGCCTGTCCGGCTGGCTCTATGCGCATTTCCAGCGCGCCGCCAACCCGACGCCGTTCGGTGCCCAGGCCGGCATCGAGTATCTGTTCATCGCGGTCGTCGGCGGCGCCGGATATGTCTGGGGCGGCGTGCTCGGCGCCGCCATCGTCGTGATCCTGAAAGAGGTGCTGCAGAGCTACCTGCCCTACATCTTCGGCGGTCAGAGCCAGCTCGAGACCATCGTGTTCGGTATCATGCTGGTGCTGCTGTTGCAGCTGGCGCCGCAGGGCGTTTGGCCCTGGCTGATGTCAAAGCTGCCGTTCAAGCCCACCCGCAAGACACCGGACACGTCGGTGAAGCTGGAACACCGTGAACGTGCCCCGGGAACGTCACCGGTGCTGCTGCATATCGAGAAAGCACGAAAACAGTTCGGCGGTGTGCTCGCCGTGAACGATGTCTCGTTCGACGTCAACGCACGCGAGATCGTCGCGCTGATCGGCCCCAACGGCGCCGGCAAGAGCACAACCTTCAACCTGATCACTGGCGTGCTGGCTGCGACCGGCGGCAAGATCTTCGTGCAAGGCAAGGAGGTCGAGAACGCGCCGCCGCAGGAGGTGGTCAAGCTCGGCGTCAGCAGGACGTTCCAGCACGTCAAGCTGGTGCCCGACATGACCGTGCTGGAGAACGTCGCGATCGGCGCGCATCTGCGCGGCAATTCCGGCGCGATCGCCAGCATGCTGCGGCTCGACCGCGCGGATGAGGCGAAACTGCTGGCGGAAGCCGCGCGGCAGATCGCGCGCGTCGGCCTGTCCGACCAGATCGACCAGCTCGCGGGTTCGCTGTCGCTCGGGCAGCAGCGTATCGTCGAGATCGCCCGTGCGCTGTGCGTCGATCCGATGCTGCTGTTGCTGGACGAGCCGGCCGCCGGGCTACGCCACATGGAGAAGCAGCGGCTCGCCGCACTGCTCCGACAGCTGCGCGACGGCGGCATGTCGGTGCTCTTGGTCGAGCATGACATGGGGTTCGTGATGGATCTCGCCGATCGCATCGTGGTGCTCGATTTCGGCACCAAGATCGCCGAGGGCACGCCGGCCGCGATCAAGCGCAACCCCGACGTGATCAAGGCCTATCTCGGAGCTGCCGCATGAACGCGCTGCTATCGGTGATCGACGTCCACATCTCCTACGGCAAGGTCGAGGCCGTGCGCGGCGTCTCGCTCGACGTCGCGGGCAACGAGATCGTCACCATCATCGGCGCCAACGGAGCCGGCAAGACCACCTTGCTCAATGCCATCATGGGCGTGCTGCCGCTGAGGGGCCGCACCGCCTTCGCCGGCACCGACATGGCGCCGCTGGATATCGAGGACCGCGTCGCCACCGGCCTCAGCCTCGTGCCCGAGCATCGCGAATTGTTCGGCAGCATGAATGTCGAGGACAATCTCGAGCTCGGCGCCTTCCGTATCGCGAAGGCGGTCGCGGCCACCTCGCTGGAGCGGGTCTACGCGCTGTTCCCGCGGCTCAAGGAGCGGCGCAAGCAGCTCGCCGGCACACTCTCCGGCGGCGAGCAGCAAATGCTGGCGATGGGCCGCGCGCTGATGGGCGCGCCGAAACTCCTGATGCTGGACGAACCGAGCCTCGGCCTTGCCCCGATCATCGTCGCCGACATCTTCCGCATCGTCGGCGAGCTCCGCTCGGCCGGCGTCTCGGTGCTCTTGGTCGAGCAGAACGCCCAGGCCGCGCTGCAGATCGCCGATCGCGCCTATGTGATGGAGCTCGGCGAGTTCGTGCTGTCAGGTTCAGCCAAGGACATCGCCGCCAACAAGGGCGTCGCCGCGAGCTATCTCGGCTTCCAGCACGAGGGCGATAGCGCGATTTGAGCGCTGACGTGCGACGACTGCGGCGGTTCAAGCACCACCAGCGCGGAGAGACTGTCACCCCACCTCGCCGCGCATTACATGCGCGTCGATCCTCCCCCTCCAGGGGAGGATGAAGGAAGGCGCGTCCTCAGAGATACATTTCTGGCCACGCTTGCATTCGCGCAGGGATTGCGCTCCACTTCACCCTCCCCTGGAGGGGGAGGGTCGAGCGCACGCGGCGATGCGCAGCATCGTCGGGTGCGATCGGGGTGGGGTGAAGCCGCACAAATGGTCTCGACATCAATCCGCAGAGCGACCGCGAAGAAGCTGCGGGCGAATACGACTCCACATGAACGAATCCTGTGGCGAGCGTTGAGGGAGCTGCCGGCTGATGGCTCCCACTTCCGACGTCAGGCTCCGATTGGTCCTTACGTTGTCGACTTTTTCTGTCCGGCCAAGCGCTTGATCATCGAGCTGGATGGCGGACATCACAACGAAGATGAAATGGCAAAGCGCGATCGCGAGCGTCAGCAATGGCTCGAGCGGGAAGGATATCGCGTCGTCAGGTTCTGGAATTCGGAGGTCGGCGGCGACCTAAACGCGGTTCTGGAGCGGATCTATGTCGAGCTCTACGGTGCTCGCGAAGCGGAAGCCGTTCCACTGACGCACCACCGACGACGATAGAGCGTCACCCCACCCCGCTTCACATCGCTGGCGCGATGCGAAGCGACCCTACCCCTCCAGGGGAGGGTAAGAAAAAGCCGGCCTCCTTTCGAAGACCGGCTCATTCGCCTGGAAAGCAGCGATCAAATCACATCGCCGGGACGTACTTGCCGTCCTTGACCGTCAGCAGGATGCGCGAGCGGTCGTCGAGGCCGTAGCGGTCTTTTTCGGTCCAGTTGTAGACGCCCTGGCTCGCGACGATCTCCTTCTCGGAGATGAACGCCTGGCGGATCGCCTCGCGGAATTCCGGCGTGCCGGGCTTGGCGGTCTTCAGCGCGGTCGGGATGATGCGCTTCAGCACCTCGAAGGCATCGAAGGAGTGGCCGGCGAACTGGCTGCGGCTGTTGGCGCCGTACTTGGCTTCATAGGCCGCGTTCAGCGTGAGGCCGGGCTTCTTGGTCAGCGCGCTGTCGGCCTGGGTTTCCGGTGACATGATCGGACCGGCCGACATGATGACGCCTTCCGCCGACGCGCCCGCGATGCGGATGAAGTCCATCGTGGCGGCACCGTGGGTCTGGTAGATCAGGCCCTTGTAGCCGCGCTCGCGCAGCGCGGTCTGCGGCAGCGCCGCGGCGGTGCCGGAGGCACCGACCAGGATCGCGTCGGGATTGGCGGCGACGAGCTTCAGCACCTGGCCCGCGACCGACGTATCCGGACGCGCGAAGCGCTCCTCATCGGTCATGGTGAGGCCCATCGGCACGGCCTGCGCCTTGAAGTCGTTGACCCAGAGGTCGCCGTAGGAATCCGAATAGCCGATATAGCCGACGGTCTTGATGTTGTGCGCTTTCATGTGCTCGTAGAGCACCTTGCCCATGATCGGAATCGACTGCGGCAGGTCGACCGACCACTTTGCGCGAGCGTCGTTGATCGGGAACGGCGCGAGGCCGAGATGCGGGATGCCGGCCTCGTTGGCGACCGTCGACACCGCGATCGTGGTCGGCGTGATGCAGGAGCCCATGATGATGTCGGCCTTGGACTCGGTGACGAAGCGCCGCGTATTGGTGGTTGCCGCCGTCGGATCGCCGGCATCGTCGAGCACGATCAGCTTCAGCGGCACGCCGGCGATCTCCTTCGGCACGAAATCGAGCGCGTTGCGCTCGGGGATGCCGAGTGCCGCGGCCGGGCCGGTGGTCGAGATCGAGATGCCGATGGTGATTTCATTGGTCTGCGCCAGTGCGGGCGCGCCCGGCAGCGCGAAAACAGCTGCGAGCGCCGCTGCGGCGAGAGTGGCCTTCCTCATTCATTCCTCCCTGCGGATAAGTTTTTTGGATTTAAACCAGTTTTGCGGGCCAATTCAGCCCCTTCTTTAGAGCATGATCCGGAAAAGTGGAAACCGGTTTTCCGTCACGACAAACGCGGAACGCGTTTGCGCGGGGAGCATGCTCCAAAAGTCGAGTCATGAGGAGCCGCGGGTCAGCCCTTCACGCGCACCTCAGCCGTTCATGAAGCGGTCGATGATCTCCTGCGGAAACGGCGCCGATTTCAGCTTGGCGGGATCGTCCGGGTGCCGGCCGACCAGCACCCGCGTCTCGAACGCCTCGATCGCCAGCGCCTCGCCCTTGAACACTCGGTGCACCACCTCGAAGCTCGAACGCTTGATGCTCTCGATCCGGCTCTCGATGGTAATCCAGTCGCCATGGGTCGACGGGATGTGGAATTTCGCCCGGGTGTCGACCATGGGAATGCCGACCAGGCCGTATTTGTGGACGAGGTCCTGCTTCGAGCAGCCGGCAGCTTCGAACATGATCGAGGTCGAATCGTCGAACATCGCGAAGTAGCGCGGGTAATAAACGATGTTGGCGGGGTCGCAATCGCCCCATTGGATCTGCACGTCACGCCGGTTGACGAGCATGGTTTATCCTCGATTGAGCATGGGCGATCCGGAGGCGCGCGTCATGCGCCTCCGGATCATGCGTCAGCGCGGCGCCATCCGGAGCGCGGCATCGAGCCGGACCACTTCGCCGTTCAGATAGGGATTGTCGATCATGTGCAGCGCCAGCGAGGCGAACTCGTCGGCCTGGCCCAGGCGACGCGGGAACGGGATCGCGGCGGCGAGCGAATCCTGTGCTTCCTGCGGCAGGCCGGCCAGCAAGGGCGTCATGAACAGGCCGGGCGCGATGGTCAGCACGCGGATGCCGAATTGCGCGAGCTCGCGCGCGATCGGCAGGGTCATCGCGACGATGCCGCCCTTCGAGGCCGAATACGCCGCCTGCCCGATCTGGCCGTCATAGGCCGCGACCGAGGCCGTCGAGATCACGACGCCGCGTTCGCCGGTCGCGAGCGGCTCGAGCTTCGACATGTCGGAGGTCGCGAGCCGCAGCATGTTGAACGAGCCGAGCAGGTTGACCCTGATCACCTTGTCGAAGTCGGCGAGCGCCATCGGCCCGTCGCGGCCGATCACGCGTTTTGCCACCCCGATGCCGGCGCAGTTCACCAGCAGGCGCGCCGGGCCATGCGCCTTGGCGGCGGCAGCGACCGCAGCTTCGGCTGCCGCTGCATCAGCGACGTCGCAGACCACGGCAATGCCACCGATCTCTGCCGCGACGCTTTCGGCAAGCTTGGCGTTGAGATCGCAAACCGCGACCTTGGCGCCCTGCGCGGCCAGACGGCGCGCGGTCGCAGCGCCCAATCCCGATGCGCCGCCGGTGACGATGGCGGCCTGGTCCTTCAACTGCATGACATTCTCCTCTTCAATACTCAGACGAGTGTGATGACCGATGCCGGCGGCACCGGCGCATAGAGCGCTTCGATGATGTCGGTGCGATGCTCCAGCACCGCGCGCTGGTTGATCGAGCCCTTGTCGGTCACCTCGCCGCGATCGATCGACAGCGGCGTGTCGAGCAGGATCGCCCGCGCGATCCGGTTCGACGAGCCGGTGGCACTCGCAAGCACACGCGCGAAGCGTTCGCGAAAGGCGGCTCGCACAACGGGATCATTGGCCGCCGCCGCGATGTCGCCAGCGGCAAGCGCCGGATTGATCAGGCGGCAACCATCGAGATCGAGGATCACGATCGCCGCCAGCTCGTCGCGATTGATCCCCGCGATCACGACGTCGCGCACCAGCGGCGCGCAGGTGCCGACGAAGCGCGCTCGCAACGGTCCGACGCTGACCCAGGTGCCGCTCGCCAGCTTGAAATCCTCGGCGATGCGGCCGTCGAAATCGAATCCGGCATCGAGATCACCGGGGTTGGCGGGCTTCAGCGCATCGCCGAACTTGTAGAAGCCTTCCTCGTCGAACGCTTTCGCCGTCAGCTCCGGCTGACGCCAGTAACCGGGCGTCACGTTCGGGCCCTTGGCGCGCACCTCGAGCTTGCCGTTGTTCGGCACCAGCTTCGCATCATTGCCCGACACCGGAAGCCCGACATGGCCGGAGCGGCTGGTATCGGGCCGCACCGACATGAAGAACGGCGAGGTCTCGGTGGCGCCGAGCCCGGTCAGCATGGGCACGCGATAGCCCTTCTCCTGCACCGCGAGCGCATCGAGGCTGTTCCAGATGAACGGCGACAGCGCTGCGCCGGAGAAGAACATCGCATGCAGCCGGTCGAAGAATTTCGCGCGCAGGACGGCGTCGTCGCGCAGATAGGGCAGCAGCGATTCATAACCCTTGGGCACGTTGAAATAGACCGTCGGCGAGATCTCGCGCAGGTTTCGCACGGTCTCCTCGATGCCGCCGGGCATCGGCTTGCCCTCGTCGAGATACATCGAGCCGCCGTTGAACAGCGTCAGCCCGACATTGTGGTTGCCGCCGAAGGTGTGATTCCACGGCAGCCAGTCGACGATCACAGGCGGCTCGTCCTTCAGGAAGGCCAGCGTCTCGCGCAGCATCACCTGGTTGGCGCAGATCATGCGCTGGGTGTTGATGACGGCCTTGGGATTGCCGGTCGAGCCCGAGGTCAGCAGGAATTTCGCGATGGTGTCCGGGCCGACTGCCGCATGGATCGCGTCGAGACTCCCGTCTTCCGGCGTCGCCATCAGATTGGCGAGCCGGGTGACGCCACGGCCGGGAACTGCTCCGCGACTCGCCGCAATCTCGACATCGGGTCCGACATTGGCGCGCAGCGCATCGGCAAATTTGTCGGCGTCGTCGACGAAGACGAGGCCTGGCGTCAGCAGCTTGATGACGAAGCTGAGCTTGCCGTAGTCGCGCGACACCAGCGAATAGGCCGGCGACACTGGACAGAACGGAATGCCGGCATAGAGCGCGCCGAGTGCGATCAGCGCGTGATCGATCGAGTTGCCCGACAGGATCACGATCGGCCGCTCCGCCGACAATCCACGCGCGATCAACGCCGAGGCGATCCGCCTGATAGCCTCGAGCAATTGCGCGTAGCTGATCTGGCGCCAGCCGCCGCCGGCCGCACGCTCGGCCATGAACACGCGGCTCGGCTCGGCCGTCGCCCAGTGATGCAGGCGGTCGGTGAGGCGCACGGGAAAATCGGCGAGCTTGAGCTTGGGACGAAGATAGATGGTGCCGTCGTCGCGCCGCTCGACGGTGACGTCGGGATTGCCGAACGAGATCGGGCGCAGCGGATGCGCACTCGCAGTAGACGCAGGTGACGTAGTGCTCATGTCGGCTTCACCTTGGCGGTCTTGCGATCCAGGAAGGCGCGGATCCGCTTCTTGGCTTCCTTGTCGCTCTGCGCCACCGTCGCCATCAGCGATTCCATCAGGAGGCCGGTCTGCGGATTGGCTTCCGCGATCATCGGCAACGCCTGCAGTACGGCAAAGTTGGTCAGCGGCGCGTTGGCGGCGACGCGCTCGGCGAGCTCCAGCGCCTTCGGCAGCGCGCCGTCGGCTTCGGTGAGATATTGCGAGAAGCCGTAGGCTGCGCCTTCGGTCGCCGAATAGACCCGGCCGGTCAGCATCATGTCCGCCATCCGCGGCACGCCGATCAGGCGCGGCAGCCGCACCGATCCGCCGCCGCCGACGAAGATGCCGCGCTGGCCTTCTGGCAGCGCGAAATAGGCCGACGGTTCGGCAACCCGGATATGCGCGGCGCAGGCCAGCTCCAGCCCGCCGCCGATGACAGCGCCCTTCAACGCCGCGATCACGGGCACGCGGCAATACTGGATGCGGTCGAACACGCGGTGCCACATCTGGGAATGCACCAGCCCCTCGGTGGCGTCGCGCTCGGTCAGCTCGGAGAGATCGAGGCCCGACGAGAAATGATCGCCGACGCCGTGGATGACCACCGCGCCGATTTCTTCAGGGATGGCAGAAAAGCAGTCCCGCAGCGCCAGGATGATGCCGTCGTTCAGCGCATTGCGCTTGGCGGGCCGGTTCAGCCCGACCGTCAGCACCGCCCCCCCGCGTCTCGATCCTGAGCAGCGAGGCGTCACCCGCGTCGGCAGCGTTTCCCATGGTGTTATTGTTTCCTGGTTAGAATAGTTATGTTTTATAACTATCATCGCAGGAGTCAATACGGGTGCGGGCGGTGCCGACTTCACCCTCCCCTGGAGGGGGGGGGCGGCTCACATGGAGCGTAGCGGAATGTGAGACGGGGTGGGGTGATCTCTCAACACGGGTAGCACTCGAGTGGAGAGACTGCCACCCCACCTCGCCGCGCATTTCATGCGCGTCGATCCTCCCCCTCCAGGGGAGGATGGCAGCCGGGCCTCACAACACCTGATGCACGTCGATCACGACGCGGTCGGCGTGGCGGGCGGCGGAGCCGATGAAGATGTGCTCCATCAACCAGCGGTATTTTTCAGCACCGGTTTCGAATTTCGGCACGGTGCGGAAATAGATCAGCTTCGGATCGACCGGCTCGCCGCGCTTGAGCTTCTGCAACAGCTCGACCGGCCCGAAGCGGATGCCCTTATTCTCGACATAGACGACGGCGCCGTCGTCGGTCTCGAAGGCATATTTTGCCTCCAGCTCGATCAGCTCATTGGGCCGGATGATCTGGAAGTCGGCGCCGAAGGGAAGCACCTTGCCGTTGATCCCCTCGCCTTTCACCTCGCCGCCGGTGATCGGAATGATGCGGCGGACGCCGGTGCCGATGTTGCCGGCGGACGTTACGTCCGCGATCCTTGCGGTGATGGTGAAGACGTACCTGGTCTGAAGCTCGGGATTCATAGCCTAGCCTATCATGCGCTGCGGCAACCAGGTCGCAAGCAGCGGGAACAGGATCAGGATCACCAGCCGGATCAGGTCGGTGATCACGAAGGGCAGCACGCCGACAAAGATCGTCGACATGTTGACGTCCTTGATCACGCTCTTGATCACGAACACGTTCATGCCGACCGGCGGATGGATCAACCCGAGCTCGACCGTCATGACGATGATAATGCCGAACCAGATCGGGTCGAAGCCGAGCGCGGTGACCACCGGAAACACGATCGGCACGGTGAGAATCACCATCGCCATCGCATCCATCAGGCAGCCGAGCACCAGATACATCATCAGGATCAGCGCCAGCACGCCATAGGGACCGATGCCGAGCCCGGTGAGGAATTCGGTGACGTTCTGCGGCGTCTGGGTGATGGTGAGGAAATAGCCGAAGCATAGCGCGCCGATCAGCACGGTGAACACGGCAGCCGCGGTGCGCGTCGCCTGCAGCAGCGATTGCAGGATGCCGTCCTTGGTGAGCTTGCCTCTGACAATGCCGATGATGAAGGCGCCGACCGCGCCGACCGCGCCCGCTTCGGTCGGGACGAAGAAGCCGCCATAGAGACCGCCGATCACGAACAGGAACAGCAGCAGCGGCGACCAGACGTCGCGCAGCGCCAAGAAGCGCTCGTGCCACGACGCTTTCTTTCCCGCCGGCAGGAAACCCGGCCGCGTCACGCCGATGATGCCGATCGTGATCATGTGCATCAGGATCGCGAGCAGGCCTGGCACCACGCCGGCGATGAACAGCTTGCCGATGTCCTGCTGGGTGATGATGCCGTAGACCGCGAGCACGGTGGATGGCGGCAACATCGCCCCGAGCGTGCCGCCGACCGCGATCACGCCGGTGGCGAACGACTGCGGATAACCGAAGCGGCGCATCTCGGGATAGGCCACTGCGGAGAAGGTCGCCGCGGTCGCAACCGACGAGCCCGAGATCGCAGCGAAGCCGCCGCAGGCCGCGATGGTCGCGATGCCGAGCCCGCCCTTCCAATGGCCGACAAAGGTGTTGGCGGCACGAAACAGCTCGCGGCTGATGCCCGAGACGGACACGAAGGCGCCCATCAACAGGAACATCGGGATCACACCGAAGGAGTAATCCGTCACCGTGCGCATCGTGGTCTGGCCGACCAGTTTCAGCGCCGGGGCAAAGCCGGTGAGATAGCCAAAGCCGGTAATGCCGACGAGGCCCATCGCCATGCCGACGGGCACGCGCAGCAGCATCAGCACGAACAGGCTGACGAAGCCGATGACGGCGACGGCCTCGGGACTCAAATCGAGACTCATGGCCGTCTACTCCGCGGTCTTGATCTTGGCATCATGGATATCTTCCGGGTGGAAGATCAGGCGGTAGGTGCGGATCGCGATCAGCAGCACTGCGGAGACGTCGCCGATCCACGACACCAGGAAGAACGGCCAGACCGGCACGCCGAGATCCATGGTGACGATGTGGCTGTTCCTGGTGTCGATCACCTTGTCGACCAGCGTGTAGGTCTGCACGCTCACCACGAACAGCAGCACCAGCGTGGCGAAGATGTCGATCCAGCGCTGATAGCGCGGCGTGGCGTTGGCCCAGACCAGATCCACGGTGATGTGGGTGCCGCGATAGCTGGTCGCCGCGATGCCCCAGAAGATCAGGATGCCGAGCAGGAACTGGCCGAAATTGTAATAGTCGGGAATCGTCACCGCGAAGAACTTGCGCATGAACACCGCGGTGAAGGTGTTGAGCGCGACGACGCCGACGAAGAACGCCGCCACCCATTCGATCGAATCGATGAAGCGGTCCATGAAATTCTTGCGCACCGGCTCAGGTGGACCGGTGATCGCGCCGTCTGGGGTGACTTCGGAAGCTTGCGTCATACGCTGCTCGATGGGCTCCCTCTCCCCGCCTGCGGGGAGAGGGTTGGGGTGAGGGGGCTATCCGCAAAACTGGTGTGAGGGTTGAGACCGGTACCCCCTCACCCGGATCGCCAAGGGCGATCCGACCTCTCCCCGCAAGCGGGGAGAGGTGAAGGGGAGCGGGATCAGATCCCCGCCTCGTACTTCTTCAGCGTGGCCTGCAGATCGGCCTCGATCTTCTCCGCATCGCCGCCGGCCTTCTTCACCGCCTCGGCCCAGCTGTCGCGCAGCGGCTTGACCGCCTTCTTCCATTCGGCGAGCTGATCAGGCGTCAGCGGATAGACCTCATGGCCTTGCAGCGCTTTCATCTTGGTACGGCCGTTGGCTTCGAAATCGGTCCAGGGATCGGTGACCTTGGAAGCCCATTCCGGCGTGCAGTGATCGTCGATCACCTTCTTCTGGGCATCCGACATCGCATTATATTTGGCGAGGTTCATGTTGTAGGTGAACACCGTCGTATAGAGCGGCACGTCCATGTGGTACTTCACCACCTTGTCGATGCCGAACAGGAAGATCGAGCCCCAGGGGAAGGTGATCTCGTCGGCCACGCCGCGCTCGATCGCGTCGCGCGATTCCGGCGCGGAGGCCTGCACGTTGGTGCCGCCGAACATCTTCACCATCTCGCCGATGGTGCTTTGCGCGGGCCGCACCTTGACGCCGGAAAGGTCGCTCGGCAGCACGATCTTCTTCTTGCCGTGCAGCGCGCCCGGATCGTGGATGAAGGCGAAGCAGAGCTTGGTGTCCTTCATCTCGGTCGGCGCGTATTTGTGGTACCACTCGTTCAGCGCCAGCGTGCCCTTCTTGCCGTCCGAGAACACGAACGGCAGCTGGCCGGCGGCCGCGATCGGGAAGCGGCCGGGCTGATAGCCGGGATTGACATAGGTGACGTCGGCGATGCCGTCGCGCGCCATGTCGTAATGGTCGAACGCCTTGCCGAGCTGCTCGGACGGAAACACGGTGACCTTGATGGTGCCGCCCGATGCCTTCTCGATGTCGGCGGCCCAGGCCTGCGTCGCGGGCACCAGCGGATGCGCCGGCGGGACCCAGAGCGACACTTTAAGATTGACGGTCTTGTCCTGCGCCACGGCAGGTCCAATGGCAGGGACTGCGGCCGGCACGATGGCGGCTGCCATCAGCAGCGCCAACAAACTGTTCCTCATCACGTCTCCTCCTCTCCAGGACGGCGGGCTTTGTGCCCGGTCTCATTACTTAACATGTTATCTAATTCGCACGGATATTCAAGACGAAATCCGCCGGGCGGACGCCTCGTCGCACCCGGCCCCTCCGGCATCTTGCGCTGCGGCGAAAGCAGTCCGCGGCAAATCGGCCTTGCCAAACCTGTTATATGATATAGTTGCCATGGCAAGTTGACGGTGGCCGCCCCGGCGCGGGCGCCCGGCTCAAGCCTATCTGATCGGGAGGAGCAGGTATTGCGGACAAAAGTAGCAATCATAGGCGCAGGTCCGGCTGGACTGTTGCTTGGGCAACTACTTCATACTTTCGGCGTAGACAACGTCATTCTCGAGCGGCAGACCCCCGAATATGTGTTGGGGCGGATTCGCGCCGGCCTGCTCGAGGAAGGCACGGTGTCGCTGCTCGAAAGCGTCGGCGCTGCCGCCCGCCTGCACCAGGAGGGCCTGGTCCATCATGGCGTCGAGCTGGCGTTCGGCGGCGCGCGGCATCGTATCGACATGCATGCGGCGACCGGCAAGACTGTGACCATCTACGGCCAGACCGAAGTCACGCTCGATCTGATGAACGCCCGCAAGGCGGCCGGCCTGACCTCGATCTACTCCGCCGCGGACGTCAAGCCGCATGATTTCGACACCGATCATCCGCGCGTCAGCTACGTCAAGGACGGCGTCACCCACGAAATCGCCTGCGATTTCATCGCCGGCTGCGACGGCTTCCACGGCATCAGCCGGGCCAGCGTGCCGGCCTCGGCGATCACCAGCTATGAGCGGGTGTATCCGTTCGGCTGGCTCGGCATCCTCTCGGAGACACCACCTGTCTCGCCGGAGCTGATCTACAACAACCACGAACGTGGCTTTGCGCTCTGCACCATGCGCTCAACCCATCGCAGCCGCTACTACGTGCAATGCCCGCTCGACGATCATGTCGATCAATGGTCGGACGAGCGGTTCTGGGATGAATTGAAGCGGCGGCTCGACCAGAAGGCCGCCGACGAGATCGTCACCGGCCCCTCGATCGAAAAGAGCATCGCGCCGCTGCGCAGCTTCGTCGCCGAGCCGATGCGGTTCGGCCGGATGTTCCTGGCCGGCGACGCCTCACACATCGTGCCGCCGACCGGCGCAAAGGGTCTGAACCTTGCGGCCAGCGACGTGCATTACCTGTCGCAGGCGCTGCGCGAATATTACGACGAGAAATCCTCTGCCGGCCTCGACGGTTATTCGGCCAGGGCGCTGGCGCGGGTCTGGAAGGCGGTGCGCTTCTCCTGGTGGATGACCTCGATGCTGCACAAATTCCCCGACGAGGGCGAATTCGCCGCGCGCATCCAGATCGCCGAGCTCGACTACCTCGTCAGCTCGAAGGCGGCATCGACCTCGCTGTCGGAGAACTATGTGGGGCTGCCGTTCTAGGTGCGGATGCCGCCCTCGTCATTGCGAGGAGCGATAGCGACGAAGCAATCCATCTTGCCGCTTGCGGCCGCATGGATTGCTTCGCTACGCTCGCAATGACGGAAGCAAGAACCGCATAGACCTGCCATGCTGACATTGTACTTAGCACCAGGCGCGAGCTCGATGGCCGTCCACATCGCTTTGCACGAGATCGGTATCGGCTTCGAAGCCCGGCCGATGTCGTTCGGGCGCAACGACATGCAGGTCGGCTACGAATTGCCGGCGTGACCGGCCGGCGTCGGCGCTTTCAAACATCCGCGCAAATCCCGTTTAAAACTTTGTAGGCGGTGAAACCGTCATGGACATCGCGTTCAATGGCGTCAACGAAAACGCCATATGCGAGCCAGAGATGACCACCGAAACGCAAGTCGCACCCGACATTCCCCAAGATACCCCGCAAGGCTTCGAGCCGCTGTTCCGCAAGAGCCCGCTCACCGAGCCGTGGGAGCCGCTTTACCAGAAGAAGACCGAGCGCTCCGTCATCATCGGCCTGCGCCTCGCGAGGCCGCACACCAACGGCCGCGGCCTGATCCATGGCGGGCTGATCGCAGCGCTTGCCGACAACGCGATGGGCTATAGCTGCGGCCAGGCCACCGGCTGGACCACCTCGTATGTGACGATCTCGCTCACGGTCGATTTCGTCGGCTCGGCCAATGTCGGGCAATGGCTCGCGATCGAGAGCGATGTGATCAAGACCGGCAGCACGATCTGCTTCGCGCAGAGCCTGATCAAGGCCGATGGCGTGACGATCGCGCGCGCCAGCGGCACGTTCCGCGTGGTGCCGAAGAAGCCGCCGGTGAGCTAAGCGCCTTCGAGCGAAGCTAACCGAAATGCCAGTCGGTGATCTCGGTGACGAGATCGATGAAGGTCCGCACCTTCGCCGACAACAGCCGGGATGTCGGGTAGACGACATGGATCGGCACCGGCGGCTGTTCGAAGGCGGCGAGCACGATTCGGAGCCGCTTCGCTTTCAGCGATTCGGCGGCCTGGTAGGCCATCACCCGGGTCAGTCCGCCGTCCTGCTCGGCGTACTGGATGGCGGCGTCCGAGCTGTTGCTGGTGAAGCGCGGCGTCGGGATGATGCGGATTTCCTGGCCGTCTTCCATGAAGCGCCAGTCCGGCGTCGCGGTCATGGCACCGAACTGGATCGTGTCATGGGAGGTCAAGTCCGCCGGCCGCTTCGGCTCGCCGCGGAGTTTGAGATAGCCATGCGAGGCCACCACGATGCGGCGCATCTGGCCGACATGCCGCGCCACCAGGGTCGAATCCGGCAGGTGCCCGAGCCTGACCGCGAGGTCGACGCCGTCTTCGACGAGGTTGATCCGGCGATCCGACAGCCGCAGGTCGACCCCGACATCGGGATAGCGCTTCAGGTAGGCGGAGACGACCGGACTGACGTGCAGCCGCCCGAAGCCGAACGGGGCCGAGATCACGAGGCGGCCTTCGGGACGGGTGCGCTCGCTCTCCACCGCATCCTCGGCCTCCTCGACGTCGGCGAGGATCCGTCGCGCCCGCTCTAGATAACGCGAGCCGGCATCGGTCAGCGTCACCTGGCGCGTGGTTCGTTGCAGCAGGCGCGCGCCGAGCCGCTCCTCCAGCGCCGCGATCAGCCGGGTGATGGCGGAGGGCGACAGGCCGAGCTTGCGGGCGGCGGGGGCAAACCCCTCGAGGTCCGCCACCGCGACGAAGGCCTGCATGGCATCGATCCGGTCCATGGAACTATTGCATAATCGGCAATAGTGAAGTGTCAATTCACAAGATTGCTTGCGAACCGGAAACGTCCATCTTGTCGTGGCAGGAGGCCCGTTTCGGGAGGCCCAGATGTCCGATACCCACACCTATCCGAGCGACGTCGCCTTCACCCCGGCGGTCAAGGCGATTCAGACCCGCAAGGGTTCGCGCGACACGTATGCCGAGGTCGAGGCGCACGGCGGCTGGCGCACCGAGATCGACGAGAGCCTCGCAGGCTTCCTCGGCGAGGTGAACAGCTTCTATTTCGCGACCGCCTCGGCGGACGGACAGCCCTATATCCAGCATCGTGGCGGGCCGAAGGGCTTCATCAAGGTGCTCGACAAGCACACGCTCGCGTTCACCGATTACAGCGGCAACCGGCAGTTCATCACGCAAGGAAATCTCTCGGAGAATGCGAAGGCGTATATCTTCGTGATGGACTATGCGCACCGCCGCCGCGTCAAGCTGTGGGGCGAGGCGCGGGTCGTGGAGGACGATCCGGCGCTGACACGCGCGCTGATGCCGCAAGGCTACCGCGCGCGGCCAGAGCAGGTGATCCTGTTCAAGGTCGCGGCATGGGACACCAACTGCCCGCAACACATCCCGCAGAAGTTCGACGCGGCCGACGTCGCACAAGCCCTCGCCTCACGCGACCAGCGCATCGCCGAGCTCGAGGCGGAGCTCGCCGTATTGCAGGGCGAGCCCGCTCCCTAGGCATGATCCGGAAAAGTGTGAAGCGGTTTTCCCTCGCGACAAACGCGGAACGCGTTTGCGCGGAGATCATGCCCAAACAGGAAAGCGCGATCGCGCTTTAAGCTGCCTGCTGCTGCAGCGGAGCCCAGGCGAACTCCGGATAATATTGCTGCATCATCCGGCCGACATAGGCGGTGAGATTGTCGAACTTCTCGGTGCGCTCGCGCAGCGGCGAATCGAAGAACGGCGTCAGGATCCCGGCCAGCGCGCCGAACGCGGTGGCATCCGTGCCGCAAGGTGCGTTGCCCATCAGATAAGGCTTGTCGCCGAGCTGCACCGACAGTGCAAACAGCGAGCGCATGGCGACATCGACGTCCTCGTCGGGCCCATGGCGGCCAAGTCCGCTGAGCAGATAGTTCTCGGCGACGCGGAACTGGGCGTCCTCGCGCATCTTGTCGCGCAGATGATCGGGCGCGCCGTCGAAGAAATGCGCGGGTCCCTTGGCGAAATTGGTATCGTCGACCCAGCGCGCGCCGACCAGCGCCCAGTAGACGTGATGTTCGATCATGCGCTCGAAGGCCCAGGCCTGCGCGCGCGCCTGCAGGCTCAGCGGCGCATCGAAATCGAAGCCGTATTTGCCCTCGATATGGGCGCGGATGAAGGTCGAATCGGCGATCGTCTCGCCGTCATCGGAAATGAACGGCAGCTGGCCCTTGGGAGAGGCCGGCGGCATCGCCTTCTCCTTCACATAGGCAAGCCCGGCCATCTTGAGCTGGACCTCGGTCTTGGTCACGAAGGGGCTGATTTCCGGTAGACCGAAGCCCGTGCCAAAGCCAAAAAGCGTAATCATATGAAGCTCCCGATCGCCTGTGGTCGTGAATTGAAGCTACCTGTCCCCTGCTGCCAGCATGGTGTCAGCAGTAGTGGCATTCACTGCCGAGCGGGGTTGCGGGTGCGAGGCGGCGAACCGCCTCGCGAACCCGCTTGACCAGCCGTGCCCGCCCATAGGACCAGGCGGCGCCGATCGACTGTGCGACCAGCGCGACCAGGGCCCAGCGCAGGTCTCCGGAGGTGGAGTAGACCGTGATCATTTGTTCCAGCGCGAAGCTCTGCGCCTGCCTGAAACCGAGTTCATCAAGATTCGTCATGGACAAATTCCCTTCACTTGAGGTGTTGTCCTGATATAGCCCCCACCTGCTGCCAACATGCTGTCAGCAGCGGTGACAGGGGGCGCGAAAAGCCGACGCGTCGAGACACCGCGAGATCCGTCAAGACAGTCGTCAAGACAGCTGCAAGAGAGCGACCAAAGAGAACTGCCATGAGACGCGCCGACCGGCTGTTTCAGATCATCCAGGTGCTCCGCCGCACCCGTAAGCCTTTGACCGCCGATGCGATCGCAGCCGAGCTCGAGACATCGAAGCGGACGATCTATCGCGACATCGCCAGCCTGATCGAGCAGCGGGTGCCGATCCGCGGCGAGGCCGGCATGGGCTACATCCTGGAGAAGGGTTTTGACCTGCCGCCCTTGATGCTGACACCCGACGAGATCGAGGCCTGCGTGCTCGGCGCGCAATGGGTGGTCGGCCACGCCGATCCGGCATTGGCGCGCGCGGCCGAGGACCTGATGGCCAAGATCGCCGAGACCGTGCCCGACCGCTTACGTCCATTCGTGCTGGAGCCGGCAAGCCGCGCCCGCTCCGCCTGGAACCGGGAGCCCGACCGCATCGACATGGTCAGGACCCGCAGCCAGATCCACGAGGGCAAGAAGATCACGCTCAACTATCGCGACGAGCACGGCCGCGACTCTGAGCGCACGATCTGGCCGATCGCGGTCGGCTATCACGAGGCGGTGCGGCTGCTCGCCGCCTGGTGCGAGCTGCGCAAGGATTTCCGCAGCTTCCGCACCGACCGCGTGGTCACCGCTGTTTACCACGACGAGAAGTATCCGGAGCGGCGCGACCTGCTCAGGGCGCGCTGGCGGCGCAGCCTGGTCTGGGAAGCACCGAGGGATACCTGATGGCCGGCAACGCGATCGACACGGCGGAAGCGAGCCCTTGCCAGTCCTGTGGCGCCTGCTGCAGCTATTCGGCGAACTGGCCGCGCTTCACGATCGAGGACGACGCGCAGCTCGACCTGATCCCGGTGCAATTCGTCAACGCGCGGCAATCGGGAATGCGCTGCGAAGGCGACCGCTGCTCGGCGCTGTCAGGGCGGGTCGGAGAGGCAACGCGCTGCGAGGTCTATGCGGCGCGGCCGGAAGTGTGCCGAACCTGTCTGCCGGGCGATGCGGAATGTGCGATGGCGCGGCGCCGGCATGGGCTGCCGCTCATCCCGAGCGCGCAGCCGGATTGAACCCGGCTTAAGCCGTCACAGTCACCGTCTCGCTGACGTCCTCGTCGTCGAGCTCGTCATCGACAACGGGCGCGAAGGTCGACAGCGGCTTGGTCGACAGTGTGATGGGCTTGCGGCCACCATGCGACACGGTCGTCGCGCGAGCCGGCTCACGCGACAGCGCGTAGAGCGTCGACCCGACACGGCCGCCGGAATTGACCAGCTCCCATTCGCTGCAGCTCGACGCGATCGCCACCGCGAGCGCGTGCAGATGGCTGCGCCGATAGCAGAACAGCGCCAGCCTCGCCCGGACATCGGGCGCGACATTGGCGACCAGCAGTGAAAGCCCGTTGGGATTGGCGCGGTACATCTGGCCGAGCAGGTCGTCCGCAACTGGGCAGGCATCGTTCTCGAAGGCGTCGCGGCTTGAAAACATTTGCAAATCCCCCTCGATCGGGAAGATGCCGCGCAATCCTCTAACGAAAGGTTAACCACGGCCTCCGGTCGTTGCCGGAGAGGCTTGCCCGTTGCACGCGAATCACATCCGCCCACGGCCGGCGGATGGTCGATTGCCTGAAATGAAGCAAGAGGCGTCGCGTGCCGCTCAGTTCGCGGCCATGTAGATCGACAGCGCAAAGCCGGTGAGGTGGTGCAGCGCCTGGTCGACCCCGATCAGGGTCCAGAACCAGGGATGGTGCGCTTCCAGCGTCACGCCGAAATGCGAGGCGCAGTATCCCTTGCAGCGGTCGACGATGATGTGGATCACGAAGTCGATGAAGGCGACGTACCAGAACCGCGGCGCCACCACCAGGATCAGCGCCAGCGCGACCGCGAGATGGACCAGGCAATGCGCGAGCAGCGGCATGGCCCAGCCGGTCTTCTGATCCTTGCCGATCGCCATCCAGGCGTTCTGCAGCATGAAGTCGGCGATGATGTGCTTTGCGGTGAGAAGCAACATCCATCCCACCAGGGCACCAACCGACACCGACGATGACATGGCAGGAAACAACAAGCTGACGCCCTTTACTTCGATGAATGTGATTGCAAGAAATCCGGGTCAGGCCGTCAGCACAATTCCGCAAACCGAAGCGTGTCTCATTTATGACATCTCCGGCGGCGGAATGCACCTGCGGCTCGTCGAAAATCACATTTGGGTTCGGCCGTCGACAGTGGCGATGGTCATGTCGCAGCGCGGCGCCGGCGAGCCGGGATTAAGGTTACGGCCGGCGGCCGGTTTGCATTCCGCCCGGGGAAGTATATCGTCGCCCGCACAGGAAATTTTCTTTCTTTTATAGTCATTTACGGATTCACCGGGCAGCGCGGCGCCGTTCCGGCAACCGGCCGTCCCGGACGGGTGATGAGCCAGGTGATCAGCCATGAGTGCCGAAGCCCCCACGCCTTCGCCGATGCCGCCGCGGCCGCGCGCTCCGGTCGCCAAGAGCAACCGTGCGCAGATCATCATCTTCACCCTGCTGACACTGCTGCTCAGCGCCGTCACCGTGATCGGCGGCCGGGTCTGGCTGCGCAATTCCGAAACGCTGGTGTTCGCGGTCGGCGATGCCAACGGCCCGGAGGCGAAGTTCGCCGCCCGCCTTGCGACCGTGCTGAAGAACAATTCGTCGCGGCTGCGGCTGAAAATCGCGCCGAACCCCGACAACGCCAAGGCGCTGGCGCAGTTCGATCGCCGCGACGCCTCGCTTGCCATCCTGCGCACCGACGCCAAGGTGCCGCCGCGCGCCCGCGCCATCGCGATCCTCGAGCATGACGTGGTGCTGGTGCTCAGCCCCGGCGGCAAGAAGATCAAGTCGCTGCCCGAGCTCAAGCGGAAGAAGATCGCCGTCGTCGGCGACGGCGAGAACAGCGTCAATTTCGTCCGCAGCGCGCTCGAGATTTCCGACAGCCCGGATGCGGCGCAGCGGGTGCAGCAGGCGCCGCCGAACACACCGCTGGACAAGCTGTTCGCCTCGGGCTTTGCCGCCGTGGTTGTGATCGAGCATGCCTCGAAGATCATCAAGGACAAGACCTACGAGCAATACGCCAAGCGCTCCGGCGGCTTCACGTTGAACGCGATCGACGAGGCCAAGGCGCTGGCGCGCAAATATCCGGCGATCTCGGAGGAGACGGTCTCGACCGGCATGCTATCGTCCTCGCCGGCGATCCCCGATGACGAGGTCGACACCATCGGACTGGAATGGCTCCTGGTGGCGCAATCCTGGATGCCCACGACGACGGCCGCCGAGCTCGCGCGCATCGTCTATGAGAACAAGTCGGAGCTCGCGCTCGACAACGGCTTCGCCTCGAGGATCGAGCCGGCCGCGACCGACAAGGACGCCTTCATCGTCGCCCATCAGGGCGCTGCCGAATACATCAACGACGACACCAAGTCGTTCATGGATCGCTACAGCGACGTGATGTATCTCGGCGCCGCCGCGCTCAGCATCATCGGCTCGATCTTCGCCGCGATCTACACCAAGATCACCCGCGTCGCGCCCGCGCGGGCCAGCGAGCTGGCGGGCCGGATCCTCGACATCGGCGAGCGCGTCGAGCACACCACCTGCACCGAAGACCTCGACGAACTGCAAGACGAGCTCGAGGCGATCCTGCGCGGCGCGGTGATCGGCCTGCGCGACGGCACGGTCTCCGGCGACGGCCTCGATACCTTCAAGCTCGGCTACGAGCTGGTCCGCGACGAGATCGCCCTGCGCCGCGATCATCTCAAGCGCCATCCGGCAGCACCGGATGACAACCTCGTGGTGGTGAAGACCGCGAACGGGTGAAGACCAATTTGGTCTTGCGAGTTGGTCGCGCCACATTGATTGCTGTCGTCCTGGCGAAAGCCAGGACGACGATGAGGATGGGTTCTCGATTCAAGACGCCAAACACGCGGTGTCATCACCCGCGCATGCGGGTGATCCAGTATTCCAGAGGCGGCTGTGCTTGAGCCGAGGGGCCGCGGCGTACTGGATCGCCCGGTCGAGCCGGGCGATGACGGCTGAGGATGGGGACGCAGTGGCGGGGCAGCAGTTCGCCGCGCCTCCTGACGCCGACGGAACAACGAGCCCGAACCCTGATCACGCTGCCCCGTGTAGCCGGTCGATTTGAGCCAAGCCGTCCAGGACGCTTCGCGATGATCCCCGTGATGGGCGCGTTTCTGCGCGACCTATGGTCACCGCGTATGCCCCAAAATAATAGGAACGGATCGGTGCCAGCCTGATTTGGCCTTCATATCCCCAATCCGTGGAACGGCTTCGGAGCGTTACCTGCCCACTGCGGACCTGCCCGACCGATCGGGCGAAAGGTTGCGCATGATGGACAGCCCCCTTCGCAACGAACTCCTGGCGCTTCTTCCTCCTCGTGACTTGCAGTCACTGACGGCGAAGTCGAACGTCGTGGAATTCACTCAAGGCGACGTGGTCCAAAAGGAGCACGAGGAAGTCACGGATATCTACTTCCCGCTATCGGGCATGCTCTCGCTGCTCGTCGTTCTGAGAGATGGCCGAATGGCTGAGACTTCGGTCGTTGGCCGGGAAGGCTTGATCGGTGCCCGCGCGGGCCTTGGCTCACAGGCATCGCTGGTCCGCATTGTCGCTCAATTGCCGGTGCGCGCCTTGAAGATTTCGATGGAGGACTTCCGGGCGATCCTGGCAAGCAGCACCGCAATGGCGGAAATATGCCTCAAGAATGCTGACATATTGCTGGACCAAGCCCGGATCACGGCCGCCTGCAACTCGCTCCACCTTGTCGAGGAGCGCTTCTGCCGCTGGCTGCTTCACGCAGCGGATCGGGCTGAAAGCGACCAATTCGACCTCAAACAGGAATTGCTCGCCCAGATGCTGGGCGTGCGCCGCACCACCATCACGGATACCGCCAAGGATATTCAAAAGCGGGGAGCGATCACCTATTCGCGCGGGAAACTGCAGATCCTGAATCGCCGCCTTCTGCTGGCCAATTCGTGCGAGTGCTACGAGTTGCTGAAGCGAACCGGTTCCTAATTCTTTATCCCTCCCGGCGCAGAATTAAGTCGACAACCCGACATAAGGGGAGTCTACTGACCCGATCACTGCTCAGCCCTCGGCAACCATCAGTGATGAGAACGCCAGTTGCGCTCCCGCCCAACTCAGGGGAGCTGCGCCATGCAAAAGCGGCGTCGTTTCGAGCAAACGCAAACGCTTCGAGATCGCCTCGCCTCCTATGCACAGCAAGCGCGCGAGCTTGCTGCCGCCCTCCCGCCCTGCCCCAAGAAAGAGGATCTGCTCTGCAAGGCGCGGCAGGCCGACACGGCGTCGCATCTGAACGAATGGGTCAGCTCGCCTGGACTGCAGCCGCCGAGATAGTCATGAACGAGAGAAAATCCTCGGCCTTCACGGTTTCGGGCGCCGGGCTTTTCCTCAACGTAGGTCATCGTTCTCGATCTTACAGACGAGGAAACCGCACTCGACGTCGGCTGCCCGATTGCGGCCCTCGCTGGACGGACGCTCACCGTCCGGAATGATGAGGGCCTCTCGCAACCTTCGAGGGCGCGAGAAAAAATTAGGAACCTGTTTTGGTTCAAATGTTTTCTCGCTATGCCACGATTTTATTTCGACTTCCACGACGATGGCGGGATCTCGGTTGATGAGACCGGCGCGGAATTCCCGAGCCGGGAAGCCGCGCAGCGAGAGGCGCTGGAAACGCTTGGGCTCGTTGCCCGTGATCTTGGCTATCGACAAGCGCAAGGCCGTGTCGCAATCCATGTCCGGGACGGCGGCGCTCCGCCGTTTCTCGAAGTTGTCGTCACGTTTGAAGCCAGGTCTCTTTGAAGCCAAGCCTCTTGGCAAATAAGGATATCTGGTTCGCAGCCAGCTTTCCGCGAGGGACTCGCTTGCGACGTCAGGGCCGGAGGAAAGATAGAGGCAATTCGATAGAGGCAGCAGAGGCTCGCGAGTCCGGTTTCCGACTTATAGCAACCTTCCCTCAGCCAAGTCGTTTGCCCACATCACCGGCCAAGGCTTGGCCTGTAGGCGTCGGTGGCTGAGAGACCAACCGCGCTCCCGCCTGCAAAAACAAGGGAGCAGCGTTATGACTAAACGTCGGCGTCGCGTGCGCCAAACCGAACCGTTGGAAGAACGTCTCGCCCAGGAGGCAAACGATCTGCGCGAGGCGGCGAAGGCCCTTCCTCTCGGCCCCAGGCGCGATGCGCTGCTTCGCAAGGCGCGCCAGGACGAGACGGCCGCAGAGATGACCGAGTGGCTGACTTCGCCGACCTAAGGCCACCGATCTGGGAAAGCTTTGGATCAGCAGAACGCGTACCGACCGATTGAAGATGGGCGAGCCCGAAAATGCCAGTCGACGAGATCGAATATCAGGGCCATCGACTAACCATCGTCGAGCAACGCGGCGGCGGCTATCTGGTCGAAATCACACCCCTTGCCGGCGGGCCAACGATCCGAACGCAGACCTTCCAAAGCACCCAGGAGGCGATCGCCAGGGCCAAGGCGACCCTTGCGAAGCATCCCGGCACGCGATGAACTGCGTTGGCGCATCTGATACAGATCGAAAACTTGCACCCAACGAACAGAACGCTGTTGACGCGTACCGAGACCCGTCAGCTATTCCGGTTGGACCACCGGCGAACAGAAATTAGGAGGCCCCGTTTGGAACCAAGCGGAACACCGGGAGTCGATTCGAAGCTCCCGACTTCAGCCCCCAAGCCCATCGGGAGTAGTGATCCCTGGCGCTGTGAAACCTCCGGCGCTGGGGGTCGCTGGTTGACCGGCCAGGACCCGGAATCCGGAACACCTATAAGCGATTTGCGCCCCGAACAGAGACAGCCTTATTGCCTTGGATGACGGGTTTCGAAAATGAAGGCAGCTTTGAACACGGCGCCGTCTTCCGTCCGCACCTCGATTGCAACGTCGTGCCGGTCGTCCAGCGCTGCAAAGTCCCTCGCCAGTTCGCCGAGGGTGCGGGCGGCTTCCATCTCGGCGGACCTTTGATCCGGGAATTCCAGGCCCTCTTCATCCGGATAGAGCCCGGTGCCATCTCTGATATCGAAGAAATAGCGCAGCATCCGATCGCCTCCGTCATGGTCGGCGGCCACGGTCAACAACTGGAAGCCCAGGGAAATCGTTCCCAGCTGGGTGGCAACCGCCTCTCGCTCATGGGAACTGCGGCGCGCCCGATCCCGCTTGCGCCCGTGGAGCACTGCGCGTTGCGCCTCCCCCGAAGGACGCGCCGGTCATCCCGCTACAACGTCTGACCGCGTCCCGACAGCGTCGAGCTGCCGCCCCTCATGATCCATATGCAGATAGTTCGGATTGAACAGGCCTGCGCGCATCAGCCGGTCGAGATTGGGGACGGACAGGGTCTTGCCCTTGAGCACGATCAGCCCCTCGGCGCGCAACTCCTGCAGGGTCCGGTTGACGTGGACCTTGGAAAGCCCGGTGGCGTCGGCGAGATCGCCCTGGGTCAGGGGGAAGTCGCAGCTGTCGCCCTGGGTCAGGCCGGCGAGGCGCAGCCGAAGCCAGATCTCGCAAAGCAGATGGGCGATCCGCTCCAGCGCGGTGCGCTGGCCGAGGCTCATGGTCCATTCGCGCTGGATCGCCGCATTGACCAGGGTTTCCCACCAGAACGCAGTGACGATGCGCGGATGCCCGGCTGCGACCTTGTCGAAGAACTCGCGCGAGAGATCGGCGATCGACACCGCGGTGATGGTGCCGATCGAATGATCCATCTCGCGCAGGATGAAGACATTCACGTCGCAGATGTCGCCGGGCAGGAAGAACGACACCACCTGACGCCGGCCGTCCTCGAGCTGCTTGTAGCGATAGGCCCAGCCGGACAGGATCAGATGCACATCCTTCGGCTTCTCGCCTTCACGGACGATATCGACGCGCGGCGCAAAATGGCGGACGCGCTCGGTCGACGCGCGATTGAGAATGATGTGGTCTACCGGCGAAAGCCGTACAAACTGCTCCAATTTCCGGACTAGCGACGCCAACGACATTGATCTCCCCGCATGTTTAATCGGGTAACTGCCGGGCCGTTTTCAATAACGTATGTTACATTGCACAGCTATTGACGTATGTGCACAAGTGTACAGACGCCAGAGGACGCGACGGTTATTGTCCTCATGCGCCGTACAGCTCAGTCATCAGCACCCCGTCGCTCTTGAGGCGCAGGCCTTCCGGGATTTGCCGCCGCTCAGACGAGCGGCACGCCATAGTAATCATTCACTGCACGTGTGGTGCCGATGTCGGCCCAATTCCAGTCCCGCTCGCTGCCGTATTTCGGCGCGCCGCGCAGCTGGCTCTCGGTCACGCCGGTGACATAACCACCGAGCCTCGTGTCGTATTTGAGCGATTGCCAGGGCAGCGGATAATGGTCGTTGCCGAGGCCGAGAATGCCGCCGAAGCCGAGCACGGCATAGGACACACGGCCGCTCTTCTTGTCGATCATCACGCGCTCGATCGAGCCGATCTTGCGCTCGTCCGAGCCATAGACCGCGGTGCCTTCGACCTTGTCGCTGCCGATCAGGTTTCCGAGCTCCCTCTCGTCCATCGCCATATCATTCTCCATTGATCTCCCGAGGGGCCAACGATGGAGCAGGGTCTTCGTTCCTGTCACGTTGCCGCAGTTGCTGCACAGCAAAACACGGTTCAGCCGGTCGGGGGATCTCCGCGATCGTCAGCCGTCATGCCGGATCCCGGGGTTTTGTCGGCGTCGTTCAACTTCGGATCCCGCGTCGCTTCGGGCTTTGCCGGTTTTCGCTGATCCGTCTTGTGGGCGGTCTGCGCGCGCGCCTTGTCGGCCGGCTGCTCCTGGCCCTTGTCGTCTTTCACGATGCCGTGGTTCGAATGTGCCATTGCTCGTTTCCCTTGGTTGGTTTCCCTCGGTTCGATTCCTTTGGCTCAATTGCCTTGAAGCTATGCGGGCCCCGGCGATGCAATTCGCCGAGGCCCGTCACCGGAGTGGTCCACTGCCTTCGGGGAGCAAGCAGCGAACGTGTGAGCGTTACGCATGGCGCCGAAGATCGTTCCTGCGGTGCTGACGGCGATTTCGTTTAAGCCGATGTCATGGGTTAACGACGCCCTCCGGGGAACATGCCTAGTATCCCTGGTTCCAGCGAGGAGGCGGCATGAACAAGAAGAAACGCAACAGGTCACGACCGCCCGGATCATTCGAGGAACGCCTGCAAAAATTCGCCGAGGATTCGCGCATTGCAGCACGCAAGCTGCCGCCGGGACGGGAGCGCGAAACGTTGATGAAGAAAGCGAGGCAGACCGAGACCGTGATGGAAGTCAGCGAGTCGCTGACACTCCGCAAATAGCCGCAAAGGCCGGAGCAAGCTGCGATGGGAGAGCCGCGATGATCGAGGAACGATTTGACTCACGGACGCTCGCCGCCATGAATTTTGCACTCGACCACGTCTGCGCCAGCGCGCTTCACGGCGAGGAACATGACACCCGCAGGCGCGTTGCCAGATACATCATCAAATGCGCCAAGAGCGGCAGGACGACGCTCTCCGAGCTGACCGAAGCCGGGCAGCAGGCGCTGGCCAAGGTCACCGCCACGGCGGGATAATCAGCACAACCTGCCTTGCCTGCAGCGTGCCCTGCTGCTCTGGCCTTCAGCAAAGGCAGATACCCATGCGCATTGCAATCAGCATCGGCCTGCTGGTCTTCCTGGCCGCCGTTGGCGTCTACGCCTATGAAGGGCTCACCGTAGACGCTCCGGTGCCGACCTACGGCATCGTCATGTTCACGATCGGAATTGCGGTTCTTGGCACGGTCTGCGTCGGCCTGATGGGCCTCTTGTTCTATTCCAGCCGCCGCGGCTACGACGAGCCGCCGCACGTGAAGCGGTAGCGCGGGACGAATAGTTGTTGCCCCGTCATCCTGAGGAGCGCGTAGCGCGTCTCGAAGGATCGACGGCCACCGGCCGCGCCGATTCATCCTTCGAGGCTCGCTCCGCTCGCGCCTCAGGATGACGGGTACACATTCCCTCCCCGCGTCATTGCGAGCGAAGCGAAGCAATCCATCGCGCCGCAAGCTGAGGCATGGATTGCTTCGTCGCTTCGCTCCTCGCAATGACGGCGGAGAGCATCTGCCCTCTTCAACGCGACTCGGCCGCCGGCACACGGGCGCGAATCTCCGCGATCTTGCGCTTGAGCGACGCCTGCCGCGGATCGGGCATGATGGCGGCGCGGGCCTCGGTGATGGCGGCGGCAAGGTCGGGAAGCGCGAGCACGCCGTCGAAGGTCGGCTTGACCAGCCCGTCGATGATCACGTGCCAATCCGCGATGCCCTGGCGATAGGGATCGCCGTAACCCTGGATCATGGTCGCGGTCTCGACGATGGCCGGGGCTGCGGCCGGCTGCTTGGTCAGGCTGCGGTCGATCATGTGCAGCCAGCGCTCGACCCAGACCCGCTCCTTGGCATAGCGCCCCGAGAACAGCCGCCAGCGTTTCAGCCCCGCCTCGATCCTGAGCCGGCGAACGCTGAAGCGGGTGTTGGCGCTGAAGCGGATCGAGACCCGGCGGCGGCGCCAGCCGAACTGATCGAGCACGGCAAGCACCGGATCGGCGACCATCTCCGGCAAGGCATCGATCAGCTCGTCGAGGCGGAGCTTCTTGACGTCGTCGGCGGAGCGCGCCGGAAGGCCGCCCGCCGCATTGACCTCGCCGAGCTTGAGCTGCGCGATGCGGATCGCATCCTCATAGGCCATGCGCTCCGCCATCAGCCGCGCGATCTCGGCGAGCAACGCGTCGTCGACGCCGCGGCGGCCGACGAAGCGCTTGAGCCGGTCGATATAGAGCTGGGCGTAGCTCGTGCTCTGATAGGCGATCAACAGATGGATGGCCTCGGTGACGGCCGGCCTGAGATGATCCGGGCAGGCGTCGGGCAGCACCGGCGGCCCTTCGTCCTCATCGCCGATGATATCGGCAAACAGGTAACGGAGCGAAGCCAGCAGACTGTCGTCATCCGGCACTGCGGCGCCTCCAGAACTGGTCGCGGGGCTCACGCAGGTTTTGGCTCCGCGACCTGTGGGGTGGCGTGCTGCGCGAGCCGCTGCTCGAGCGTCGCGATATTCTGGAACAGACGGGCGCTGAACAGACGCAGCAGGTAGAAGCCGAACGCCGGGTTCTGGACGTAAAGCTGCTCGACCTGGTCATAGGTCACCGACAGCACCATGCCGGTTTCGGCGCACTCCAGCGTCTGGGTTCGCGTGTTCGACGGCGACAGCATGCCGAACTCACCGACGAGGGCGCCGACCGGCAGCTCGATGCCGGATTCGACCAGGCGGAAGCGGCCGCTGACGATGTAGAAGATGCTGTCGGCCTTCTCGTCCTTGTAGAACAGGACCTCGCCCGCGGTGCATTTGCGCTCCGTCGTGAACGGCCGGAGCCAATCCATCGACAGATCGCTGTTGACCGATTTCTTCACGCTGCGGACCAGTTGCAACATCTGGTGCAGACGATAGGTGTTCACCGGCAGCAGCACGGCATGCAGGATCAGCGTCGCGTAATTGTGGGTCGGGACCGCGGTCGCGATCAGGATGATGTTGGTCAGGATGGCGAAGACGCGCAACGGGATCATGGTCCGCATCGACAGCGTCGCGACCACGAAGATCGATGCGAAGAAACTGCCGGCGGCGCCGGCGTGCTCCGCGAGATGTGAGGTATCCATCGGAAACCAGCCAATGCTCAAGAAGTGAACAAGATCGCCTTATTAGTCGTTTCATTCCTGCCGAGGTTGCCTGTCCTCGCGTCGGCGGCCAGCATCCCTGATATACGGGGGAAAAGCGACGATTTGTCTGATTTCTCACATTCGCGGGCGCAAAAACGGGCCAACATGGTTAGGCCATTCGTCCAACATATGGGACTTTCGCCGCGATCACGCCGCCGCGGCCTGCGCGTTGACGGCCTCAACCGGGAGAGGCACGTTGTGACAAAGGCTCCGCCGCTCGCAGGGCCTTGATTCCAGCAGTTCAGCGACAGGCAAGCTCCGTTCCGATGTCCAAGCCGCTCGTCCTTCCGGCCTTGACGCGCTTCGTTTCCGCCACCGCCGGCCGCAACATGACCACGGCGGCCTATGTCGCGGTCACGGTCGGCGTCGCCATGATGACGCTGCTGACGGTCACGCCGGCCTATGACGCGGTGCCGCACTGGGTCGATGCGCTGCTGTGGGTCTGCCTTGCCTATTTCGTGTTCGAATGGCTGGTGCGGCTGCGTCACATGCGGCGGCAGGACAAGTTCTGGTTCTACCAGCTGTCCAGCGCCGGCATCGTCGATGCGATCGGCGCGCTGGCGGTGCCGCTGGCGCTGCTCGCCGGCCTCGAGCCGAAGACCGCATGGCTGCTCGGCGTGCTCTGGGTGCTCAAGGTGGTGCCGGGCATTCCCGGCCTGCGCCAGCTCCGCCGCGTGCTGGTGGTCGAATCCGGCCCGCTGCTCAGCGTGCTCGTGATCTTCCTGATGGTGGTGTTCCTGGCCTCGGTCGCCGAATACTTCCTGGAGCGGGACGTCCAGCCGCAAACCTTCGGCAGCGTGCCGGCGGCGCTGTGGTGGGCGGTGGTGACGCTGACCACGACCGGCTATGGCGATGTGGTGCCGATCACCCCGCTCGGCCGCATGGTCGCCGCCATGGTGATGATCTCGGGCCTCGGCGTGTTCGGGTTGTGGACCGGTATTCTGGCGACCGGCTTTGCCGCGGAGACCCGCCGCGACAATTTCCTGAGAACCTGGGAGACCGTCAGCAAGGTGCCGTTCTTCGCGCATCTCGGCCCCGCCGCGATCGCCGACGTCACCCAGGTGCTGCGGACCATCGACCTGCCGCCGCGCACCATGATCATCCGCAAGGACACCAACGGCGACTGCATGTATTTCGTCGCCGCCGGCGAGGTCGAGGTCGACCTGCCCGGACGCAAGGTCAAGCTCGGCGAGGGCGCGTTCTTCGGCGAGATGGCGCTGCTCGGCAACGCCAAACGCGGCGCCAGCGTCGCGACCAGCAAGGTGACCCGCCTGTTGGTGCTTGACCTGGTCGATTTCCGCTTGTTGATGGCAAGGCATCCCGATCTCGCCGAGACCATCGACGCCGAGGCGAAGCGGCGCGAACGTGAGAACCAATGATGGAGACCAAGATGGCTGACGCGGCCGACACCGCCAGCGGACCCGTGCTCGAAATTGCGGGCGCGCGCGCCACGATCCGCCTCAACCGGCCGAAGCACCTCAACCGCCTGCAGGCCGAGGACCTCGGCGAGCTCGTCCGCCTGTTCGACCGGATCGAGGCCGATCCCGCGATCCGGGTGCTGGTGCTGACCGGAACCGGCCGGGCATTCTCGGCGGGCTACGATCTCAACTCGGTGGCCGAGCGCGCGGTGAGCGCCAACGAGCAGCAGAGCGCGGGCTCGGCGTTCGAGGTCGTGGTCAACCGCCTCGAGGATTTGAGCGTGCCGACGATCTGCCGGCTCAATGGCGGCGTCTATGGCGGCTCGACCGACCTTGCGCTCGCCTGCGACTTCCGCATCGGCGTCGATACCGCCGAGATGTTCATGCCGGCGGCGCGGCTCGGCCTGCACTATTACAAGAGCGGCATCCAGCGCTACGTCACGCGGCTCGGCGTCGACAACGCCAAGATGCTGTTCCTGACCGCGCAGAAGATCACCGCGCCGGAGATGCTGCGGATCGGCTACCTCACCGCGATGGTGTCGCTCGACCTGCTCGACGAGGAGGTCGACAGGCTGGCGACGATCCTGGCCGGCAACGCACCGAAGGCGATGGCCGGCATGAAGCGCGCGATCAACGAGTTCGCCCGCGGCGAGCTGGATGAGGCCGCCGCCGACGCCCGCCACCGCGACAGCATGCGCGGCGACGAGATCAAGGAAGGCATCAAGGCCTTCGCCGAGAAGCGGGCGCCAAGGTTTTAGGGCACCGCCCCACACTATCAGCACCGTCACCCTGAGGAGCGCGCATCGCGCGCGTCTCGAAGGGTCAACGGCCCGGCTGCTGGCCGTGCATCCTTCGAGACACGCTACGCGCTCCTCAGAGTCTGACTCATAAATCATCGCCCCCTATCTGCAGCGGCAAGTCTGCGGGTCAGGAGTCTGATGTGTGCAATCAGCAGCCAGGCAGCTTCGGTTGCCACCGTCGCCTC
>NZ_LGHK01000374.1 GCF_001908235.1 Bradyrhizobium sp. NAS96.2
GTCAACGCCGGCAACGTCTCGGCGATCCGGGAATTCCAAAAGTTTCTCGAGCGCAATGATCTCATGATGTACGGCCAGACGCAGAAGCCTGTTAAGGCCGCACCCGCTGAAAAGCCCGCGCCGGCCGAGAAGGTCGGCAAGAAAGCCGCCGCGATTGCCGCCGCGCAACAGCCTGATGCCGGCACGCCGCTCGGCGAGCTCATGGCGCGCCGTCAACAGGCCGTGACCTCGCACTGATGATCCTCTCGACCGACAACGCGGCGCCGCCGATCGTGCCGGAGATGTGGGATCTGTCCTGCGTCGATTGGGCCGATCGCATGCGCGAGGGCCGGTCGCTTGTGCCGGATCTGCCGCTGTTCGCGGCCGAGGCCGACATCGCGCAGGCGTTCTATGACGAGCTGCAGCTGCCGGACGTGCCTGGCGCGCCGAAAATGCGCGAGGCGTCGGGCCAGTGGTTCCGGGATATCGTCCGCGCGTCGTTCGGCAGCTGGGACCCGGTAAATCAGGTTCGCTATATCCGCGATATCCTGGCGCTGGTCCCGAAAGGCTCCTCGAAAACGACCAACGCCGCGGCGCTGCTGATCGTCGCGATGCTGATGAATTTCCGGCC
>NZ_LGHK01000375.1 GCF_001908235.1 Bradyrhizobium sp. NAS96.2
CCCGCGCGGCCTGGCCGTTGCCGCGGCCGGCGACAGCCGGCTGGCTCTCGGGCGGATCGAACAGCATCATCCAGATCGAGATCAGCGCGAATGCGCCAAGGGCCAGCGCGGCGCTGAGGCTGATGGACCGGGTCGGAATTGCGGCGAGGCCGGCCGACGCGGCGAACATCATCTGCAGGCCGATACCGATCATCAGTGTGATCAGGATTCGGCCGCGCGCCGTCGCCGCGACGGCGCGCCATCCCTTCGGAATTTGCGCGATCCCGAGCGCGGCGAAGGCGATCGTCGCCAGCGCCAGGGCGCGGCCGCACGGCCCGGCGAGATCGGGCCAGATCGTCCAGCAATTATGGCTGATAACGCCAAGACCGGCGAGCAGCGTCCACACCGCGGCGTGCCAGGGCCGCAGCGCAAACCGCTCGTCGAACATCGCGCGCGCCCATAGCCAGAAGATCACCGGCGAGCCCATCGCGAAGGCGATGAACGGAGAGCTCCAGCCGAATGACGATGCGGGAAAGAACGGCGCGGTGGAAATCGCGTAGGCCGCGCCGGCTGCGCCCATCGCGGCACCGAGATGCGCGGCGCGATGCACCGCCGCGTAGCGCAGCAGCAGCACCGCGCAAACCACCAGGAACAGCGCGACCACCGCGCCCCGGAGCCCGAGTTCAAGAGCCGTCATCGCCATCGCAAGCCGCCCGCAGGTTCAAATCAACCTCGACACTGCGGCGCTTATAGCTCGTCCGGCGATCGACATGAAGCGACCGCCGGGCCAGTACGAACCGTCATCTGAGGTGGCGACGGGCAAAAAAAACCGATGTCCGCTCGCCGTTTGCACGGCTGCGGACATCAGGGCGATCCGGAAATGCGACGTGCTAGCTGACCCGCTTCCAGGTCTGGCCGCCGCAGAACATGCCGCCGAAGGCGCAGCCCTGCACGCGCATCGCATTCGGGCCCTTCATCGCGATCGTCGAGTCGTAGTTGCGGCCGGAGTCGGGGTCGTGGATGCGGCCGCTCCACTTGCTGCCGTCGGGCTTCATGTTGATCAGGATGCGTTCGTTGGTCTTCTCGGAATAGCCGCAGAGATTGGCGCCGCAGGCTTCGACGCGGACGTTGCCCTTGTTCTCCTCGGTGGCCCAGACACCGATCGGTCCGGTCGGCGCTGCTGCCGGTGCTGCGGCAACTGTCGCGGCCTGCGGCCGCGACAGGGGCTGTGTGGCGACCGCAGCCGGTGCAGGCGCAGCGGGTGCGGCGTCGACCGGCGAGGGGGGCCACCGTCGCAACATTTGCCGGTGGCGCAGGG
>NZ_LGHK01000376.1 GCF_001908235.1 Bradyrhizobium sp. NAS96.2
CGATCGGATCGCGCATGCGCTGCAAGCCGAAACCCTCTTTGAGGATGACGGCGTTTGCAATTGGGAATGCCGGCAAAGCCATTGCTTACTGCCCCGTGAACGGTTTCAGGCCGTACTGGCCGCCGAGGACGCGCCGGCCGGTCCCGGTCGACAGCGAGTCGCCGACCGCGCCGTCGACCATCTTGCGCAGCGTTACCGTGATGTCGCCGTTCGGCGCCTGCTCGACCGCCGGCGACGCATCCGTGTAATTGTTGATCGTGACCTGCGGCGATCGCCCGCCGCCGGCGCTAGCGCCGAGCGCGGCCATCTGGCCCGGCGTAAAGACGCCCTCGCCGCGCTGCGCGATGATCGGGACCTCGTTGCCGGCGATGCCGCCTGTGTGGAAACGCGGCGCGTCGTCGAAATAGGCGCCATGGATGTAGCGCATCGATGTCGGCTCCGAGCCGATGATGCCGCCCGTGTGGTAGAGGCCGCCGAGGCCGCCGGTAAACCCCGTCGACGACGTTGCGCCCCCGCCGATGCCGCCGAACGAAAACCCGCCGAGGCCAGACGACGCCATCTGCAGCGACCGCATCAGCGGCTCGACGATCGTGATCTTGATAATCATCTGCTCGATCGCCTTGACGATCGCGTTCGACATGTCGGTAAAGCCCTGCCC
>NZ_LGHK01000377.1 GCF_001908235.1 Bradyrhizobium sp. NAS96.2
CAGATGTCGCCATACTCATGGACGGCGATCGCGCGCGCAAAAACATGCTTGGCGCTATGGAAAATCGGCTCGCCGAGCAGCCCATCCTCGCGCAGCGGATTCGAGCGGATATGCCAGAGCTCGTCGTCACGATAGGTCGTCTGTTTGAGCTGCGCGCCCTGGACGATCGTCGTCGGCGGATTAAACGTGTAGTACAGGCGACCGTCGATCCCGCGCTCGACCATCGCCAGCCGCCGCGGATGCAGCCATTCGAGGCCGCCGACGGCGTAATATTCCGATGCCCGCGGATCGCCAGGCGGCAAGATCGCGCAATATGAATTCCGATAGTAAGAAACGTTCCAGGCGAGCTCGCCGACGAGCTCGGCCGGCGTCTGGCGCGCGTTCGGGTTGGCCGCAAACAGCCTGGTGACCGGATGATCCGGCAACGCCTCGCGTGCGCCGTTCGCCCCGCGCCGATAGACCGACGCCGGCAGCGATTTCATGGCCGACGAAAGGCCGTGCCGGACGGCCTGGACGGCGCCGAGTTGGCTGACGTTGCTGTCAGTGACCTCGACGCCGGCGAGCGACATGCGACCGCCGAAATCCGCCCAATATTGCGGGTCGCTCATGTCGCGCGGCTTGCCAGGATCAAACGCATCCGCAACCGCACGAAACGCCGAGCCCAACCCGCTCCGAAAAATTCCCATCAGACCACCGTCAGGATATCAGCGCCGGTCACGAGCCTGCCGGCCGAGGGATTCCAGCTCATGAGGATCGCGGCCTGAAACAGCGCGACCAGCGGATCGATTTTGGCTCGG
>NZ_LGHK01000378.1 GCF_001908235.1 Bradyrhizobium sp. NAS96.2
GCCGGTGATCCAGTAATAGCCGTCGGCATCGCGCCGGCAGCCGTCGCCGGTGAAGTACTTGTTCTTGTAGGTCGAGAAATAGGTCTGCTCGAACCGCGCGTGGTCGCCATAGACGGTGCGCATCTGGCCCGGCCAGGATTTGGTCAGGCAGAGATTGCCCGAGGTCTCGCCGTCCAGCGTCTTGCCGTCGGCGTCGACGATCTCCGGCACCACGCCGAAGAACGGCCGCGTCGCCGATCCCGGCTTCAGCCTGGTGGCGCCGGGCAGCGGCGTGATCAAAATGCCGCCGGTCTCGGTCTGCCACCAGGTGTCGACGATCGGGCAGCGGTCGTCGCCGACCACGCGGTAATACCACTCCCAGGCTTCCGGATTGATCGGCTCGCCGACCGAGCCGAGCAGCCGCAGCGATTTGCGCGAGGTCTTCTTCACCGGCTCGTCGCCGCCCTGCATCAGCGCGCGGATCGCGGTCGGCGCGGTGTAGAAGATATTGACCTTGTGCTTGTCGACCACGTTCC
>NZ_LGHK01000379.1 GCF_001908235.1 Bradyrhizobium sp. NAS96.2
TGGTTGAAAATCCGGTTCTGCAGCCGCGGCGCATCGTCGAGGACCTCCTGCGAGGCCAGCACGAAGGCGTAGAGCTCATGCAGCTGGATGATCTCGCCGGTTGCTGCCGCCTTGGACGCGATCAGCTGCGTGCCCTCGGAGCGCCAGGCCGCCTGGACGCCGGACGCGCCCCAAGGCGTGGTCTCGTCCTTTGCGATCGCGATCGAGTTGCCCTGCGTCGGCTCCGGATTACAGAAACCGAGCAGGTTCTGGTCGTCGAAAACGAGCGCCCAGATCTGTTCGCGATACTCGGTCGGCACCAGGAAGCCCTCGCCGCTGCCACCCTGGTTCTGCTGGAAATTGGTCGGCGCGGCGCCGAGGCGCGGATCGAGGCCGCCGCCGGTCATTGCGGTCCGAACGGAAACCGCGAATTCCGCAACGCTGCGGAAACCGCCGGTCCGCTCCGGATTGATATCATTGACGACGGTCGCCAGCGCCGCGCCGCCGAGCGCGGTCGAGGAGCCGAACAGCGCGGTCCGGCGCAGCTTCTTTTCCTCGGCGGCGATCTGCTTGTCGAGATCCGCGACCTCGGCCTCGAGCGCGTCGACCTTGGTCTCGAGCTCGGCGACCTGCGCGGTCTCGGCCTCGGTCGGATTGGCTTTCCCCTGCAGCGCGTTGAGCTGCTCGAGCGCGGTTTTGCCGTCCTTTGCCTTATTGGCGCGGGCCTGGCGCAGCTGCTTGATGTCCACTCGCATGGATCAGTGACTCCTGGTT
>NZ_LGHK01000380.1 GCF_001908235.1 Bradyrhizobium sp. NAS96.2
CGAGTGGCGCGACGTGCCGACCATGCTCCTGACCGATCGCGAGATCGTGCGGGATTCGATGCAGGTCAGTTTCACGATGCTGGGCGAGGAAGATCCCGACGCCGTCGTGGTCGAGTACGTTGACGAGCAGACCTGGCGGCCGGCGCAGGTGCAGTATCCGCCGGACAGCGACGCATTCACGTCGGTCAATGCTGAGACCAAGCGCGTCGACGGCATCGTCAACCGTGACCAGGCGTTCCGGGAATGCGCGTTCTATTATCTGCAGTCGATCTATCGGCGGGAGAATGTCGCGCTCGGCTCGGAATATGAGGGCAGGGCGATCACGCGCGGATCTGTCGTCAGGGTGCAATCTGATCTGCCGGAAAACTATGGCTATGGTGGCGCCGTCGTCGGCGTCGCCGGCGCGACGCTGGCGCTCAACCCGGTGCCGGTCTGGGATGAAGGGCCGTTCTATATCCGTCTGCGCAAGCCAAACGGAAAGTTCTTTGGTCCGGTGCTGTGCAGCCGCGGCGTCGACGCTGCGCATGCCGTCCTCGACGCTGCGAGCCTGGCTGCCGCACAGACTGCGCAGGCGACCACACTCGCGGCTGTCCTGGCCCGCGAGGATGGTGCGGAGTATCCGTCGTTTGATCTCGGCACGGGCGTAAGCCAATCGCGGCTGTGCGTTGTCCTGGACGGCTCGCCGAGCGGCGACAAGTTCACGGTCAACATGGTGGTTGATGACCAGCGGGTT
>NZ_LGHK01000381.1 GCF_001908235.1 Bradyrhizobium sp. NAS96.2
ATGTTTTTGCGCGCGCGATCGCCGTCCATGAGTATGGCGACATCTGGTTTAAGAACAACGGTCAGTCCGGCGGCACGCTCGAGCATCCCGGCGTGTTCAAGGACAAGGCCGATCGAAACGAGTTTCTCGAAAACTGGCGCGCTGCCGGGACCGGGATGAACCGGCACAAGGATCGGCTGCTGACGCACGGCGTCAAATATAACCCGATCAAGGTCACCAACTCCGAGGCGCAGCTGCTCGAGACCGAGGACGCCGCCGACACTGCGGTTTTCGGCCTTTGGAGCTATCCACTGCATCGCGCATCGCGCCTCAAGCGCGCGACGAATAACAACGTCGAGCAGCAGTCGCTCGATTTTGTCGTCGGCTGCGTGGCGCCGCTCGCGATCGAGATCGAGCAGGGCGTCGAGCGGGATCTGCTGCTCGACAACGAAAACGGCGATCTGTTTTTCGAGTTCAACTTTTTCGGCCTGCTGCGCGGCGATCTGCTCAATCGCTATCGGGCGTATCTGATCGGCCGTCAGGGCGAATGGCTGTCGGCAAACGACATCCTGCGGTTTGAGAACATGTCGCCGCGGACTGATCCCGGCGGCAATGACTACAAAAACCCGCTGACAAAGGACTCCGCCGGCGGCGCGCAGGGCGTCGACGACAAGGCCGGCGCCGGCGGCAGCTCGAGCTCTCCAAACGAGGACAGCAACAATGATTAAGATCGAATCCGCGGCGCCGGATCTGCGCCAGGTGCTGACGCAGATCACGTCGATCGACGCCCTGGTCGCGCTCGAGGTCTCAGCGCTCGCCGATTGCCTGGCGCGCACCGAACAGCGCCAGGCGCTCCTCGCAGCGGCTACGGCGCAGGCCTCGAGTTCGGCGAGCAAGATCGCCCTGGTCTCGATTGCCGGTGGTCTGACGCCACGCGGCAGCTGGTTCGGCTCGAGCCTTTCCGGGATCGAGGCGCAGGTCAGGCGCGCCGCGGATGACCAGGACGTCGCCGGCCTCGTCCTCGACGTTGACAGTCCCGGCGGCACGGTCTCCGGCACGGTCGAGGCGGCCGCGGCTGTCGCGGCGGCTGCAGCGAAAAAGCCGGTCATCGCTATCGCAAACACGCTGGCGGCGTCGGCGGCCTATTGGATCGCCTCGCAGGCAAGCGAGCTGGTGATGACGCCGTCTGCAGACGTCGGCTCGATCGGCGCGATGATTATGCACCAGGATATTTCCGGCTGGCTCGACCAGGTCGGGATCAAGATGACGATCGTCCGCTCGGAGCAATCGCCGCTGAAAAACGAGGCGCATCCGTTCGCGCCGCTGTCGGATGAGGCCAAGGCCTATCTGCAGGGCCGAGCAAATGAGGCTGGCGCCGATTTCGTCAAGGCCGTCGCTGGCGGCCGGCGCGTGACGCAGACCAAGGTCCGCGAGGAGTTCGGGCAGGGTCGCATGCTCGGCGCGCGCGAGGCCGTCGCGCGGGGCATGGCGGACCGGATCGCAACGCTCGACCAGGTCATCGGCGGCATGTTGCAGCAGCGCTCGCCGCGGCCGAGCTCGCGCCGGCGATCAGCGCTGGCGTTTGAATAGGCCTCAGACGAGGTCGCTCTCCCTTTTCAGTTCCTGAGTTGCTCGACCCGCGCCGTCGCCTGGACAGCGGGAATGCGGGCTCTTTCTCCGTCCAGGCAAAACCACCAACCAACCAGGAGTCACTGATCCATGCGAGTGGACATCAAGCAGCTGCGCCAGGCCCGCGCCAATAAGGCAAAGGACGGCAAAACCGCGCTCGAGCAGCTCAACGCGCTGCAGGGGAA
>NZ_LGHK01000039.1 GCF_001908235.1 Bradyrhizobium sp. NAS96.2
CGGAACGGTCACCGGCGCGCGGCCGTCGAGCCGCAGCCCGGTTCCGATCAGCGAGCCGTCCGCCGGCTGGCCGACGCTTTGCGCGTTGTTGGCCCAAACCGAGGAATCGATCGCCGGCGTGCCACGCTCGTTGAAGTGATAGACCGTCAGGGTGTCCGGATCGTAGGTTCCCTTGGGGTCGCTGGTCGCAAGCGCTTTCTTGTTGCCGTAATAGAGCCAGATATCGGTCCGCGCGCCCGGCGCAATGTTCGGCACCGCAACCCAGACCAGGCCTTCGCCAAGCAGGGAGTCGAACTTCTCGATGTGATGCTTCAGCGGCGTCTTGTCGTCACCGGCGACGAACCGCAGATCGCTGCCGTCGTCTTTCGCCGCGCTGAAGCGGAAATTCCCGACATGCAGCCGCACCAGCACCGGCGTCGCCCCGATCGGATCGGTGACGTTGGCGCCCGATGCGCTGACGTCGACCGTGATCTTCTTGCGCAGCGACCATTCGTCGTTCCACCAGGCATTTGCCGGTGCGAGCGTCGTCAGCAGGGCGACGAGCCCGAACAACAATGCCGTCGCGACGTTCGCAATGCCTCGGCGCAGTGCCGGCCGGCGCGTGCGTCGCTCGAGAGTAAGACCCATCCCCATCAGAATTCACCCCAGATTCGGAAGTTCACGCGCGGACTATTGGCGTGCGTGTATGCTTGAGTAACGCCCGGCACCGAGAACGCGACCATGCCGTTGAAATATTCGAGCGTCTTGAATCGCGTGCCGACGCCGTAGCTCCATGCGACGAATGACGACTCCTGCCCCGGAAGCGGCTGCTGGATCGACGCGTACCCGCCGTCCATGAACGTGAAGAAGCGCCAATCGTTGAACGTGACGAAGCGCGGCTTGCCGTCGCCGGTTTCGCTCTTGAGCTCGCCTTGCAGCATGCTGCCGACATTGGGCGTGCGCAGCTCGAAATTGGCGACCGCGCCGTTGTCGCCGAGCACCTCGGACTCGAGGTAGCCGCGAACGGTATCGAGACCGCCGAGGCTGAACTGCTCGCTCGAGACCAGCGGACCGTCGGCGATCTGCCCCTGCACCTTGCCGTAGAGCTGGAAACCTTCCGGCAGCTCCTGGGTATGCGAGACGTCCATGTTGAAATGGGTGAAGCTCGGCGAAGCCTTGAAGCGCTTCGCGTCGAACTCGTCCCACGGGCTGCTCAGCGTCCGGATGTTGTAGGTGATGCCGGCATTGAACTGGGTCGTGAACTTCTCGTCTTGGAACGTCGCCCCATAGCTCGCGACGACAGGATAATAAGTGACCGGAGACGAGAAGCCGTCGGTGCCGAGCTTCACGGTCTGGTCGAAATGCTTGTAGTCCATGCCGACCGACAGCGTATGGAACAGGCCTTCGCGGGTCGGCAGGGTGATCACCGCGCGCTCGCCGATGATCATGCCGGGGCCGACCACGTTGGTGCCGCCGATCGTCGCGACATTGCTGTTCGACTTGACACTGTAGAACAGCAGATTGAGCCAGTCGGCGTTCGGGATCCGCGCCATGTAGGAGCCGGAGAACACCTCGGCATCGCTCGGACGTTCCGGCGCGACCTGATAGGTGAAGCTCAGGGAATGACCGAGCTGCCACAGATTGTCGTAGTGTACGGTGGCGGAGACGCGGCTCGCCGTGGTGGACGGCGATTGCCGGTTGTTGGCTTCGAGGCTGGCGTGGAACGGCGCCTTGTCCTCGACATTGAGGTCGACGTCGACGGTGCCCGGCGCTACGCCGGCACGCAGCGCCGGGGTGACGCGGCGATCCGGCCACTGGTTGAGCGATACGATGTCCTTGGTGACATCGGTGAAATTCGGAACGCTGCCTTCCTTCAGCGAAGGCGCACTGTCCTTGATCCGGTCGAGATCGAAGTAGCGCGAGTTCTTCACCCGCAGCCGCCCGACCTTCAGTTCGGTCACCTTGAGGGTGACCACGCCGCCCGTGACGTTCTGCTGCGGGACCGCGACGCTGACGGTCTGGAAACCCTTGTCGTGATACGCCTTCTCCAGCGCGGCCCGCGCCTTCTCGACGTCTTCCGAAGTCTTGCCCGGACCGAGGAACGGGTAGATCGCCTCCTCGATCTCGACCTGCGGCAGCTTCTCGGCGCCTTGTACGGCAAAGTCGTCGATGTCGAAGCGCTGCGGCGGCGCCGACGGCTTTTGCGCCGGCGCGTTCGCCTGAGCCGGCTGCTTGCCCGCTGCCGGCGCGCCAGCCGCAGAATCCTTCGCAGCAGAATCCTTCGCCGCATGCGCCGGAGCGACAGCTGTTACGGAGCCAGCCACGGTGAGTGCCGCAGCCGACACAAGCAACCCGACCCGACATCGCGGACGATGTCCAGAAACCCAATGATGTCTTCGACTACGCACAGACGTCCCACTTAGTTCGCGCAGACGCGCGCCATCGCGACGGGAAGGCCGCGATGACGACGCCTTACTCAGAAGACGTCTGGGCAAACGCAAACCCGCAAAAGAATCTGCGGCATCGCGGAATAAATTTTTGGTTTGTTAGGAAATCGAGCGGCGCGGCGTCGATTCGTTCGATGGGAGCCCCGTTCCGATTGAAGCGAACGGCGCGCTGGATCTTTCTTGTCGCGTTTTCTTCACGCGAACCGGTACCCATCCCGCATCAAGTGCGGGACAGGCTTCGCTCGAAAACGCTCCGGGTCAGCTCATCAGCACCACACCGCCGGGCAGCGATGTGATCCGCGCGCCGAACAGCTGCTCGACCTGGGCGACGAAATTGTCGAGCTTGTCGACCTGGAATGTGCCGTTGACGAGCCGGCGCTTCAGTTCCGCATTGGTGATGATGATCTTTCCGGCGCGGTACCGGTTCACCTCGTCGACGACGCTCGCCAGCGGCCGGTCGCGAAAGATCAACAATCCGGTCTGCCAGGCCGCGACCTGCTTGGCGTCGACCGGAAGCGATGCCTGCAAGCCCGCGCGCGAGTAGCTGACCTGTTCGGCCTTGCGCAGTTGCACGGAGTGGCCATCCTGCTCGACGGTGACGATGCCGTCGAGGCACGTCACCGAAACGATGCCATCGAGGCAGCGCGCGTTGAAATCGGCCTGCAGTGCACTGATGCGTCCGTCCCGCGCCAGCATCACCAGCGGCGTCGAGGACGACCTTCGCGCAACCACCGAAGCCTCGCCCGAAATCAGTTCGACCCGCGTCTCGTTCGGCGCGGGCCGTAGCGCCAGGCTGGTCTGGGTGTTCAATTCAACCGAAATGTCGGGCGCCAGCATCACCTTGCGCTGTTCGCCCTTCCCGGTCCGGTAGTCGGCCGAGAGCTCGTCGATCGACGGCCACATGTCGAGTGGCGGACGGATCATCATATAGCCGGCCGCAGCCGCAATCGCGCCACCGAGCACGATGCGGCGCGTCAACAGGCGCGACGACCGGGGCGGCAACGCCACGACGGAAGCGGTTGCGGCCTGTTCTTCGGCAAGCTCCTTTGCAGCGACGCCGGCGGTGCGAAACAGCCGGGCCGCCCTCCTGAACGCTTCCTCGTGGTCGGGACTTTGCGCGCGCCAGCGTTGCAACGCGTCGACGTCGGCGCGTGTCGGCGCACCGGCTTTCAGCCGAACAACCCAGTCAAGCGCCTCATCCAGCAACGGATCGGGCCCGGAAGTGCGGGTCGGCTCGGTCACGACGGATCGCTCATCACCCTGCTCGCCAAACCTCAACCTCCACGCGTCGAGCACATAGCGAAGGTCGCTATATAGACGATTCCGACGGCAGCAGGGCACCGCAATCGGCCGTTGCGCACAACGCAGGCAGAAACATCCGGCAATCGCAACTCGCGCGGCATCGCGCACGACATGGCAGCGCGGCGACTGCCTGCCGGACCGATAGGGTCTGAACCTGTTTTCAAGCGGCTCAACACTTCCAGCGAACCTTTCCCAGGCACCCAACGGCCTTACGCGATCGCTCTCTACTCTATAGACGACGGAAAGCCTGCTATCCCGCAGAACAAAGGTTGAAAATCCTGCAGCTTGTGACCCCCGATTTCAGGTCAAGCGATTGCAGTCGTTGGAAATAGTTCCGCGCAATAAATTTCGACGGCGTGCTGCGCGTTGACTGCGCGCGTCGCGGCAGCGGCGAATTCGATCACGAACGGGGACGAGGACCGCCGAGACGACGGATCAAAGTATAGTCGAGGCAATCGGCGCAATGGCTCAGGGCCAGCTTCAAATCGCTTTCCACCGTTCGCACGCTGACGCCGAGGCGGGTCGCCACATCGTGCGACGTCCGTCCCTCGATCGTAATACTATAAAGTACATCGCGCGGCCGCTCCGGCAATTCGGCCAGCGCCCGCTTGAAGGCATCAATTTCGGATCGCGCCTCGACGATTCTCGCCGGGCTTGGTCCGTCGTCACTCACATCAAGCAATGAATCGATTTCGGCCGCGCTGACGCGGAGATTCTGCGCCTTCTGGCGATCCCGGGCGATGTTGATCGCGATGCGGAATATATAGTCGGCAGGGCTGCGGATCGGCACGGCGTCGGTGACCCGCTCCAGCCGCAGGAACGTCTCGTGCAGGGCTTCGTACGCGAAGTCCGCCGATCCCAGACGACGGGTCAATTTCTTGACGAGGCCGTCGTAATTGTCTGCCAGCTGGCCCCGCAGCCGCACTCGATTGATTTCAGCCACGTTTCGCGGCCTCCCAGACACCAGCCCGATATCCAGATTGCATTGTTCTTGAAGCTGCCAATCTCGTAACGGCCGGGCACAACACATTTATGACGGCAACAAGTCGACACCGAACGACACGCAAGCTGGTGCACCGCGGTCACAACGGTGCCGCGCGATCGGATCAGGCCGGGTCGAAGACGAGGGTGATCTGGATATTGAGCCGATCGGGCAGCGCCGACGGGATCGACGGCAGCGGCTGCGCCCGCCGGATCGCGTCGACGGCCGCCTTGTCGAGCACGGCCTGTCCCGAACTGGTCTTGACCCAGACTTCAAGCAGCGTGCCGTCCCGCTGCATGGAGAACAGCGTCTCGACCGCCCCGTGCAGTCGCCCGAGCCGCGCCGCATTCGGATAGCGCTGGTAGCGCGCGACATGACGAAGCAGCGTCTGCTGAAACTTCACCGCGACGCTGTTGGGCGGCGCATCGGCAGGCGACGGCGTCGGACGCAGGCTCGGCACGGCCGGCTCCGCCGGCATCGGCTCCCGCGCCGGGGCCGCAGTCAGATTGTCGATCGGCGGATCGGAGCTTTCCAGCGACACCTCGGTCCGGCTCGCAATCGTCGCGGTTTGCGGCTGCGACACCGGCGCAACCGGGATCGGCGCGGGCGATGGGCTCGGCAGCAGCCGAACCTGGACGATCGAGCTCTGCTCCCGGCTTGCCGGTCCGGCCGGCGGTTGCAAGCGGATCCAGTAGATTCCCCCGACGAACAGCAGCGTCGCAATGGCCGGCACCAGCAGCAGGCGCAGAATCTCGCCCGAGGTCCACGCGCTCGGATCCTCGGGATGGAACAGCAGCGTCATCGGCCTCATGCCGCGCGCGCCGCCGGGTCCGCTGGTGTCGTTGGCGCTCATTGGAACGATTTCACCCGGATCGCGATCCGCACCGGCTGTGAGGCGTTCGCGGGCGTCGTCCGGCTGACGGTCAGTCCTTGCAGCGCCGCGGTCACGGCTGCATCGCGGTTCTGATCGCCGGTCGAGCGCAACAGCTGGGTTCGCCGGATCGTGCGCGAGGGATCGATCCACAGATCGACAACGAGCTGATAGCTGCCGCCGCGCGATCCGATATTCTTCTGCAACGCCTTTTGAATGTCGAACTGCAGGCTCTCGCTGTAGTCGCGCAGCGCGCCGGCGTCGTTGCCGTCGCTGCTCGCCCGCACCTGCAGCGTGCCGAGCGACAGATCCGCGGTCGCAAGCGGGCTCGCCGGCGGATGGTCGGCGCGCACGCTGCGCGACGCGAGGGTGATCGCATCCGGGCGAATGTACTGAACCTTCAGGTCGGTTCCCGTTAGCAGCAAGTTCAGTGCATCCTCCGGCGTGAGGCTGCCTTCGACCGACGTCGACTTCCGGCCGGTTGCAGAATTGCTCTCATAGAGCACCTGCACGCCGGTTCGCTCGCCATAGGCCTGCAGCGCGCCGGCAAGCTGCTGGGCGGGGATGTTGAACGCGATCGGCGCCGATGCGGCAACCGTCTCGTGCTGCTGCGCGGCAACCGCGCAGATGCTGCCGATCAGCAGCGCGGCACAAATCCCGAACAGATACCGCGGTGTTGCGGAGGCCCCCGGAGCGTTGGCGCCGATCGCAGCGCCCGCGCGTGCACCATATGATCCAACTGCCGTCATAACCTTGCTTCGGCCCAAAGTGACCGCGGGTGAAATTCGGCCAGGATGTCTGTGCGGCTTAGCCTTCCAGCCAGCGAACCTGCGTTCTTTATATCGGGAATGTGACGGCCGTCTAACCGGCAATCCGGCCGGCAGGCTGCCGGGAATTTGTGCTGATCTTTCAGCGCGAAAAGTTCCCGAGCATCGCAGCAGCGGCGCCGAGCTCCGGGCCAGCGGCACGGCGTGACCAGAAAAACGAGCGAGCGCTCTCTCAGAAAATTTGCTCATCCCCCTTTTCCGAACGCCGGTTCGTGGGCTAGGAATTAGGCAAGGGCGCAAAGCCCGGCCTGGACCGGCAACAAAATGAAACGGTCCGGGGACATAGCCAGGGAGGCAACGTGGGTCTCGCGCGTCAGCGGCCGGGGACGAATGCGTTCGCTATGGACGTGCTTTGTGCACGCATCCTCGAACGGCATCGCGATTCCGTTCGAGTCCAGAAACCGCATCTCGCCGTTCCGAACCTCACGCGCATCATCGGCGCCACGCTGACGCTGTCCAACAAGCACGGTTTTCACGCCACCACGCTGCGCCAGCTCGCGGAGGCCTCCGGCCTCAGCATGGGCGGCCTCTACACCTATTTCGACAGCAAGCCGACGCTGCTGTCGATGATCCTCGGCGAGGTCGCCGAGACGGTGGCGGAGGTCCTCAACCAACCGCCCGCCGACGTCAAGCAGGATGCGCGCAAGCATCTGCACTGGATCATCGCCACCCATGTTCGCATGAGCGAGGCGATGCAGCCCTGGTTCGTGTTCTGCTTCATGGAAGCGAAGTCGTTTCCGCCCGCGGAACGCCAGCGCGCCATCGAGATGGAGGTGATGACCGAGAAGATCATCGCCGGCGTGCTCAAGCAGGGCGTCGCCAGCGGCGCGTTCGCGATCGACCAGGTGACGCTGACGGCCTCGCTAATCAAGCCGCTGCTGCAGGACTGGTATGTCAAACGCGCCAAATACCGCCGGCGCGGCACCTCGATCGAAACCTACATCAACGCCGTCAGCACGTTCGCCGACGCCGCGGTCGCCGGCAAGACGCGGCCCGGCCGCGTCGCGACCGGCTCGCGCAGCAAATCCAGGCAGACGGCGCACCCATAGCCCTTAGGGAAGGACGAGGCAATGAAGCGATTGCGATTCAATCAACAGGAGATCGTCTTCGCCGTCTTTGCCGTGCTGTTCCTGGCGTTCTCGATTTTCCTGCGCGGCTTCCTGACGCCCGAAAACATGCTGACGCTGCTGCAGAACGTCGCGGTGCTCGGCATCCTCGGGCTCGCCATGGCGATCGTCGTGATCGGCCGCGGCATCGATATCTCGCTGATCGCAGCCCTCGCGGTGCCTCCGGGGCTGGTGCTGCAGATGGTGCAGAACGGGCACTCGCTGCCGGCCTCGCTGCTGACCGCCGTGCTGCTCACGATCGCATTCGGTCTGGTCAATGGCTGGCTGATTGCCTATGCCGAGGTGCCTTCGCTGTTTGCGACACTGGCAACCGGCCTGCTGCTCGCCGGCCTCGGACAGGCCGCGCTGTTTCAGCTCGACGTCGTGCAGTGGAGCGACGGCATGAAGGGCTTCGAGCGGCTCGGACAAGGCACCATCCTCGGCATCCCGACCTCGATCGTGATGTTCGCGATCGCCTGCGTGGTGGTCGCCTTCCTGCTGCGCCAGACGCGGTGGGGCGCCTATATCTACGCAATCGGCGACAATCCCTACGCGGCCCGCGTCACCGGCATCCCGTCACGTCCGATCATCGTGCTGCAATATGTCGTCGCGGCGCTGATCGGCTGCTTTGCGGGCCTGGTGATGGCGGCGTCCGTCAACTCGATGCCGACCCGCGTCTTCAATTCGACCCTGATCTACGACGTTATCCTCGTCGTGGTGCTCGGCGGCATCGGCCTGTCGGGCGGCCGCGGCGGCGTGCTCAACGTCATCATCGGCACGCTGCTGATCGGCACCATGCTCAACGGCATGACCATCATGGACATCTCCTACGCCGGCCAGAACCTCGTCAAGGGCGTCGTCCTGCTGCTCGCCGTCATCACCGATTCATTCCTGAATCCGCGCAACGAAGAAACGGCACAGCAGGGCGACATCTGAACCAAGTCAAAGAACGATCAATCACGACCAAGGAGGAAGCAATGAAATACGCTGTCAGGACTGCAAAGGTGATCGCCGCAGCGCTCGGCCTCGCGGCCATCGCCGCACCGGCTCTGGCCCAGCAGGGCCTGGACGAGCCGTTCCAGAAGCCGTTCAAGGAGTCGCTCGCCGGCAAGACGGTGGCCTACGTTCCGGTCGCCATGAATTTCGACCTCACCGAAGGCTGGTACGCCGGCATGAAGAAGGAGCTCGAGCCGTTCGGCGTCAAGTTCGAGATCCGCGATCCCAACTGGAACACCAATGCCGGCGCGCAGGCGGTGACCTCGCTGATCTCGGAGAAGCCGGCCGTGATGGTGATCCATAATCCGGACGTGCAAACCTACGCCAAGCTGCTGCAACGCGCCGAGAATGAAGGCATCTACGTGATCCAGATCAACATGGGATCGGCCTATCGCTCTTCGGCTTTCGTCGGCGCCAACTGGATCGAGATCGGCGAGAAGGACACTGAAGCCGTGGTCAAGGCCTGCCAGGGCAAGTCGAACAAGATCGCCGTCGTGCAAGGCGCGCTCTCGGCGGCCGCCAGCGCCTACACGCTCAAGGGCGTCGAGAACGTGCTCGCCAAGCATCCCGAGATCAAGGTGGTCTCGAGCCAGGCGGCCGATTGGGACGCGGCAAAGGCCAAGGCGATCACCCAGACGGTGCTGAAGCAGAATCCCGATCTCTGCGGCATCGTCGGCTTCTGGGACGGCATGGACATCGGCACCGCGGCCGCGGTGAAGGAAGCCGGTCTCACCGGCAAGGTGTTCGTCGCGACCTCCGGTGGTGGCGAGCGCAAGGGCGCCTGCGAGCTCGTCAAGTCCGGCGCCTTCGATCTCAACCTGAGCTACGACGTGCCGACCCAGGCCGCGCAGATGGCCGGCACCATCAAATGGCTGCTGTCGTCGGGCGCCAAGGCCGGCTCGATCAAGGGTTCGGAATACACCACGCTGATTCCGATCACCAAGGAGAACGCGGACAGCCAGACCGCGTGCTGGAATCTCAGTGACCTGAAGAAATAGCCGCAGCCATTCCCGCTTGACGTCCCGGGTGATCTCGCCCGGGACGTCGATCTCCGAAAAATCGAACGCCTTGCTGGAATGCCGATGCGCGACACCTTGACGAGCCTGCGTTACCGTTACTGGCCGGATCATCTCCTCGGCGAGATCCTGTCCAAGCGTTGGACCGAGACCGCAATTCCGGTGATCCTGCTTTTGATCGTCGGCTTCGCGCTCAGCCGCTCCATCGATCATTTCCTGTCGCCGTCGAGCCTTGCCGACACCGCCCGGCAGGCCGGCGAGATCGGCTTCATCGGGCTCGGCATGGCGTTGGTCGTCATCGTCGGCGGCATCGATCTGTCGGTCGGCTCGATCTTCGCGCTGACCGATTTCTGCGCGCTCTATCTGCTCGACGTGCTGAACTGGCCGGTGCCCGCGGTGGTGGTCGCCACCCTCGCCTGCGGCGCGCTGCTCGGCGCCGTCAACGGCGTCCTGATCGGATATCTGCGGCTACGCGCCTTCATCACCACGCTGATCACCCTGATCATCTACCGTTCGGCGTTCGATCTTCTGATCCAGCGCTACTCCAACTCGATCGCCGCGGCGTTTCCCGACATCCCGTCGTGGAATTTCATCGGCGGCGGCGACGTGTTCGGCATTCCGAGCGTCGCGCTGGTCTATATCGCGATCGCGATCTTCGGGCATATCTTCATGACGCGGCTGCGCCCGGGCTGGCACATCACCGCGATCGGCGGCTCGCGCCGCTCGGCCTACAATTCCGGCATTCCGGTTCGCCGCACCATCGCGCTGTGCTATGTCGCAAGTGGTGCGCTCACCAGCATTGCCGCGCTGTTCTTTGCCGCGCGCCTCGGCACCGTCGGCGGCGACATCGGCGTCGGCCTCGAGGTGATCGTGCTGACCGCAACCGTGCTCGGCGGCATCACGCTCGGCGGCGGCAAGGGCTCGGTCGCCAAATCGCTGGTCGGCGTACTGATCGTGCTTCTGATCACCAACGGACTGACCACGCTGAACGCGCGCGGCGGCATCAACCGCATGGCGCTCGCGGGCATCCTGCTGGTCGCGGCGATGGTCGACATCCGCTGGCAGAAGAACCGCACCCGCATCATCAGCAAGGTCTATGTCGCGCCGACCTATCACGCGCTGCCGCCGCCGCCGGCCACCGAGATCGGCCAGGGCGGCCCGTTCGAGCAGAACGACAAGCTGCGCGACGTCGAACTGATCGGCCTCGGCCGCATCGAGGCGCCGGAGGACGTGATCCTCGATCGCAACAACAATCTCTACGCCGGCTCGCGCCATGGCGACATCATGCGCTTCTTCGCACCCGACTATCAGCGGATGGAGGTGTTCGCCCATATCGGCGGCCAGCCGCTCGGCATGGCCTTCGACCGGCAGGACAATCTCTATGTCTGCATCGGCGGCATGGGGCTCTACCGGATCAAGCCCGACGGCACCGTGGAGAAGGCGACCGACGAGACCAACCGCAGCATGCATTCGGTGAATGACGACAGCCGGCTGCGGCTGGCCGACGACCTCGACATCACCGACGACGGCCTGATCTTCTTCTCGGAAGCGACCGTGCGCTACGAGATGGATGAATGGCCGATCGACGGCCTCGAGGCGCGCGGCAACGGCCGCATCATCTGCTATGACACCAAGACCGGCGCCACGCATACCGCGCTGCGCGGCCTCAAATTCCCCAACGGCATCTGCGTCGCCAGCGACGGCCAATCGATCCTGTTCGCCGAAACCTTCGGCTGCTCGATCAAGCGGCTGTGGTTCGCCGGACCGAAGAAGGGCCAGGTCGAGGTGGTGATGGACAATCTGCCGGGCTACCCCGACAACATCAATCTCGCCTCCGACGGCAATTACTGGCTGGCGCTGGTCGGCATGCGCAGCCCCTCGCTCGACCTCGCCTGGAAGATGCCGGGCTTCCGCCGCCGCATGGCCAAGCGCGTCCCGGTCGACGAATGGCTGTTCCCGAACATCAACACCGGCTGCGTCGTCAAGTTCAACGAGCAGGGCAAGATCCTCGAATCGTTCTGGGACCTACATGGCGAGAATCATCCGATGATCACCTCGATGCGCGAGCATCGCGGCTATCTTTATCTCGGCGGCATCATGAACAACCGGATCGGCCGTTACAAGCTGGAGAACGCAGACCCGAACTTCGTGCAGTACGACAAGCGCTGGGGGAAAGCGTCGTGATCGCGGCCGTCAGGGAATTCGCCAACCGCTTTCTCGGCCGTGGCGAGGCCACCATCACCGTGCCGTCGTTCGACGGCGCGCTCAAGCCGAACCAGAAGCTGGAGGCCGCGACCACGCTGCTGGAATGCGAGGCGCCCGAGGACCTCGCAACCGACGGCCGCAACCTTTACGTCGCCGACGGCCGGCGTCTGCTCCGGCTGGACGGCAACACAGCTATCGAGTTGCGCAGCTTCGAGCAGCCGATCTCGGCGCTCTGCGCGCTCAATGACGGCGGCATCGCGGTCGCGCTCGGCGGCCGCGAGGTGCGCCTCTACGCCGATCCTTCCGCGGGCGAACCGGGCGTGACGTTCCGCGACACCGCCTTCAATGCGATCAACGCGCTGACCTTGGCAGGCGACGGCACCCTGATCGCAACCGACGGCTCGACGACCTGCGGCGTTGACGATTGGGCGCGCGACCTGATGGAGCTGAATCGAAGCGGCCGTGTGTTCCGGCTCGATCCCAGGACCCGATCGGTGAAGCCGCTAGCCGCAAAACTCGGCTATGCCTTCGGTGCCTGCGCGCGCGGCGATGGCGTGCTGGTCAGCGAGAGCTGGCGGCATCGTCTCGTCCTCGTCACGGATGGCAAGGCGCCGCAGATCGTGCAGGGTCACCTGCCGGTCTATCCGTCGCGGCTGTCGAAGGCTGCGGGCGGCGGCTATTGGCTCACCGCGTTTACCGCACGTACCCAACTAATCGAATTCGTGCTGCGCGAGCCGGCCTACCGGCGCCGCATGATGGCCGAGATCGACCCGGCCTATTGGGTGGCGCCGCGGCTGCGCTCGGGCTTCTCGTTCAAGGAGCCGATGCAGGGCGCGCACATCAAGACGATGGGCGTCATCAAGCCATGGGCGCCGCCGCGCTCCTACGGCCTCGTGATCCGGCTCGGCGAAGACGGCAAGCCGCTCTATTCGCTGCACAGCCGGGTCGACGGCGTCAACCACGGCGTCGTCGCGGCGCTCGAGCTCGGCGGCGACCTCGTGCTGATCGCCAAGGGTCCGGGCCGCGTGCTGAAACTGCCCCTTGCCGGGCTCGCCGAGGAGGTCGGCTCATGAGCGACACCGTGCTGTCCCTGCGCAAGGCCACCAAGCTTTACGCCGGCGTGCCCGCCATCGAGGGCGTCGACTTCGATCTCCGCCGCGGCGAGATTCACGCGCTGGTCGGCGAGAACGGCGCCGGCAAATCGACCCTGACCAAGGTGATGGCCGGCGTCGTGACATTGACCTCGGGCGACATGACCGTCGATGGTTCAGCGGTCGCGCCACGCACGCCGCTCGAGGCGCGCAATCTCGGCATCGCCATGGTGTTCCAGGAGAACAGCCTGGTGCCGACCATGACGGTCGCGCAGAACCTGTTTCTCGGACAGGAGCAATTCTACAACCGCCTGCGCGGCATCTACATCGCCGCCCAGCAATTCCTGCAATCGCTCAATTTCGACGTGACGCCGACCGCGACCGTGAGCGGGCTCGGCGCCGCCAAGAAGCAGATGGTGGAGATCGCGCGCGCGGTCCTGCACAAGGCCAAGGTCATCATCTTCGACGAGCCGACCGCATCGCTGACACCGGAGGAGAAGAAGTACTTCTTCGACCTGGTCCGCGATCTCAAGAAGCGCGGCGTCTCGATCGTCTTCATCTCGCATGCGCTGGAAGAGGCCCTCTTGCTCGCCGACCGCATCACCGTGCTGCGCGACGGCAAGCACGTCATCACCGATGACGCGGCGAAATTCGACCGGGCGGCGATCGTGCAGGCGATGGTCGGCCGCGACCTCTCGAACACGCTGTATGGCGCGCGGAAGGCCAGCGTCCGGCCGGCCGGCGCGCGCGTGCTCACGGTGCAGAATCTCAAGATGGCGCCGATGGTGAAGAACAATTCGCTGTCGGTGTTTGCCGGCCAGATCACCGGCGTGTTCGGCCTGGTCGGCGCCGGCCGCACCGAAACCTTCAAGATCGTATCCGGCGTCTTGAAGCGCGACTTCTTCCACGGCGGCGAGATCCTGCTGCATGACAAGCCGGTGCGCTACCGGGTTCCGGCGCCGGCGGTGAAGGCCGGCATCGCCTATGTCACCGAGGATCGCAAGGTCGAGGGCTTCTTCGAGACCGCCTCGATCGCCCGCAACATCTATCTCGGCCTGCTCTCGAAGTTTCCCGGCGGACGGATGATGCTGTCGCGGCGCGAGACCAACACGGTCGGCAAGAGCTGGATCCAGCGGCTCAAAGTCCGCGCCATCGGCGACGAGGCCAAGGTGGTCGAGCTCTCAGGCGGCAACCAGCAGAAGGTGGTGATTGCAAAATCCCTGGTGCAGGAACCCGAGCTAATCATCTTCGACGAGCCGACGCGGGGCGTCGACGTCGGCGCCATCGTCGAGATCCACGAGCTGATCAACCAGCTCGCCGACGAGGGCAAGGCGGTGGTGGTGATCTCATCCTATTTGCCGGAGATCATGGCCCTCTCCGACCGCATCCTGGTCTCGCGTCAGGGCAAGGTGGTCGAGGAATTCTCCGCGCTCGAAGCCACCGAGGAGAAGATCATGTACGCAGCGATCCATTGATGCCGCACCATCACGACCGGCTCGCCATGCCGTGCCGGAGCACGATCGCGCGCCCGATTCGCCGCTACTGCTTTGGACCAACGGTCCCGGTCGCCTTCAATCTCGCCGACCTCACCCAACCCGAGACGTCGTTGCCCGTCCCTGGATGGAAGTACATCACCGACGACCAGCCATCATTGGTCTGCGCATAGGCGACGAGCTCGTCATTCGGAATCACGAACACCCCACTGATCGGGCAGTGCAGATTCGGCGCGGAGTAGAATTGCAGCCGTCCCTTGCCCGTCACCACATTGGCGAGCGGCGGCGACAGTATCGGGACGCGGCTGGTGCCCGACCGCGGCTCCTTGCAGCTCGATGGCGTCTGCGCGTGCACGGTTGCCCCCAGGGCCCCGAGCATCAGGGCGCCAGCGACGATGCAGCTGAGAGCAAACCTGTCCGACATCATTCATTCTCCCGATCGCGCCGCGCGATCCTCCGTCACTCCAGAGTTTGGAGCCGGACAGGACGGGCAGGTTCTGCGCGCTCAAACGAAAGTTTGCGCGCCCGCAGCAAGACGCGCGCGTCGCCTGTTCCGGCAACGAAATGCGTGTCCGGTTCAGTTTCCGGCGATGATGACGAGGTTGTTCAAGACAGGCGTGGAACAGAAGGCGACGACAAGAGCGATATTGTAGACATTGTTGCTGCGCCAAAGCAGCCACGTCAGGACGAACGTGAGACCCAGCTTGGGGACCAGCCACCATACACCGAACCATGCCTGCGCCATGTGCATGAACGGGTTCAACTCGCCCAGCCCGAGATTCAAGATCACATTCGTCGACTCGAGATCGGCGTATCCCAGCAGCAAGGCGACGAACAGCAAGAGACCCTTAACCCAGTTCATTCTTAGACTCCCCATGCCGAAGATGCCGGATCGGCCAGATCACGCTGTTGATGATGTCCACCCGCTCGGGAGGCACAAGTCCAGTTGCAGGATACTCGTCCGGCTTCGGCACCCACGCCGTGCCAAACAGAATGTCCAGAAGCGGGAAGAAGGCGGCAAAGTTCTTGTCACGGTGCTCGATCTGGACCGAATGATGGATCCGATGCCATTGCGGATTGTTGATCCAGGTCACGAAACGGCCGAGCGGGATGCGGACGTTGAGATGCGCGCAAGCATCGGGGAGGAAGAAGACGAATGCCGCAGCGATCGCCATGTCCGGCGGGATCCGAAACAGGATCGCCATGATCGGAAGAAAGGCGTCGGACAGCACCCTTTCCAACCAGAAATGCCGCCCGCCGGTGATGAACGTAATGCCGTTCGCACTGTGGTGGAACGAGTGCATCGCCCAAAGAAAGGGGACCGCATGCTGCAGCCGGTGGAATGTGTACTTGTAGAGATCGAGCGCCACCACGACGATCGCGAACGAGACGTACCACCAGTAACCTTCGGTCGGCAGCTTGATCCAGCCAAGTCCGGCATAGCTTGCAATCGCACCCGCGCTGATCGCAGCAAGCGGGGCGAACAGGTGCTCCAACCCGACGCTCACGATGACCGCCAGCCAATCAGCACGAAACTCGTCGCTGGAAACAGGCGCAATGGGCCACGTCTTCTCCAGGATTCGGCTGCCGTAGACGACCCCCAGAAGGACCGCCGCACAAAAGACGGCGTTTGAAATCTCACTCGACATGAGAAACGACCCGCCGGTTCAAAGGCCGGACAAAATGAAAAAAACATTCTGCCGCCTATAGGCTAAAAACCTTACTTTTTCCCAACGCTCCGGCGGGCGCAAGCAGGGTTTTTACGGGGCGCCCCCGCCTTCAGCCGATTGTGACGGTGCAGCCGGGCGGCAAACGTGTGCATTGCGTCTGGCTGCGGTCGGTTGGAAGCGGCTGCCAGCCAGGGGGCCGCCTGTCGTGACGGCCTGCTTGACCGTCAATCCCACAGCGGCTTGCCCCGGAATGCCTCGACCAGGAAGTCCACCATCACCCGCACCTTTGCGCTGACATGGCGGCGGCTCGGGTAGACGGCCAGCACGTCGATCTCGGGTGTGTGATAGTCCGGCAGCAGACGGACCAACCGGCCCTGCCGCAGCAGCTCGCCGATCAGGAACGTCGGCTGCAGAATCAATCCGAATCCGGCGGCCGCTGCCGCACAAGCCGTTTCGCCGTTGTTGGTATGGAAGATGTTGGATACCGGCACCGTGTGAAGCTTGTCGTCTCTGTCGAGCAACCGCCACTCCTCGGCCGAGGCGGAGTGGGCGTAGGCAATGCAGGCGTGGTTCCTGATGTCATCCGGGGTCTGCGGCGCGCCATGTCGCGTGACGTAATCCGGTGACGCACAGACGAAGTGATGAATCGCCGCGAGCTTGCGGCTGATCAAGCTCGGTGATCCCTCGCGCGAGATGCGCACAGCCAGATCGAAGCCCTCGTCGACGAGGTCGACGAGCCGATCGACCAGGCTGATGTCCAGTTCGATGTCCGGATAGCGCGCCATGAAACGTGGCCATAACGGCGCGAGATGAAGAATGCCGAAGCTCAGCGGTGCGTTGATCCGCAGACGCCCGCGCGGCTGCATCGCGGTCGAGGACGCGATCGCCTCCGCCTCTGCAACCTCCTCTAGAATCGAGAGCGCGCGGTCATACAGCGTCTTGCCGGTTTCGGTCAGCGACAGGCGCCTCGAGGTCCGGTTGAGCAGGCGCGCCCCGAGCATCTCCTCCAGTTCGTTGATGTAGCGGGTCACATTGGCCGGCGAGGTCTCCAGCTTGTCAGCCGCGCGGGTGAAGGAGCCTTGACCAACCACGGTGGCAAACACCTCGAAGGCACGCAGACGGTCCATGGCAGTCTCGATCATTCAAGAAAACTGAATCATATAACCAGTTTCTGTGCCTTCTTTCCAGTTCTGTGAACGTCTAGTTAAAGTCCCATCACGCCGCGATTGGCGCGGCGGAACGGGAGAACGGACATGGCACAAGGAACGGGACGTCTTTCAAACAAGGTTGCAATCGTGACCGGCGCGAGCTCGGGCATCGGCCGGGTCACGGCCAAGCTGTTCGCGGCCGAAGGCGCGAAGGTGGTGGTTGGCGCACGGCGGGAAAGCGAGCTGGCGAGCCTGGTCGACGAGATCAAGGCCAGCGGCGGGACGGCCGTCGCGCTCGCCGGCGACGTGCGGTCGGAAGATTACGCCAAGGCCCTCGTCGCGCTGGCGGTCAAGGCATTCGGCCGATTGGACATTGCCTTCAACAACGCCGGCACGCTCGGTGAGGGCGGTGCCTCGACGGGCGTCTCCGAGGCTGGCTGGAACGATGCCGTTGCGATCAACCTCACCGGCTCATTCCTGGGTGCCAAGCACCAGATCGCCGAGATGACCAAGCATGGCGGCGGGTCGGTGATCTTCACCTCGACCTTCGTCGGCTACAGCTCCTCATTCCCCGGCGTTGCCGCCTATGCCGCAAGCAAGTCCGGCCTGATCGGCTTGACCCAGACACTCGCCGCCGAGTTCGGCCCGCAGAACGTCAGGGTCAACGCGGTGCTGCCCGGCGCGATCGAGACCGAGATGTATCGCGAGATGAACGACACCCCCGACAAGGCGGCCTTCGTCACCAACCTGCATGCGCTCAAGCGGGTGGGTCGCCCCGAGGAAGTCGCGCGCTCGGTGCTTTATTTGGCGTCGGAAGATTCCAGCTTCGTCACCGGGACCGCATTGCTGGTCGACGGCGGCCTCTCGATTACGCGGACCTGAGGCGGCCGACCAACCACGGCATCGTTCAAGGAGGCTGACATGGGATTGCTGGTCGACGGTAAATGGCAAGACGCCTGGTATGCGACGAAGCCAAGCGTCGGCCGCTTCATTCGCAAGGACAGCTCCTTCCGCAACTGGGTCACGGCCGACGGCAGCGCCGGCCCGACCGGAATCGGCGGCTACAAGGCCCAGGCTGGCCGCTATCATCTCTACGTCAGCCTCGCCTGCCCCTGGGCCCACCGCACGCTGATCATGCGCGCGCTGAAGGGGCTCGAGGACAAGATCTCGGTATCGGCGGTGCACTGGCTGATGCTCGAGCACGGCTGGACCTTTGCCGACGGCCCGGACGTGGTCCCGGACACCGTCTACCACGCCCAGTTCCTGCATCAGATCTATACCGCGGCCGATCCATACTACAGCGGCCGCGTCACCGTTCCCGTGCTGTGGGACAAGCACACCGGCAGCATCGTCAGCAACGAATCGTCCGAGATCATCCGGATGCTGAATTCGGCCTTCGACGGAATCGGCGCCAAGCCCGGCGACTACTATCCGGCTGCGCTCAGCGAAGAGATCGACGCGATCAACGCGCGCGTCTACCACACCGTCAACAACGGCGTTTACAAAGCAGGCTTCGCCACCACGCAGGAAGCCTATGAGGAAGCCATCGCGCCGCTGTTCGACACGCTGGACTGGCTCGAGCAACGGCTTGCCGGCCGGCGCTTCCTGCTGGGAGACAGCCTGACCGAGGCCGATATCCGCCTGTTCACGACGCTGATCCGCTTCGACGCGGTCTATGTCGGACACTTCAAGTGCAACATCCGGCGGCTGGTCGATTACCCAAATCTGTTCGCCTATACGCGCGACATCTATCAGTGGCCCGGCGTCGCCGCGACGGTGAATTTCGAGCATATCCGGCGGCACTATTACGAAAGCCATCGCTCGATCAATCCAACCGGGATCGTTCCGCTTGGTCCCGTCCTTGACTTCACCGCAGCCCACGGACGCGCGCAGCTGGCCGCCGCAAATCTTCCGCGAGCTCATGCGCTTCGGCACGCGGGATAGATCGAGTGTCCACGAGCATAGATGCTCCGTTGAAGCAGCTACCCGGTTGAACACCGGAGATCGCGACCGCGACGAGCAGCAGAACCGAACGCCACTTCGTTGGAGGACGGACGATCCGAGAGAACTGCGGCTCCGAAGCCGAGATTCATTCCTGCTCGGACGGCGCGAAGCCGGCAATTAGCTTCACGAGTTCGGTCTGACCTGCGGTGCTCGTCTTCCGAAACACGTTATGAAGGTGCGTCTTGACTGTGGCCTGCGTCAGCCCGAGCGTCTCGGCCAGCGCCCGTACGCCAGTGACCTTCATGACCGCATCGACAATCCGGACTTCACTCGCCGTGAGCTTGTAGAGCTTTGCGAGCGCCTCCAGCGGCGGCGGATTTGCCGGCGAAGTCTTGCGGACGAACACGGCGGCGACGGCCGAATGCAGCGCGCCGGTCCGCTGCCGGTCGCCCGTGGTCAGCGGCAACACGTAGGCAAAGGAGTCGCCCCGCAGCGAGGTCAGCAGCGGAATCGGGCCGGGGTTGCCGGCTGCGGCGTTGCCGTTCTCGGCTGCAGCAAGCGCCACGCGCAGCGCGCGCTGCGCCTCCGGCGCGACCGCCGTCAATGCCCCCATCCTCTCTGCGAGCAGCGCACCTTCGTCAAGCAAGGCGCGTGCGGGTGCATTGGCGAAGACCAGGCGGGCGCTCGGGCCGACCAGGAAAACGGCGGCCGTGACGTGATCGAGCGTCTGTGTCAGGACCGCCTGTGCGGCCCTGCTCTGGTCGAACAGCCGTCCGATCGAGACCGCGCGTTGAAGATGCGGCAGGATCAGCGCAAGGCGCCGGCGATTGTCCGCATCGACGGGGCCGTCCTCCTCGTTCATCAGCACGGCAATGATGGACGAGCTGGTCGCGCTCTTTTCGACGTTGGCGCCGACAAAATCGATGATGCCCTGCGGCCTCATCCACCCGTCATAGAACACCGTTTCCGCCATTTCCTCGAACGGAACGAGATCGGTGGATCCGTAGACGTGACCGGCGTCGTAGAAGGTGGCCGCTGGAAAGATTGGATTCAGCGGAAGATACTTCTCGTAATAGAGCTTGGTGTAGTGCGGCTCGATATTGAAGAGATGCAGCACCGCGGACTGCTCGGTCGATGCATCGTGCCAGAACAGATTCCCGGAGGAGCCGCCGACGAACACGCAGGCCTGCTCGAGGGCGCGCGGCCAAAGCGCGGGATCGAGCGCGGCGTCATAGACGAGGCCGATCAGCTCTGAGAGCAGCGCAGCTTCAGACCTCACGACCAACTCTTCATCATCGCAAACAACTTATGGGGCATTGGCGCCTCGGTGGCCTTCTACCATACGTTCCATGACGACGGCAAAACTCCGCGTGCACGAATGTTGGGAGGCTGTTGCATGAGGGCGCGGCATGCGATGGCCGATCGGACCGCGGAGCGGGACCGCCGTGCCTATCCTTGAGCCAGCGGCACCAAACGTTGCTCACCAATCGTCGCATCGAAGATTTCTTCGGCTATTTCGCCGGCACACTTGGCTTCGGCGGCGCTGGCTGCTTCTGCGAGACCACGGCCTTGCCCGGTGTCGCCTCAGGCGAGGCAGGCGCGACCGGTGCGGACTGGCCGACCGACAGCGACACGCCGAACACGCGCCATTGGCCATCGACCGGCGCGAACAGCAGCTCGAAATTCACCTGCGCGGGCACCGAAGGGAAAAATCCGGCCATGTGCAGCAACCCGTTCGGCTCGATCTGCGGCAGCAGCGACAATTGCGGATCGATCACGGCGACGCCGGAGAGATCGAGCTTATCGCCTCGCTGTTTGGCGAAGATCTCCGCGAGCCTGGCCGCTGTGTTCACCTGGAAACCGGGGGCGCCGAGATCGCGCAGCACGGTGTAGTTTCCGGTCTTGTTGGCGTGATCGAGCGCGAGCAGCGTCGAGCGGATCAGCATCATGACGCCGTTGCGGTCGATGTTGGCGGGTTTCGCGTGCTGCTGCGCAGCCGATGATGACGGCGACGGGTGCGGCTGCGGCGACGACTGCTGCGCGAACGTCGTTACCGCGCCCAATATCAGGAGCCCAAGGCCGGCACTCACCCAACGCAGCGTCATGGCTAAGGTGCGGCCTACCACTGGATCGACACTGCGCCGCGCCCGCCTGCCACGCTGCGCTCGAGCCCGATGCCGCCGCCGGCATTGGCGATGATCGCATAATTCTTGCTGTCATAGAGCAGCGCAGTTGCGCCGATTGCAAATGCGTTGGCGCCCTCGAAATTGCCGTAACCGGCGGACAGCGCGAATTTGCGGCCCGGCTGCAGCGCCGGCATCGAGCCGGCGGCGAGAGCAACCGCTGTGCCGCTGCGTGCCTCGAAGCGATTGTCCATCACCTGCGATTGCAGCGAGGTGAACTGTGACTGCAATGAGGTGATATTCGCCGGATTGAAGCTCGATGTCGCCAGATTGCCGGCCGCATCGGAGGTGACAAACGACACCGGCCCGCTCTGCGCCGCAAGGCTGGCCGCCGACGCGACGCCGGCCATGCGATAGGTATTGCTCGCGGTCCCAATCGCGACCTGATTGGCGGCCGTCGCCGCTGCGCCGGCACCGATCGCGGTCGAGTTCGAAAAGCTCGCGCTGGCGCCTGCGCCGAGCGCAGTCGCACTGGCTGCGGATGCTGTGCTGCCCTGACCGTAGGCCGTCGCGGCCGCAGCCGTTGCCTTGCTTCCGGCGCCGCTCGCCGTCGCATTGAGGTCCGAGGCTACTGCACCATTGCCGAAGGCGGAGCCGCTGGCGGCGGTCGCGCTGGCGCCGGCGCCGAGCGCG
>NZ_LGHK01000382.1 GCF_001908235.1 Bradyrhizobium sp. NAS96.2
CGAATTCGGCGGACGGCTCGGCGCCGGCGGAGACGGCCGCGGCCAGCGTGCGCTTGCGATCGTGCGCGATGTCGTGGCCGTCGACCATGTAACGCTGGTTGACGATCGCCTCGACGCGCTTCCGCTTGACCTCGATAACGCTCACCCTCATGGCGCGATCGCCTCGACGTCCAGCCGCTTGATCCGGTACGGATGCGCCGGCACGACAAAAATCGAGTAGCGGCCCGGATGATCGACCGCGAACTCGAGCCTTCCATCGGTCACATGCTCGGTGTGAACCAATGCGCCGTCGAGCGCGACGGTCGCATCGAACTCCGCCGGCGAAACCGCGAGCTCGAGCAGATCCTCGCCGTCCGCCTTGACCGACCGGACCTCGCCGGAGATCTCGACGTCGAGTTTCGGCACTATCTGGCCGTCCTTCACCCAGGCGTCGGTGATGTCGACCTCGCCGTCATAGAGAATGTGCGGGATCCCCATCTCCGCATATCGCTCCGACAGCACGTCCATTCCGATCTCAACCTGCAGCGTGACGGCCGTAATCAAGCCGTTGTCGTCATGCCGCACGATCACTTTCGGCCTGCTCGCCGCCGCCGGATCTTCGACAGCGTCCGGCGGCGCGGCGGCCGCGGTCGACTGCCCGTCATCGCCGGCTGGCATGTAGCCAGCGACCCCCCATGCCGCGTCGAGCGTTACCCCCGTCATCCTGCGATCCTCCTGAAAAGCGCGTAATACAGCCGGCCAACCTGATTGCCGAACTTGAACCGGAACTGCAGCGACGAGGTCGTGACCTGCGCGTAATTCCAATAGTCGGAGCTGTTGCCGCGAAAATTGGTAAAGCCCAGATACTGAGTGCCAGGGCTCAGCGTGATGTTTGTGTCGGTGTAGCCGGCCAGGAACGGTACGGCGTCGAGCGTCGACGG
>NZ_LGHK01000383.1 GCF_001908235.1 Bradyrhizobium sp. NAS96.2
CCGTCGTCGTGATTCCGTTCCAGTTCTTTTTCATCGGCTGATCCCAAACAGGAGACTGATCGCAATGGTCTATCAAAGCAATTCCGCCGGCCGTATCGCCTATAAGGCGCAGGCAGGCCTCGGCCAGGTCGCCGCCGGCGGCGCCGGCGCAACCGTGCTACCGATCTCGGGCGGTCCGGGTGCCAAGCTCTCGAAAGCCGCCACGGAATCACAGACGATCCGTAACGACGGCATGTCGATCCGCGGCCGTCACGGCACGCAGAAAACCTCGTCGAGCTACAACGCGGAAATGTGGCTCGGCTCGCATGACGCGATCCTCGAGGCGATCATGCGCGGCACTTGGGATGCGACGGCGTTTAGCAAGACGCAGGCAGATTTCACGTCATTGACGACGGTCGCGGACGGCTTCGTTTTCGGCAACGGCTCGCCGATCGACATGGGTTTCAAGGTCGGCGACATCATCCGCGCGGCCGGCCTGCCGGACGCCGGCAACAATAACCGCAACGTGCGGATCTCGGCGCTGTCCCCGAACAAGATCACGGTGCCGGAGACGCTGATCGTCAACGCGGCGCCGGATACGAATTGCACGCTCGCGCGGCCGGGCAAGCGATTGACCAATCCGGCCGCGCTGGTCCGGCGCTATTTCGGGCTCGAGGAATTCGAGAGCGACATCGGCAAGGCGACCGTGCTCGACGATTTCGTCTGGGGTACGGGCAAATTTTCGATGGCGCCGAACGGGATCATCACGTTCGATCCGGGCGGCATCGGGACCGGCAAGATCCGGCCGCTGGATGCCGCATACTTCACCAACCCGGCGGCTGTGCCGGGAACGCCATTCGCTGTCGTCGACGCAACGATCCGCCTCGGCGGCGTCGACCTGGTCGAGCTGACCTCGTTCGATGTTTCGCTCGATATCCAGCCGACCGCGCCGGATACGTTCGGCTCCGGCAACATCAAATATTCGCCGGACGTGTTCACGGGGCCGCTGCGGGTTGGACTCAACCTGACCATGCTGCGCAAGGATCTGCAGCTGCTCGCCGATTTCGTCAGCGAAACGCAGTATTCGCTCAACATCCTGGCCGTCGACAATATGAGCGAGCCGAAAGACTTCATGTCGATCACGGTGCCGAATTTCACGCTCGGCGGCGTCGATCCCTCGGCGCTGTCCAAGCAGGGCGGCGGTCGCACGCAGACGATCACTATCCCGCC
>NZ_LGHK01000384.1 GCF_001908235.1 Bradyrhizobium sp. NAS96.2
GACGGGCGGCATGAGCCTCGAGGAGCGCCGCGTCACCGGCGAATTGTTGCAGCCGATCAAGCAGCATTGCTCACTCGTCATCGTCGAGCACGATCTCGATTTCATCCGCGACATCTGCGACCGCCTGACCGTGCTCGACCAGGGCAAGGTGCTGGCGTCGGGGACGGTCGCGGAAATCCAGGCCAACAAGAACGTCCAGGAGATCTATCTTCGCCGTGCCTGAGCAAACCTTCCTCGATATCAAGCATCTCGATGCCGGTTACGGCCGCAGCCAGGTCCTGTTCGATGTCAACATCGGCATTCCCTGGCGCGGCGGCGTTGCCGTGCTCGGCCGCAACGGCGCCGGCAAGACCACGCTGATGAAGACCATCGTCGGCGAGCTCACGAGCTCGCAGGGCGAACTGTTCTTCGACGGCCGCGACATCACGCGGCGCCGCACCGAGGAGCGCGTGCGCTCCGGCATCGGCTATGTGCCGCAGGAGCATTCGGTGTTCGCCCGCCTGTCGGTGCGCGACAACCTCGCGGTCGGCTCGCTGACCAATTCCGATGCGAGCGCGGTCGATCGCGTGCTCGAGATCTTCCCCAAGCTCGGTCAGCGCCTCGACCAGCCGGCCGGCACGCTGTCCGGCGGTGAGCGCAAGATGCTGGCGATCGGCCGCGCCATGCTCGGCAATCCGAAGCTGCTGCTGTTGGACGAGCCGACCGAGGGTGTCTGGATCGGCGTGATCGAGGAGATCACCGAGCGGCTGATC
>NZ_LGHK01000385.1 GCF_001908235.1 Bradyrhizobium sp. NAS96.2
AGGATGTCCAGGAAGGCGACAAGATCGCCAACCAGTCGATCCGGGTCAACGTCGACACCCTCGAACACCTGATGACCATGGTCTCCGAGCTGGTCTTGACCCGCAACCAGCTCTTGGAGATCTCCCGGCGCAACGAGGACACCGAGTTCAAGGTGCCGTTGCAGCGGCTCTCCAACGTCACCGCCGAGCTGCAGGAAGGCGTCATGAAGACGCGGATGCAACCGATCGGCAATGCCTGGCAGAAGCTGCCGCGCATCGTCCGCGATCTCTCCGGCGAACTCGGCAAGCAGATCGAGCTGGAGATGCACGGCGCCGACACCGAGCTCGACCGCCAGGTGCTCGACCTGATCAAGGATCCGTTGACGCACATGGTGCGCAACTCCGCCGATCATGGCCTCGAGACCACCGCCGAGCGCCTCGCCGCCGGCAAGGGAGAGCAGGGCACGATTCGCCTGAGCGCCTATCACGAAGGCGGCCATATCATCATCTGCATCGCCGACAATGGGAGAGGGCTCAACACCGAGCGGATCAAGGCGAAAGCGCTCCAGAACGGTCTCGTCACCGAGGCCGAGCTGGAGAAGATGACCGAGGCCCAGATCCACAAGTTCATCTTCGCGCCGGGCTTCTCGACCGCAGCCCAAGTGACCTCGGTGTCCGGCCGCGGCGTCGGCATGGACGTGGTGCGCACCAACATCGACCAGATCGGCGGCACCATCGACATCAAGAGCGTGGCTGGCGAGGGCGCTTCCGTCACCATCAAGATCCCGCTGACGCTTGCGATCGTCTCCGCCCTGATCGTGGAAGCCGGCGGCGACCGCTTTGCGATTCCCCAATTGTCCGTGGTCGAGCTGGTGCGGGCCCGCGCCAACTCCGAGCACCGCATCGAGCGGATCAAGGACACCGCGGTCTTGCGGCTGCGCAACAAGCTGCTGCCGCTGATCCATCTGAAGAAGCTGCTCAGGATCGACGACGGCGCGACCACCAGCGATGCCGAGAACGGCTTCATCGTGGTGACGCAAGTCGGCAGCCAGACCTTCGGCATCGTGGTCGACGGCGTGTTCCACACCGAGGAGATCGTGGTCAAGCCGATGTCCACCAAACTGCGGCACATCGAC
>NZ_LGHK01000386.1 GCF_001908235.1 Bradyrhizobium sp. NAS96.2
TCAGACCACCGTCAGGATATCAGCGCCGGTCACGAGCCTGCCGGCCGAGGGATTCCAGCTCATGAGGATCGCGGCCTGAAACAGCGCGACCAGCGGATCGATTTTGGCTCGGCCGGAGACGGCTTTCGTCACCATCACGGAATTGCCGCGCTGCTCGACCTTTGCGTTTCCGAGAACGAAGGCCATCAGCAGCATGCCGCCGTGCCAGAACGTGCCGTCCGACAATTTGCGCTCGAGGCCGTACATTGCCGGCGCAAGCGCAGGTCCCTGCAACAGCCGGCGGATCATTTCGTCGGTCACGCCGACCGCGATCAGCGCCTCAATAATCGCCGCCGCATTGTTCGGATCGATGCCGATCGCGTTTTTCTCAGGCAGCAGGCCGGAGGCGATGATCTGCGCGACGATCGTCGCCAGCTCGAGGACGTCCTGCGGCACCGGGCAGATCGAGATCTCGCCGGCGTCGGAAAAATCCTGCAGCTGCGCCGCGATGTCTTTGCGGACCTCGAGCACTTTCGGGTTGGCCCATGCCCGATACCAGGACAGCCATTCGCGCGTCTTGCGATCGCGGCCGATGACGGCCAGGCCGAGCAGGTCGTCGAGGCCGCCGCCGTCAATTCCGATCGTCACGACCTCCGAGCGCTCGAGCAGCGTCTCGAGCGTCAGCGTTTCGTCGACGGCGCCCTCCCAATAGTCGGCGCCGCGCCAACCCTCGTTATTGATGCCGACGCCGATCTCGATATTGAGATGCTGCGAGGCCCAAACCTTGATCGCGTCGTCGCCTTTTTCGCGCTCGCTCTCCCAATCTGCGCGCAGCGATGCGAGATGGATCGAGCGGCCGAGGTTCGGCATCACCATCGGCCAGTTGACCGGGTTTTTCCAGCGCTCCTCGACGCCGGCGGCACGCTCCTCGCGCGTCAGCGACGCGATATCCGGCGGGAATTCATACAGGATCGGCAGCATCGGCCGGATAATCCGGCCGCGATACTTGCCGTCCCGCACGTTACGCGCAAATTTCAGCTCGGATTTGAACACGCCGGAGGGAATGTCGTCGCTTTGCGTCGTGGTCATCACCAAAACGCCCTCCGGCGTCTTGTCGAGGCCGCCGCGGATCTGGCGCAGCACCTTCGCCGCCGAGGCGCTTTTGCCGAGGACGTGCAGCTCGTCGAGCAGCACGAAAAACAGGCCCATCGCGCCGGTCAGGATCTTGAGATCGAAGGTTTTGACCTGCGCCTCCGACCGGGTAACGAGGTCCTCGATCGTTTTGATATGATCGCGGGGCCGGAACCGCCGGCGCAGATCCGGCGACTCCTCGATCATGCCGACCGCCTGCTCATAGGCGCGATCCGAGATCGCCTGCGTCGGACCGACAAACAGCGCCGTTCCGCGCGGCCGGAAATTCATAAGCATCGCGACGATCAGCAGCGCCGCGGCGTTGGTCGTTTTCGAGGAGCCTTTCGGGACCAGCGCCAGGATGTCGCGGATATAGCGAACCTGATTTACCGGGTCCCAGCTGCCGAACGACGCGCGGACGATATCCCGGAACCATTGGCCCGACGCCTCGCGCATTTTCGGCGCGCCAGGCACGTCCGGCAGCTGCAGCTCGTCATAGAACGCCTGCGCGATGTCGGCCTCGGCCGCGAACAGCGGCAGATCCGGCACAAGCGAGCGGCCCTCGCGCATGCGATCGGCCCAATCGACGCAGGACAGATCCCACATCTCCGGCACGATCGGCGGCGCCGCGTTGTCGGTCGAGAGGATCATCAGTGCGAG
>NZ_LGHK01000387.1 GCF_001908235.1 Bradyrhizobium sp. NAS96.2
ATCCCTGACGCCGTGACGCTGCTCATGCTATCGGAGGTCTGGTGATGGCCGATCGCATCCTCAAGGCGCCGCGCAACGCGCGGACGCTACTGTTCTGGCCGGCGAAGGCGCCGGAGGAGGTCGTCGAGCGGGGTTTCGATTGGTCCGACGTCCTGCTGACGCCGGCCGAGGCCGCCAGGCGCGCCGCCGGCGAGGACGTCGCGCCGGCGGGCGGTATCAAGTCCTCGAGCTACGTGCTGCCGCAGGGCATCGTCGCGAGCTCGTCGAGCAGCTCGGCGACCGTTGCCCTGGTGACATTGACCGGCGGCGAGCTCGGCCGCGTCTACAGCATCACTAACCGGATCGAGACCGCGACCGGGCAGCAGCTCGAGCGCGTCGTCAAACTGCGCATTCGCGCGAAATGATTGTGCGATGGACCGCGTCACGGCGCTGGTCGCGATCGCGCATCTGAAATTGCGGCTCGAGCTGCTCGAGCGGCATCCGCAACTCTTGGAGGGAATCGACATGATCGACATCAAACGGCCGCTCGAGCTCGCCGGCATGAAATCGCGGCTAACGCGGGCGAAAAAGCAGCAAGAGGATCT
>NZ_LGHK01000004.1 GCF_001908235.1 Bradyrhizobium sp. NAS96.2
GATTGGATGTACGAAGCGACGTAACCCCAAACATCGTATCCCGACTTTTCAGCAGTTCTTTCAGCTTTGCTGCATACCCATAAACACGCTTTGCATCCGCATTGGAATATTCGAGCGCCATCTTGCCCTTAACGGCGGACTTCAGGCTTTCCACAAACTTGGCTTCCTGAGCAGGCGTGAGAATCCACGGCCCTTGCGCCACCCTGTCGTTCCGGTTGATGACTAGGGACGTGATGATAAAGCAACCAGTAACTAACCAGCCCACGAAAGTAAGGATCGAAATCCAGTGGGGGGCGCCTTCGGCGGTTTGGAAAAGCGACACCAAGTACTTCATTTTTGATTCGCCTTCAAAACCGATTTCGTGAAACTGGAACGCTATCAAGTACAGTCTTTACGTGCAACAAATGACTTACTATCCCCTGAGCGTGTCCTTCGTTGCGCGTTTATTACCCGGAGTTACGGTGAGATTGCACCGTCACCGAAGCTAATCACGTCCCTTCCAGCAACCTCTGCACCCTCCCCAACAACGCGCGAATCTCTCTCCGTTCAGCGATCGCATCCCTGGTGAACAGCCCGTGCTTGCGTGCGTTCCGGTTTGCCTTCGGCGCGCCGGATCCCTTTGCGCCGCCGTGCATGCGGCAGCGCCTCTTGCCGCGCACGGCCGGCGCGCGGCAGGCGCCACTGCTGCGGGTTTTGGCGCCGCAGCGCGGGCTCGTCAGCATCGCCCCGGTCGTGCTCACGTGACCGCTCATGCCTGGGCATCCTGCCTGGCATCGGCAGGCTCATGCGCGCGCCTGGCGCGGGCGGCCTTCGGCGCCCGCGCCGCGGATGGCGCGGTCTGGTCGGAGACGATCACGCTCGCATGCTGGGTGACGTTGCCGACGATGGCGTTGCCGCCGTCCTCCACCTTCACGTTCTGCACGGTGATGGCGGGCTCGCCATGGCTGCGGTAGCGGTTCAGCGCCTCGATCTGGGCGGGGAAGGTGCGGGCGAGCCGGCCGAGGGCGCGCGCGGCGCTGTCGTGCTGGGCGAGGTCGTCGGCATGCGCGAGGTGCTGGGCACAGCGCATCGCCATCACGTGCACCGAAACCATCTGCGCCACCAGCATGGCCTCGACGGCATCCCGTGGGCGAATGCTCTTCACCATCGAGAGTATGAAGGCGAGGTTGACCTCGCTAGGCTTGCCGCCGCTCACGCTGGCCCTGACCAGTTGCCTGAGGATGCCGTCCATCGCGGCGCGATCGGCGACCCCGAGCGCGTTCGCCATCAGCGCTTCGCCGAGCCTCGGGTCGGGGTGGTCGATCGCGTAGCCGCGCCGCGAGAGCTTGATGCGCGGGAGTATGGCTGCTTGCGGCTCGCCGGGTGCGGCGGCCATCGTCGGCACGGTGAGATCGGGTGCAGTGGTCATGTCGATGTTCCCTGGAATGAGCGGCACGCACGCAGGCGATCGTTCGCTGCGGGCGCCGGTGCGATGTCGATGTGGGTTGAGGATGTCTGGGCCGCGATCGCAGCCGGCGAGCCCGCTGTTGCGGGCGAGGGGCGCTTAAGGGCGCTTGCACGATTTCGGAATATTGGAAATATGCCCCTGAGTTGCCCGACGTGTCAAGCCGCCATGTCGAGCACAGGCGGCGGGCCTGCTCCTTTGCATGGGGTTGTTTTCGAGTTTTTGGCCGCGCGCCTTGTCGGGGGGCAATCGCATGTGAAGTCTGCGGAGATTCTCCGCGAGTTCCCTTCGCCTCTCCCGCTTGCGGGGGAGGCCGACGCGCGCCCAGCGCGCGGCGGGTGGGGGCTCTCTCCACAATATGACTCGCGGAGAGAGCCCCCACCCAACCCTCCCCCGCAAGCGGGAGAGGGAGCGGCGGGTGCCGTGCGCGGGGCCGCCTGCGCGTCGCGCAACCCTGTATCCGAAGACTTGGGGTCGCGGATCGTTATACTGACGACATCTTTGCGACGGGGCTCGAGACCCGCATCTGAGGACGCTGCTGAATGACTGAGACCATTGGCTACCCCGATCCCGGCCTCGATCTATCCGATGGTTTCAAGCCGCACACCTCGCATTGGGGCGTGTTCTCGGCGCGGCTCGGCCAAGCCGGTCTCGAAGTCCGGCCCTATGCCGGCGATCCCGATCCGAACGGCATCATCAACAATTTCCCCGGCGCGCTGCGCCACCAGGCGCGCATCGCACAGCCTGCGATCCGCCGCGGCTGGCTCGAGCGCGGGCCTGGGCCCGACGACCGCCGTGGCCGCGACGAGTTCGTCTCGGTCAGCTGGGAGCAGGCGCTCGATCTGCTCGGCGGCGAGCTTTCGCGGATCCGCGACACGATCGGCCCCGGCGCGGTGTTCGGCGGCTCCTATGGCTGGTCGAGCGCAGGCCGCTTTCATCACGCGCAGAGCCAGGTGCATCGCTTCCTCAACATCGCGCTCGGCGGCTATGTCCGCTCGGTGAACACCTATTCCTCCGGCGCGTCCTCGGTGCTGCTGCCGCAGATCCTCACCGGCTACGAGGACATCACCAAGCGCAACGTCACCTGGGAGCAGATCGCGGCCGAAACCGACATCGTGCTGGCGTTCGGCGGCATGGCGCTGAAGAACTCGATGGTCGCCGGCGGCTCGATCAGCAAGCATGTCGAGCGCGGCGCGATGGCGGCTGCGCACCGGCGCGGCTGCGAGTTCGTCCTGGTCAGTCCGCTGCGCGACGATCTCCCGGTCGAGGCCGGCGCCGAATGGCTGACGGCGACACCCGGCACCGACACCGCGCTGATGCTCGGCATCGTCCACACCCTGGTCAGCGAGGGCCTGCACGATCAGGCCTTCCTCGATCGCTACACCGAAGGCTGGCCGGTGTTTTTGCGCTATCTCTTCGGTGAAACCGATGGCCAGCCGAAGAGCGCCGAATGGGCCGCTTCGATCTGCGGCATCGATGCCGACACGATCAGGGCGCTGGCGCGGCGGCTCGCCGGGCAGCGCGCGCTGATCACCGTCTCGCATTCGTTGCAGCGCGCCGAGCATGGTGAGCAGCCGGTGTGGATGGGCATGGTGCTGGCGGCAGCCCTCGGCCAGATCGGCCTGCCCGGCGGCGGCTACGCCTATTCGCTCGGCGCGATCGGCTATTACGGGCGCCGCGTCAACGCCGTGCCGGGGCCGACGCTCGGCCAGGGCCGCAACGGCGTCGCCGACTTCATTCCGGTGGCGCGCATCGCCGACATGCTGCTCAATCCCGGCACGACCTATCGCTACAATGGCGAGACGCGGACCTATCCGGATATCCGCCTCGTCTATTGGGCGGGCGGCAATCCGTTCCACCATCATCAGGACCTCAACCGCCTGCGCAAGGCGTTTGCGCGGCTCGATACGCTTGTGGTGCACGAGCTGGCCTGGACCGCCACCGCCCGCCACGCCGACATCGTGCTGCCCTCGACCATGACGCTGGAGCGCGAGGACATCGGCTATTCCAGCAACGATCCCTTGATGGTCGCGATGCACCGGATCGCCGAGCCGTTCGGCCTAGCGCGCGACGACTATGACATCTTCGCCGATCTCGCCGAGCGGTTAGGGGCCCGCGAGCCCTTCACCGAGGGGCGCACGTCGCGGCAATGGCTGGAACATCTCTACGAGCCGACCCGCAAGGCGCTCGCCGCGCGCGGGCTCGAAGCGCCGGGCTTTGATGAATTCTGGGCGCGTGGCAGCCTGGTGGTGCCGCAGCATCTCGACGACGGCGGTTCGCTGCGCCGCTTCCGCGAGGACCCGGTCGCGCGGCCATTGCCGACGCCGAGCGGCCGCATCGAGATCTTCTCGCAGAAGATATCAGATCACGGCGATGCCGATTGTCCGGGCCATCCGGTCTGGCTCGCGAAATCAGACACGCCGAAGCCGGGCGCGCCGTGCTTCCTGGTCGCCAACCAGCCGGTGACGCGCCTGCACAGCCAGCTCGATTTCGGCGGCCACTCGCTCGAGGCCAAGCATCGCGGCCGCGAGGTCGCGCGGATGAACCCGCGGGATGCTGCGGCGCGCGGCATCACTGATGGCGACATCATCCGCATCTTCAACGCGCGCGGCGCCTGCCTCGCCGCGGTGCATGTCACCGACGGCATCGCGCCCGGCGTGGTGCAGCTGCCGACCGGCGCCTGGTACGATCCGATGGATCCCGAGGAGGAGGCACCGCTCTGCGTGCACGGCAATCCGAACGTGCTGACCCGCGACATCGGCACGTCATCCTTCGCGCAGGGCTGCACCGGCCAGCTGACGACGGTCGAGGTGGAGCGCTTCAACGGCAATCTGCCGCCGATCCGGGCGTTCGATCCGGCGTAATCTAGCAGCGATCACGAACAAATCATCTGATGGCGCTGGATGGCGTCCAGCCGTTCGGCTACGGCATCACGGGATCGCCCCTGTTGGTTGGACATTCTGAGATGCACCTGAAGGCCCTGTTTTTTGTCGTCGCTGTGTCCGTCACATTCGGTTCGTCCGCTGCATCAGCGCAATCGGCCGCTGAGCCGGCTTACGGACCGGAGTTGCAGGGTTTCGAATATCCCTATCCGGTGCAGCACTATCGCTTCAGCTCGCAGGGGCAGGAGCTCGACATGGTCTATCTCGACGTCAAGCCGGCGACGCCGAACGGGCAGACCGCGGTGCTGCTGCACGGCAAGAATTTCTGCGCCGCGACCTGGGACGGCACCATCAAGGCGCTCAGCGGCGCCGGTTATCGCGTGATCGCGCTGGACCAGATCGGCTTCTGCAAATCCAGTAAGCCGGAACGCTATCAGTTCACCTTCCAGCAGCTCGCCGGCAACAGCCGTGCGCTGCTTGCTTCGCTCGGGATCGAGCGTTCGATCATGGTCGGCCACTCGACCGGTGGCATGCTCGCGATGCGCTACGCGCTGATGTATCCGGACGCCACCGATCGCCTCGTGCTGGTCGATCCGATCGGGCTGGAAGACTGGAAGGCCAAGGGCGTGCCGTGGCTCAGCCTCGACGGCTGGATGCAGCGCGAGACGCGCGTCACCGCCGACAGCATCCGCGCCTATGAGCGCGCCACCTATTACGCCGACACCTGGGATCCGTCCTACGAGACCTGGGTGCAGATGCTGGCCGGCATGTATCGCGGGGAGGGCCGCGCCGCCGTGGCGTCGAGCTCGGCGCGGCTCTACGACATGATCGCGACCCAGCCGGTGTTCTACGAGTTCGAGCAGATCAAGCCGCCGACGCTGCTGTTCGTCGGCGACAAGGACACCACCGCGATCGGCAAGGACACCGCGCCGCCGGAGACCCGCAAGACCCTCGGCAATTATCCGGTGCTCGGCAAGGAAGCCGCGAAGCGGATTCCGCATGCGCAGCTGGTCGAATTCCCCGACCTCGGCCATTCCCCGCAGATCCAGGCGCCGGCGCGCTTCCACGAGGCGCTGCTCGGCTGGTTGCAGCATCCGGAGACCGGCGCGACGTTGGTCAAATAGCGGGCTCGACCCGCCGCGCGACGCATCGGCGCTGCAGAGAATATCTAGGCCTGCTCGGCGTTCCTCTTGGTGCGCTCCCGCGCGCTGGCGTGCAGCGGCGACGATCGCCGGGCGCCGGGACCCGGATGCACATGGACGTGCTTTGCGCTCAGCGGCTCGCCGCATTCCGAGCAGACCATGACGGGATCGAACATCTTCCCGCAGCTCTTGTGCTCGTGCAGCAACGGCCGGCCGCGCGCGTCGACCATGTGGATGTTGCCCCAGTGCACGATCGACATGATGATCGGATAGAGATCGAGCCCCTTCTGCGTCAGGATGTATTCGTAGCGCTTCGGCGCCTCCTGATAGGGAATCTTGCGCAGCACGCCGAAGCGCACCAGCTTCTTCAGCCGGTCGGCGAGCAGATGCCGGGTGATCCCGAGCGATGCCTGGAAGTCATCGAACCTGCGGATGCGCAGGAAACATTCGCGCAGGATCAACAGGCTCCAGCGGTCACCGATCACGGCCACGGTGCGGGCCAGCGAGCACGGCTCCTCCTCGAGGGCATCCCATTTCATCTGCATCTCCAGCGGTCTGCGACGATACGCGAATTAAATTCTAAATCAGAACTTACGTCATTTCAATAGGATACTTCACGGCAAGCTATTGGATGACAAATATCATATTGACAGTTCTAAAATAGAACTTAAGGTCCGGACCACGATCAACCGGCAGCGACAGGCGATTGCTGCCACTCGAAGGGAAGGGCGTTCCATGGCTGCTCCGCTCAAGGTCGAATTCCACTTCGATTTTGGAAGCCCCAACGCCTATCTCGCGGAGCTCGCGCTGCCGGGGATCGAGAAGCGCACTGGCGTGAAGTTTGACTACATCCCGGTGCTGCTCGGCGGCGTCTACAAGGCCACCGGCAACTTGTCGCCCGGCGAGTCCCTGCGCGGCATCAAGAACAAGCCCGAATACAACGCGCTCGAGACCGAGCGCTTCCTGCGGCGCCACAACATCACGACCTTCAAGTCGAACCCGTTCTTTCCGGTCAACACGCTGATGCTGATGCGCGGCGTCGTCGCAGCCGATTCCGAGGGGCTGTTCGAGCCCTATTTCCGCGCCGCCTATCACCACATGTGGTCCGAGCCCAAGAAGATGGATGATCCGCAGGTGTTCCGCGAGGCGTTCCTGTCCTCCGGCCTCGACATCGACCGCATCATCGCCCGCGCCCAACAGGACGAGGTGAAGAAGAAGCTGATCGACAACACCAGCAATGCGGTGGCGCGCGGCTCGTTCGGTTCGCCGACCTTCTTCGTCGGTGACGAGATCTTCTTCGGCAAGGACCGCTTGCGCGAGGTCGAAGAAGAGATCGTCGCGCAGCTAACGGCGGGGCAGCGCAAGACCGCCTGAGCGGGACATTCCTCAACACAGCAAATCAAGCCCGAAGGGCTGCGACAGGGAGGTTTCAGTGCAGGCGTTGACCCAGTTTGCCGAAGGAAGTGTGGAAGGCTTGCCCAACCGTATCCACGAGGTGATCAATCACCATGTCGTGGCGACGCCAAATCATCCGGCGCTGATCGACGACACGATGCGGCTGACCTATCGCGAGCTCGATCAGGCGGTCGATCGCGTCGCAGCCGCGTTGCAGGCGCTCGGCATCCGCGCCGGCGATCGCATGATGATCGTGAGCGAGAATTCGATACCGCTTGCTTGCCTGCTGCTGGCGGCGAGCCGGCTCGATGTCTGGTCAATCGTGGTCAATCCGCGGCTCTCGTCGCGGGAGCTGGATCAGATCAGAGATCACAGCGGCGCCCGCCGCGTGCTGCTCACCGTCGAGGTCTCGCAGGAGGCTGCCGCCCATGCCGCGCGCTATGAGGCTGCCGTGCAGGATGTCGGCCCGCTTCATGGCGTCGCCGTCACCAGCTTGAATCTGGCAACCGCGGCTGAGCCGGTCGAAGCCGACGGCGCCGACCAGGTCGCGGTCCTGATCTACACGTCCGGCACCACGGGCACGCCGAAGGGCGTAATGCTGACCCATCGAAATCTCCTGTTCAGCGCCCGGGGCACTGCAGGCTTCCGCAGGATGGCGGCCGATGACGTGCAATATTGCGTGCTGCCGATCTCGCATATCGTCGGCATTTCGCTGCTGACGATGACCTTGATGGTCGGAGCGACCGTGCGCCTCGTCGCAAAATACGATCCGGCCGCGCTCGTCAAGGCGATGACCGAGGAGGGCATCACGATCCTGAATGGTGTGCCCGCGACCTATCAGCGCCTGCTTGAATATCGCCGCAATGCCGGCTTGCCGAAGCTCGATCGCGGCCGGTTGCGCGTGATCTCGGTGGCCGGCGCGCCGCTCGACCTCGATCTCAAGAACCGGGTCGAGCAGGAGCTTGGCCTGCCGTTGCTCAACGGTTACGGCATCACCGAATGCTCGCCGGGCATCTCTGGCGTCCGGCCCGACAATCCCCGGGCCGACCACGCGGTCGGCACCGTCATGGCGGGTATCGAGGCAAGGCTGGTCGGTCGCGACCTCAAGCCGGTTGCGGCAGGCGAAGTCGGCGAGCTCCACGTCCGCGGTCCGAACGTGATGCGCGGCTACTACCGCGCGCCCGATCTGACCGCCAAGGCGATCGATCCCGACGGCTGGTTCAACACCGGCGATCTGGCCCGCTTCGAGAACGACGCCCTTTATATCGTCGGGCGGACCAAGGAGATGATCATCCGCTCCGGATTCAACGTCTATCCGGCCGAGATCGAGGCGGTGCTGAGCACGCATGACGCTGTTGTGCAGTGCGCAGTGGTCGGCCGGGCGGTCGAGGGCAATGAGGAGGTCGTGGCCTTCGTGCAGCTGATCAAGGGCTCGACAGCGACCGCGCAGGACCTGATGGCCCATGTTGCTCCGCAACTCACCTCGTACAAGCGCCCGACGGAGATTATCCTGATGGACGCGCTGCCCGCGACATCGACGGGCAAGCTGTTGAAGCACAAGCTGGCGGAATCGTTGCGCAGCTGACGCTGAGCCACCGCCAGCCCGTTCACTCAAACAAGACCGGAGAACACCATGCAGAAGAGAAACAAGACGGTGGCCGTCATTGGTGCCGGTGATTTCATCGGCGGCGAGATCGCGAAGAAATTCGCCGCCGAGGGCTTCACGATCTTCGCCGGCCGCCGCAACGGCGACAAGCTCGCGCCGCTGGTCAAGGAGATCGAGGCCGCCGGCGGCGAGATCCACGCGCGTTCGCTCGACGCGCGCAAGGAGGAGGAGATCACTGCCTTCCTCAACGACGCCGACAAGCATGCGCCGCTCGAGGTCTGCATCTTCAACATCGGCGCCAACGTCAATTTCCCGATTCTGGAGACCACCGAGCGCGTGTTCCGCAAGGTCTGGGAGATGGCCTGCTATTCCGGCTTCCTGGCGGGACGCGAAGCGGCACGGCTGATGACGGCGCGCGGAGAAGGCAACATCTTCTTCACCGGCGCCACCGCGTCGCTGCGCGGCGGCAGCGGCTATGCCGCCTTTGCCAGCGCCAAGTTCGGCCTGCGCGCCGTGGCGCAGGCGATGGCGCGCGAGCTGGGACCGAAGAACATCCATGTCGCGCATCTGATCATCGATTCCGGCGTCGACACCGAATGGGTGCGGCAGCGTCGCATCGAGGCGCTCGGCCCGAACGCGCTCGACAATCCCGATCTCTTGATGCCGCCGGCCTCGGTTGCCGCGTCCTACTGGCAGCTCTACCAGCAGCCGAAGAGCGCCTGGACCTTCGAGCTGGAAATCCGCCCCTTCGGCGAGAAGTGGTAGGGAGCACGGCAGATGGAGCTCGCGCTATCCCCTGAAGACGCGGCGTTCCGCGACGAAGTCCGCGCCTTCATCAAGGACAATTATCCGGCGGAGATGTGCGTCGCCAATCCGGAGACCGATCTCTCCAAGGAGCAGATGCTGCTGTGGCATCGCATCCTGCACGACAAGGGCTGGATCGCGCCGCTCTGGCCGAAGGAATATGGCGGACCGGGCTGGTCGATCACCCGCCGCTTCATCTTCGAGCAGGAGACGACGCGCGCCGGCACGATGCCGCCTTTGGCGTTCAGCGTCACCATGGTCGGCCCGGTCATCTACACGTTCGGCAACGCTGCGCAGAAGGCAAAATTCTTGCCGCGCATCCTGTCGGGTGAGGACTGGTGGTGCCAGGGCTATTCGGAGCCGGGCTCCGGCTCCGATCTCGCCACCGTTCGCACCAAGGCGGTGCGCGACGGTGACCACTACATCGTCAACGGCCACAAGACCTGGACCACGCTGGCGCAGCACGCGGATTGGATCTTCTGCCTGGTCCGCACCGATCCCACGGCGAAGCCGCAATCCGGCATCTCGTTCCTGCTGATCGACATGAAGTCGCCGGGCGTCACCGTGCGTCCGATCATCACCATCGATGGCTCGCATGAGGTCAATGACGTCTTCCTCGAGAACGTCCGCGTCCCCGCCGAGAACCTGATCGGCGAGGAAAACAAGGGTTGGACCTACGCCAAATTCCTGCTCGGCAATGAGCGCACCAGCATGGCCGGCATCGGCCGCTCGACACGCTATCTCAATCGGCTGAAGCAGATCGTGAAGGCCGAAATCCAGGAAGATGATCCGGCGCATCTCGAATTCATCAGGGACATCGCCCGCGTCGAGCTCGACGTGCTGGCATTGGAGGCGACCGAGCTTCGCGTCGTCGCCCAGATGGCCCGCGGCATCGATCCGGGTCCGTCCGCGTCGCTGTTCAAGATCCGCGGCACCGAGATCTTCCAGGATATCACCGAGCTGACGCATCGGGCGATCGGCAATTACGGGCTTGCGATCCGCGAGCATCCGGTCAGCGCCAATCACTTCATGCCGGGCCCCGACTACGGCCACACCGCGTCGGAGAAGTATCTCAACTCGCGCAAGCTCTCGATCTACGGCGGATCGAACGAGATCCAGCGCAACATCATCGCCAAGGCGGTGCTTGGTCTCTAGGGCATGATCCGGAAAAGTGCGAAGCGGTTTTCCGAAGAGATCATGCCCAAACAACGGCGATAGCGGCAACGAGGATCGGATGGATATCCAGTTCACGGAAGAGCAGGAATTGTTGCGGTCCAGCGTGCAGCGGCTGCTGCGCGACCAGTATGATTTCGATGCCCGCCGCAAGATCGTTGCGAGCGAAGAGGGGCTTGGCCGCAGGCAATGGGATGAATTCGCCGAGGTTGGCCTGCTCGCCGCGCCGTTCTCGGAAGCCGTCGGCGGCTTCGGCGGCGGGCCGCTATCGACCATGATCATCATGCACGAGTTCGGCCGGCATCTCGTGGTCGAGCCGTTCGTCGAGACGGTTGTGGTGGCTGGCGGCCTGATCGAGCAGGCGGGTTCCGAGGCGCAGAAGCAGGCCCATATCGCCGACATCATCGCGGGATCTAAGCTCTGGGCGCTAGCCTGGACCGAGAAGGGCTCGCGCTTCGATCTTGCGACCGTCACGACCACGGCGCGTCGGCACGGTGACGACTATTTGCTGAGCGGGGAGAAGACCGCGGTCATCGCCGCGCCTTGGGCGGACTATCTCATCGTCTCCGCGCGCACCTCAGGCCATCGCCACGATCGCGGCGGCGTCAGCCTGTTCGTGGTGGATCGCCGCGCAGCGAACCTTGATCTGCAAGGCTTCAGGACGATCGATGGCCGCCGGGCGGCGGAGATCAGCCTGCGCGGCGTGCGCGGGGAGTTGTTGGGTCGGGAAGGCGAGGGTGTCGCCGCGCTGGAGGCCTGCCGAAACCGCGCGATCGGCGCGCTCTGTGCGGAGGCGGTCGGCGCGATCGGCGAGCTGAATGACGCGACACTGGATTATTCCAAGACGCGCAAGCAGTTCGGTGTCACGATCGGCAGCTTCCAGGTGCTGCAGCACCGGATGGTCGATATGTTCATCGCCCATCAGGAGGCGCTGTCCCTGATGCAGCATCTGTCGCTCAGCCTCAGCGAGGGCGAGGCCGGCCTCTCCCGGCTGGCGTCGGGTGCAAAATCCAAGATCGGCTATGCCGGCAAGTTCGTGGCCGACCAGGCGGTGCAGCTGCATGGCGGCATGGGTATGACCGACGAGCTCAATGTCGGCCACTACTTCAAGCGGATTTCCTCCATCAACATCCAGTTCGGCGATCCCGCTTATCACGTGCTGCGCTATGCGCAGCTCGACGCGGTCGCCTGAAGTCAAAGAGGTTAAACATGTCACAAGATGCAGTCATCGTTTCCACCGCGCGCACCGGCGTCGGCAAGGCCTATCGCGGCGCGCTCAACAACACCGACGGCCCGACCTTGGCCGGCCATGTGATGGCCGAGGCCGTGAAGCGCGCCGGCATCGCGCCTGATGAGGTGGAGGACGTGGTGATGGGCTGCGCCATGCAGCAGGGCACCATGGTGATGAACGTCGCGCGCAAGGGCGCGATCCGCGCCGGACTTCCAGTCACTGTTGCCGGCACCACCATCGACCGGCAATGCGCCTCCGGCCTGCAGGCGATCGCGGTTGCCGCGCGCTCGGTGATGCTTGACGGCGTCGAGATTGCGATCGGCGGCGGCATCGAATCGATCAGCCTGGTGCAGAACGAGCACATGAACAGGTTCCACGCCGTCGACGACGAGCTGATGGTGATGAAGCCCGAGATGTACATGTCGATGCTGGAGACGGCTGAGGTCGTCGCCGAGCGTTACGGGATCGGCCGCGATAAGCAGGACGAATACAGCCTCGAGTGCCAGCGCCGCGTCGGTGCCGCGCTGCAGGGCGGCCGTTTCAACGACGAGATCGTGCCGTTCACGACCAAGATGGCCGTGGTTAACAAGGACACCAAGGAAGTCAGCTTCCAGCAGGTGACCTTGGCCAAGGATGAAGGCCCGCGGCCGGACACCACGGCGGATGGTCTCGCCAAGATCAAGCCGGTGTTCGAGGGCAAGACCATCAGCGCGGGCAATGCCAGCCAGCTTTCGGACGGCGCTTCGGCCTGCGTGATCATGAGCGACAAGGTCGCCGCGCAGAAGGGGCTGAAGCCGCTCGGCATCTTCCGGGGCTTCGTCGCCGCCGGCGTCGAGCCGGACGAGATGGGCGTCGGTCCGGTCGCCGCGATCCCGCGGCTGTTGAAGCGACATAACCTGAAGATCGACGATATCGATCTCTGGGAGCTCAACGAGGCCTACGCGGTGCAGGTGATTTATTGCCGCGACAAGCTCGGCATCGATCCTGACAAGCTCAACGTCAACGGCGGCTCGATTGCGATCGGCCATCCCTATGGCATGACCGGCGCGCGGCTCACCGGCCACCTCCTGATCGAAGGCCGGCGGCGCAAGGCGAAATACGGCGTGGTGACCATGTGCATCGGCGGCGGCATGGGCGCGGCCGGCCTGTTTGAAATCGTCCACTGATCGGAAACGCGGGAGAGACTTGTGAAGACAGCAATCACCGAATTGTTCGGCATCCAGCATCCGATCATCCAGGGCGGCATGCATTATGTCGGCTTCGCCGAGATGGCGGCCGCGGTGTCGAACGCCGGCGGCCTCGGCATCATCACCGGCCTGACCCAGCGGACGCCGGAGCTGCTGGCCAAGGAAATCGCGCGCTGCCGCGACATGACCGACAAGCCGATCGGCGTGAACCTCACCTTCTTGCCGAGCTTCACCGCGCCGCCTTATCCGGAATATATCGCCGCGATCCGCGAGGGCGGCGTCAAGGCGGTGGAGACCGCGGGCCGCAGCCCGGAGCAGTACATGCCGGCGCTGAAGGCGGCGGGCATCAAGGTGATCCACAAATGCACCTCGGTGCGGCACTCGCTGAAGGCCGAGAGGATCGGCTGCGATGCGGTCAGCGTCGACGGCTTCGAGTGCGGCGGCCATCCCGGCGAGGACGATATCCCGAACATGATCCTGCTGCCGCGCGCGGCGGATGAATTGAAGATTCCGTTCGTCGCCTCGGGCGGCATGGCGGATGCGCGCAGCCTCGTCGCGGCGCTGTCGATGGGCGCGGCCGGCATGAACATGGGCACCCGCTTCATCGCCACCAAGGAAGCGCCTGTTCATCCCAACGTGAAGCAGGCGCTGCTCGATGCCGACGAACTCGACACGCGCCTTGTGATGCGCGCGCTGCGCAACACCGAGCGCGTGTTGAAGAACAAGGGCGTCGATGAGCTGCTGGATATCGAGCGCGAGAAGGGCGCCAAACTCAAGATCGAGGACATCCACGAGCAGGTCGCCGGCGTCTACCCGAAGGTGATGATCGAGGGCGAGATGGATGCCGGGGCCTGGAGCTGCGGCATGGTGGTCGGCCTGATCAACGACATCCCGACCGTCAAGGAGCTGATCGACCGCATCATGGCCGAGGCCGAAGCGATCATCCGGCACCGGCTGACCGGCTTCCTCGACGGCAAGTTCGAAACCAAGCCGGCCCGCGCGGTGGCCTGAACGGGAGAGTGCCATGACCGAGCATGTCAAAGTCGAAATCGCCGCCGGCGTCATGACGCTGACCTTGCAGCGGCCGGAGAAGAAGAACGCCCTCACCGGTGCCATGTATGACGCGATGTCGGGTGCGCTGAAGCAGGCCGAGGCGGATCCGTCCGTCCGCGTCATCCTGCTCCAGGGCGACGGCGACAGCTTCACCGCGGGCAATGACCTGGCCGATTTCGCGAGCCAGGCGCGCGGCGAGAGCGCGGTGGATAGCCCGGCGCATCGCTTCATCGAGACCATCAGCAAGGTCGGCAAGCCGCTGGTCGCGGCCGTGCAGGGCAATGCGGTCGGCGTCGGCACCACCATGCTGCTGCATTGCGACCTGGTCTATCTCGCCGAGACCGCGCGGCTGATCACGCCCTTCGTCAATCTCGCTCTGGTGCCGGAAGCGGCGTCGAGCTGGCTGCTCCCTTTAAGGATCGGGCACGCGCGCGCCTATGCGATGTTCGCGCTCGGTGAGCCGATGGATGCGCAGGGCGCGCTGGCATCGGGCCTTGCCAATGCCGTGGTGCCGCAGGCCGATCTGCGCAAGAAAGCGCATGACGCGGCGATCGCGCTGACCAAGCGGCCGGCCGGCTCGCTCAGCATGACCAAGGCGCTGATGCGCGAACAGCAGCGGATCGCGGCACAGATCGCCGAGGAGGGCGTGCTGTTCAAGCAACGCCTGACCACGCCCGAGGCCCGCGAGGCCTTTGCCGCCTTCGCCGAGCGGCGTCAGCCTGATTTCACCAAGCTGTCGGCCTGAACCGGCAGCGAAATTCACGGAACCATCGAGGGAGTGACAAGCATGCACGTCGTCGGCAGCCATCAATATCCCGCCATGGAAACCGTGATCTACGGCAAACCGGCAGCCGAAGCGCTGCGCGAGGAGGCCGAGCGGCTGGGCGCGAAACGCATCTATCTGATCGCCAGCCGGACGCTGAACACCACGACCGACGAGATCGAGAAGATCCGCAAAGCGCTCGGCGATCGTCATGCGGCGACCTTCGACGGCGTGCCGCAGCACACCACGCGGGACGTGGTGACGCTGATCGCGCGGCAGGCCAGCGAAGCCAGGGCCGACCTCGTCGTCGCAATCGGCGGCGGCTCGGTGGTCGACGCCGCGAAGATCGTGCTGATGTGCATCGAGCACGAGATATTCGAGCCGGCGGGGCTCGACGGCTTCGAGACCACGCCGGAGCGCCGGTTCGGACCGTTCCGCGACCCGAAGGTCCGGATGATCGCGATCCCCAGCACGCTGTCGGGCGGCGAATACAATTCCGGCGCGCTGGTCACCGACACCAGCCGCAAGCTGAAGCAGATATTCAACCATCCGATGATGATGCCGCGCAGCATCATCCTTGATCCGGCGATGACGAGATACACCCCGGAGAAGCTCTGGCTCGGCTCGGGCACGCGCGCGATGGATCACGGCATCGAGGCGATCTGCTCCAGCCGCCCCAACGTGCTCGTGGATGCAGTGTGCCAGCAGGGCTTGCGCTATCTGCACGATGGCCTGCTGCGCACCAAGGATAATCCCGGCGACGAGGCAGCGCGGCTGAGCTGCCAACTGGGCTCCTGGCTGTCGGCATTCGGATTGCAGTCGCGGGTGCCGATGGGCGCCAGCCACGCCATCGGCCATGTGCTCGGCGGCACCTGCGACGTCCCGCATTATTTCTGCACCGCGGTGATGATGCCGAGCGTGCTGCGCTACAACCGCCCCGCGACGGAGAAAGCCCAGCAATCGATCGCGGCCGCGCTCGGCGCGCCGGGGCGAGACGCCGGCGAGGCATTCGCAGGCTTCATCGCGCAACTCGGCCTGCCGCGGCGGCTCGCCGATGTCGGTGTCGGTGAAGACCGCTTCGAGCTGATCGGCAGGAACGCGATGCTGTCGATCTTCACCCGCGCGAACCCGCAGCCGATCCGCGAGCCCGCTGACGTCGTCAAGATCCTGAAGCTGGCCGCCTGAGGCAACAGCACCTGGAGCAGCCGCCATGACCGCCCTGCGCATCTTCTCCTATTTGCCGAACCCGCGCGTGTGGAAGGCGACCATCGCGGCGCGGTTCTGCGGCGTCGCGGTCGAGGTCAGAGGCGCCTCGGGCAAGGAGTTGCGCGACTGGTTATGGGACTACGATGCCCATCCGTTGGCGGAGCAGGAGCGCGCGGAGCTCGCCTCGCTCGCGAGGACCGGGAAGGTCGGCCTGACCGGTGCGCAGTTGTTCAAGACCGATGCGTTCATGGCAGCGCATCCGTTCGGCAACGTGCCCGCCGCGTTCGGCGCCGACGGCAAGGTCGGGATCTTCGAATCCAACAGCATCATGCGCGCGGTGGCGCGGCTCGGCGAGGCGGCGTTCCCGCTCTACGGGCGTGACGCCTACGAGGCGTCCAGGATCGACAGCTTCCTCGATGTCAGCCTGGTGTTCGCGCGCGACACCCAGATCTATCTGCTGGCGCTGTCGGGCGGCACGGTCGACGCAGCCATTCATGCCCGCGCCAGGGATGCGTTCGCGATCTATGCGTCCGGGATCGAGCAGGCGCTGTCGCCACGGCGCGAGACGCTGGTCGGGGACGGCATCTCGATTGCCGACATCTGCTTTGCCGCCGAGCTCGCGCTGTTCATGAACGAGTACGGGCGGAGCGAGCAATTGGACAAGCAGGGATTGACCAGGATCCTGCATCCCGGGGTGCAGGATGGGTATCCGCTGATGTTCGCTCACTTTGCCCGGCTGGTCGCGCACGCGCATTTTGCGCCGGACCTCAAGCCTTATGTCGAGAAGCTGCGATCGAAGGCAGCGGCCTGACCATGACACCTGTTGGCTCTAACGCGGAGGATTGATCGCATGTCCGCACCCGTCTGTCTGATATCCGGCGTTGGGCCCGGCACCGGCTCGGCGCTCGCCAGGCGGTTCGCCGAGGGCGGCTACCGCATCGCGCTGCTGGCCAGGAACGAGGAGCGGCTCGCCGCGCTCGAGAAGCAGCTGCCGGGCGCGAAGGCCTATCGATGCGATGTCTCCGATCCCGCGCAGGTCGAGACGGTAGCCTCGGCCGTCGAGCGCGATCTCGGCAGCCCCGGCGTCGTGATCCACAATGCCGTCGGTGGTGCGTTCGGTACGTTCCGCGAGATCGATCCGCAGATCCTCAATCGTAACTTCCAGGTCAACACGATGGGCTTGCTGTATCTCGCACGGCGGTTTGCACCGGCGATGATCAGCGCCGGCAAGGGCGCCATCGTTGCGAGCGGAAATACTTCGGCGTTGCGCGGCAAAGCCGGCTTCGCAGGGTTCGCGCCGACCAAGGCGGCGCAGCGGATTCTCGCCGAGGCGATGGCGCGCGATCTCGGACCGCAAGGCGTTCACGTCGCCTATGTCGTGATCGATGCGGTGATCGATCTGGAGTGGACGCGGAAGCGCTGGCCTGAGCGGCCGGACGACTTCTTCATCAAGCCGAAAGCGATCGCGGACGAGATCTGGCACGTCACCCACCAGGACCGCAGCGCGTGGTCGTTCAATGTCGAGATCAGACCGTTCGGCGAAGTATGGTAGGCGCTGCGCTGCGTTGGGCAACAGCCGATCAATTCATAAAGCCAAGGGGGAATTCGATGTCTTTGAGGAAGCTTGCGGTATCCATTGCAATGCTCGCCGCGTTTGCTGCCGCTCCGGTCCGCGCCGAAACGCCTGGTATCTCGGAATCGGAGATCAAGGTCGGGGCGACATTCCCGTTCAGCGGTCCCGCATCCCCGCTCAGCAATACCGGCAAGGGCCTGATCGCCTATGTCCATTCCGTCAATGACCGCGGCGGCGTCAACGGCCGCAAGATCAACCTCATCACCTATGATGATGCCTATACGCCGCCCAAGGCGGTGGAGCAGACCCGGAAGCTGATCGAGAGCGACGAGGTGGCGTTCCTGTTCAGCCCGCTCGGGACACCCGGGATCGGCGCAACCATCAAATACGTGACCGCGAAAAAGGTGCCACATCTCTTCGTCGTCAGCGGCGTGACCAAATTTGCGAACTTCAACGAGTTTCCGCTGACCACCACGGGACTGCCGAGCTATAACACCGAAGGAAAGATCTACGCCAAATACATCGCGCAGACGGCGCCCGATGCGAAGATCGCGATCCTTTACCAGAATGACGACCTCGGCCGGGACTTCGTGGCCGCTTTCAAGGAAACTCTGAAGGCCGACTTCGACAAGAAGGTCGTGACGTCTCCCTATGAGGTCACCGAGCCTACCATCGAATCGCATGTGGTGACGCTGAAGGCGTCGGGCGCGCAGGCATTCCTGGTCGCCGGCACGCCGAAATTCGCCGCACAGGCGATCAAGAAGGCGAGCGAGATCGGCTGGACGCCGCTCACCATCGTCAACTACGTGTCGAGCTCGGTCTCCGCCACCATCGTGCCCGCGGGAGCCGACAAGGCGGTCGGCGTCGTGGTCGCGACCATCACCAAGGATCCGAACGACAAGAAGTGGGCCGACGATCCCGGCATGAAGTGGTATCGCGCCCACTTCGAAAAATATCTTCCCGGCGCCGATATCGGCGACAACAACTATCTGTTCGGCACCCAGCAGGGCCAGATCCTGGAACAGGTGCTGAAACAGTGCGGCGACGACCTGTCGCGCGAGAACATCGTGAAGCAGGCGCGCAACATCAAGGGACTGGTGCTGCCGACCCTGATGCCGGGGATCACGATCAACACCGGCCCCGGCAACAGCATGGCCTATACCCAGCTGCAGCTGCAGCGCTGGACCGGAAATTCCTGGGAGCAGTTTGGCGGCGTGCTGAGTGCCGATACGAACTGAGCTGCCCGATCGATTGGCTTGCGTGCTAGTGAAGTCGTCGCGCGATCGGCTTTGCCAGCGCGCTATGCCAGTCCCACTGCGATGATCGGTCGCTCGACCGCAGGCTTGCCAGAAACGCCGTGGTCTTCGGTTGCACCCGCGAGCCGTCGATCACCTCGAGCTGGCCGCAGCGGTTGAGCGTGTGCAGCTTGCGCCCGGTCCATAGCGGCCCGGGCTGGAGCAGATGCCGAACCGCCTGCTTGTACGTCGTCGGTGACAGTTCGAGCACTTCCGCAAGCCCGAGTGCCGCGCCGTATCCGTTGGTGCAGTCCTGCACCGGCCGCCACAGCTTTCGATTGACGGTCACGAAATTGCCGGCCGGCCGCGTGGTGGCGCGATCCATCAGGATCGGATTGGCCGCATGCGGCTGCCAGGGGCCGAGCAATTGCTCGGCGTAATAGATCGCGAGCGTGTCGGAATATCCGCCGGTGCCATCGCGCCAGGCCCCGAACATGTAGTGGAGGCCGTTATGCTGCGTGATCGTCACATCGGCAAGCTCGAGCCCGGACAGCAGCGTTGAGTGCCGCTCCCATTTGTCCGGAAAGCGGATGCATTTGTAGATGGGAACGTCCCGATGCGCCGTGCTTTCCGGGATCATCCAGAGCTCGCCATTGTGCTCGATCATGAACGGGTAGGAGAGATGCCAGGGCTCTTCCAGCACCGGCATCACCGTGCCGATCGGCCCGTTGCCGTCGAATTCGATCGCGGAGATGATGCCCTTGTTGGTCCGGTGGTCGAGGTCTTCGAAGAACACAAACGTCCTGCCCTGCCATTTCACCGGCACAGGATCGGCATAGAAGTGGTTGCCGGGATCGGCGAGCACGTTCCAGGCCGGTCCAGAGAGGTCGCCGGTGCGCCAGATATCCGTATTCCCTGCGAAGCGCCAACCGATATGCCAGTGCGGCGCGTAGCAGCACAGGCGATAAATTTCCTTTGCGATCGACGTCGCCACGCCGCGCAGGACAAAGGGTGCGGGATTTGGCGCTGCGCCGCCGTTTGCCGGAGCAGGCAGTTGCGGCACCAGCCGCGGAGCCCCTGACAGGATCGGAGGCAGCATGGACAGCGTGCGCGCCATCACCGTGTCGAGCCCGCCGCTCAGGCCGGCTGCGATTTCCGCCGAGGGGTGGCCGCGGTCCATCACCGCACCGTCGAGCTCGTTGACGATTTCGATCACCGGCAGATCGCCGGCGAGAATGGCTGCCAATGCTGCGCCTTCTCCCGCGTGCCCGTTGAACCGTGGACGGAGATACAGTTTCGCGGAGCAGTTCGGATCCCGCTCGGCGTTGGTGAAGTCGACCACCACGTCGGGGTTGCCCGCGCGCGGCCGCTCCGGAAGCGTCTTCAGCCCGTCGACGCCGCCGGCCTTGCCCTTGCGCAGGACGATGCGTTCGAGCTCGAACAGCATGTCGAGGCCGGCGGGTCGCGGTGCCGGCGTCGTGGTCCATGAGATTTGAACGGGAATATCCTGATCGTTGACGCGCAGTGACTCACGGCACATCCAGAGCCGCGGCTGCTCGCGATCGCAGCGAAACTCGATAATCATGGCCAGCCCAACTTCCTAATACGCGTCCGCCCCCACAGCGTCGCCGAGAATGCGGACGTATTCCTCTATCATGGCATCCAACGAATAGCGCGACTTCAGGCCCACGGCGCTTTGCCGCAGCTGGTCGCTTAACGAACGATCTGTCAGGACCTGCGACACGGCGGCCGAGAATTCGGCTTCATTCGCAGCGTCGACGAACACCGCCGCGGGCTGCCCCTGGTAGGACAGAACCTCGCGCAGCACGGGGAGATCGTTGACGACGCAGGGAATGCCGGCGCTCGCGGCCTCGACCGCGGCGAGGCCGAAGGTTTCGGCCTGCGTGGGGAAGACGAAGACGTCGAGGCAGGCCAGAAAATCGGCCATCTGGCGCGGTGGAATCTCGCCGATGAAGTGCAGCCGGTCCGATACTTTCAGCTCGTCCGCCAGGGCCCGGAGCCGCCCCTCATCCGCGCCCTGGCCCGCGAGGGCAAGGTGCCAGGATGGGTCGGCCGCCAGCAGGCGAATGGCCGCATCGAGCCGCTTGTGCGGGTGCAGCCTCGCCGCGCAGCCGAGCAGGGTGCGGTCCGGCGGCAGCTTGAACTGTTGCCGCGCGAGGTCCCTCGGCAGGCTGTGCGACTTGTCGTCGAAGCCGTGTGGGACGTGCTTCATGCGGGATCGGTAGGGAGCAGGATAGCGCGCGTATTCGCGCTCCATGTCGCGCGAGTTCAGCGTGATGCACTGGAAGAAGCCGGTCGAGCCCATGATGATGTCGGCGGCCCGCACCGGCATGCTCATCGACAGCGCCGAAGACACCTGGTTGGCGATGACCGGGGCGCGGCTGACCAGCCGCGACACGCCTGCGCCGATCACATTGCCGAAATGCTGGAAGGTCAGGACAGCGTCGGGCCTGATGGTCCTGAGATGACCGGCGAGCGTCCACAGCATGCGCAGCAGCGCCACCGGATTTCCGGGCCGGGTCTGCGCGCAATAGAACGTGTTGGGCGGTTCGTCGAAGGAATCCGATTTGCGGAAGAAGAACAGGTTGGCGACGTCATAGCCGCGCGCGGCGAGGCCGGCGCCGAGCAGCCGCGAGATCTCCTGCGCGCCGGCGTTCTCGGCCTGGGTCTGCACCAGGACGACACGCAGCTTTCGCGCGTTCGGTCGACCGCGTGATGCGCTCGATGCTTCGCGCAATTCTGTACCTGGCGTGTATTGGAGCACGAAACCCTCACCCGTTGAAGGAGTGGATTCGCCCCCTTCATTTTTGCGCGCGTAACTATCACGCGGAGCGTGCTGGCGCACCGAGTAGCGCGCGTTGAGGTTACTGCTCATTTAGCAATCGGACATCTGTCGGCAATCAAGAGCCATTATCTCACGGACAGGGTACCGCCGGCTCGTTAACTAATTGGTTACGGCAGCGCAGAGAGGGGGTAACCGGCGATTAACCATAGATATTTACGTTGGGGCAGTACTGTCAGTTGAATTCGAGTCAGAACCCATGAAGTTCGGTAGCCGCGTAGGCTCGAGACGTTCCGAAGTCACGGAACCCACAGCGTCGTGGGAAACTGCCGGCGTGCCGGCTGGCCCATCCTCCGCAGAAACCACCAAAGGCGTCCTAAGCATTCCAGGGGTGGTGGCGTTTTTCCGCGAGAAAGGTCAACGCATCCTGATGCTCGCCGCGGTCATCTTCGCGGTCGGCATCATTTTGTTGATGTTGATCCCGGCGCGTTACGCCGCGACGGCGCTTGTCGTTGTCGACCCGCGTGAGCAGCGCGTGACCACCGATCAGGACGTCCTGCCCGGGATCGGTCAAGATGCCGCAGCGCTGCAGAGCGCTGTCGAGATCGCCAAATCCGATGGATTTCTCGGGCCGCTGATCGATCAGCTCAAGGTCGCCGAGGACAGTGACATCTCCGGCGGCAAGACCGACACCACGCGTTTGCTCGATCGGTTTCGCAACCGGCTCGATATCTCAAGGCGCGGACTAACCTATGTTATCGCCATCAAGTTCACGTCCAACAACCCGCAGCGCGCGGCGTACTACGCCAATGCGATCGCCGAGGCGTTCGTCGCCAGCCAACGCGGGACGCGCACCGTGGCGACCGACGAGGCCGCCGACTGGCTGAAGAGCCGGCTCAAGACGTTGAATGACCGGCTGCGGTCTTCGGAAGATGCCGTCGCCAAGTTCAAGCTCGAGCACCGCATCGTCAACGCCGGCAAGGAATCTACCACACAGCAATTGCGCGTCACCGACCTGACGCAGCAGGTGGCTGCCGCGCGCGCCCGCACCGAGGAGGCCAAGGCGCGCTATGAGCAGTTGCACCGCGACCTGAAGGCCAATGTCGACGGGCCGGTCAAGCAGGACCTGTTGAGCGCGCTGCGCGCCCAGCGCTCCGCGCTCAACGACCAGATCGCGCAGAAACGCGGGGTGCTCGGCGATCGTCATCCCGACCTCGTGATGGCGCTCAGCCAGCTCAGCGACCTCAACCGGCAGATCGACATCGAGCGCAAGAAGAACATCGACACCGCGAAGTCGGAATACGAGGCGCAGCGCGATCAGCAAAAGGCGCTCGAGGATCAGTTGAAGGCGGTTGAATCGCAGATCCTGGTTGACGGTCAGGCGTTCGTCAGACTGCAGGAGTTGCAGCGCGACGCCGACGCCAACAAGAATATCTACGAGCAGTTCCTCTCGCGCTACAAGACGACCGACGAGCAGCGCCTGCTGCAGGCCTCGCAGACCAAGGTCGCATCTCCTGCGACGCCGCCGATCCGTTCGACGCTTCCGCCGCTCCCGCTGCTGCTCGTCGTGCTCGCGATCGTCTCGCTGCTGACGTCGACCGCGATCGTCGCCGTTCCCGGCCTGAATCTGAAGCTCCCGATCAAGACCATTCCGCCCCTCCGCAGCGCCGAGGCGCCCGTATCGACCCCGGCACCGGCCACGGCCACGCCGCAATCTGCCTTGCCGCCGGGATTGCCGGTGCTGGCCCGCATTCCCAACATGGTGTCGCCGGATGCCGTCAAGAGCGTCTGGCAGACTCCGATTTCGACGACGGCCGAGCCCGACCTCAGCCTGCATCTGCAACTGCTGATCGAGAACATCGAGCAGCTTCCGGGTGACCACGGCAAGGTGGCGCTTTTGCTGTCGCTCGAGACCGGTGCGGGCGGCAGCACCGTCGCGCGATCGCTCAATCGGTCCGCCGTCAAGAACGGGATGCTCAGCGTCCTGATCGAGATGGAAGCGAAGCGCGCCGAAGTCGTGCCGCCGCAAGGCTCGGGGATCATCAAGGCCGACCTGCCGTCGGTCGTCGAACTGCTCGGCGCCAGCAGCAAGGCGCCGCCTTATCCGCCGGACGATATACGCGCCGATTTCGGCTTGATCATCGTCGACGCATCGTCGCTTGCCACGCAGCCGGCCGCGGTGGCGCTGGCCGCCCATGCCGACCTCGTGATCCTTGTGGTTCGCGAGGGCGCCGCCGACCCGGCCGCGATCGGCAAGGTGCGGGCCGACCTGTCGAGGTTCGGCTCGGTCCCGACTGCGCTGGTCGTCAATCGCGTGGCGGCCAACGCCACGGTCCGCAGCCCTCAGGGCGAAGCCCTGGGATTGGCAAGCTGAAGGCGGATCGGCTGCGCTGCGAGTGACAGCCTGATGAGGTTGGGTTGAGCCGCAACGGCGTCGCAAGTTCACCTCTCCCCGGCGGGGAGAGGTGAACCGAGAGCGCGTCAAGCCGATTCAAGCAAAACTCTTCTCGCTCTAGTCGTTGCTATCCGCAACGCGGACGGTGTAGGCGCTGCCCTTCGATGACGAGGGATGCAACAGCACCAGAACCGATGGGTCGACGCTGGTCCGGCGGCGGCACAGCACGTTGAGCGCGATGGTGGCGATGACCAGAGAAGCGGTCGCCGAGATCGCGGCGCCGAGCACGCCCAGCCAGGGGATCAGCACGACGAACCCCAGCAGCCGCAACGCCACGTTGGCGGCGACCACCGGAACGTAATCGCGCTCATGCCCTGTCAGTTGCAGGACAGCGGCGGACGGCCCGCCGGCCGCCTGGAACGCCGTCCCGATCGCGAGCACGATCAACACCCACTGCTGCGCGGCGAAATGCGGTCCGAACAGGCCGAGAAGGTAGGGAGCGCCGACCCAGACGATGACGAGCCCTGTGAGCACGCAGAGCGCGGTCACCTCGGCCATCAGCTTCAGCGTATGTTCGAGCTCGCGGTGGTTCTTGCTGAAATACAGCGACGGTAGCCGGCGCGCGCCGAACGTATAGAGCGCAGCCGAAAGCATCGCGAAGATATTCGCCAGGCGCGAGGCGGCGAAATAGACGCCTGCGGTCGCCGGATCCAGCATCCAATAGACCAGGATGACGTCGAAATACTGGTTCGCCGCTTCGAGAATGGATGCCAGCCAGAAGCGGAATGCGCTGCGATTCCAGCGCGAGGTCTCGAAGCGCGCCGTGACCGAACGCATGTTCGGCAGCACGCGCACGATCGACACGATCTGCACGACCAGCCCGAGAGCCATCGCGACGCTCATCGCGGTGAACAGTTCGGCAGGGGTGAGCTGCCGGTGGCCGAACAGCACTGCGATCAGGACCAGCACAACGGCAACCCGCCAGAAGAACTCGCGATTGCCTTCGCCCATCAGGATGCTGACCAGGGATCGCGCGATCTGGCTGCCGAGCATCAGCCCGGCATTGACAGCGGTAAACGCCGAGACCGAGAGGATCAGCAGCCACCATTCACCGCGAAGCGTTGCCACCGCGGCGATCGCGGCGATCGAGATCAGCATCCCGATCGCTGAATTCCTCAGGCTCGACAGCAGCACACCCTTGGTGAACTCTGCCTGACCGCGCACCTCGTATTCATTGAGGAAGCGAACCAGGAGCAGCTCCTGGCCGGCAAGGCCCACGACCGAGGCGATCTGGGCGATGGAGAGCAAGGTCGCGAAGTCGCCGAACGCGTCAGGCGTCATCGCCCGCGCGGCCAGCGAGAACAAGGCGAACGCAAGCCCGCCGCTGCCGACCTTGAGGAGGATGGTCCCGGCGACGCCGCGCGTCACATCGCGCCGAAACATTTGGAGCACAGAGGCAATCACCAGAGACGTCTCAATATCCTGTCAGGCTGCGGACCGTGGCAATCGGTGAAGCCAGGAGTGTTAATGTTGTCTTGCTAAGATTCCGTTCCTTCCGGCGGCCCGCGCGTCAGACAGTTGTGCACCCGGCCAATATGTCGCGCTGCTCCATTCTGGAACGCCGTCGTCCTCGCTGTCTCCAAACGGCGCAGGTCGGGTCGCACTCCACCGCATCGCCGGCAGCGTGAGCCGTGCTGGTTGAGGCCGCGTTAGTGCGTCGACCGCGCCCGTCGAAGCTCCGCGGCCAGGCAATGGTCCCGCCTGCCTGCTGCGGAGCCTCCAAGGGATCAGGTTCATGGCCGCTTTTGCTGCAAGCCGTGTGCCGGGAACCCGTTGATCGCCATCAAGGCCGTTTCGTTAACCTCAATAGCGGAACTCGTCCTGTTCGCTCGGGTGTGGCGGCAGGGCAGGCAAGGAACTTGCAGTTCGGTGGCCAATTAGCCGTCGGAGCGGACAAAGATGATTGCCGAGGAAAGCACGACCCAGCCGATCGCAGCTTGCGAGGCTGACATTATCGAAACAGACGTTGCCATCGTTGGTGCCGGTTTGGCAGGCTCGCTCGCGAGGGCTGTGCTTGTCCGGGCCGGGTATCGGGTCATCCTGATCGACAAGCGCTCGATCCCGCCGGATGAATTCCGCGTCGAAAAGGTTGCTGGACGGCAGATCGATATCTTCCGCCGCCTCGGCTTCCTCGACGATGTCGAGGCCGTCTCCTCGTCCTATGACCGCGCGCTCAACATCAGGGGCGGCAGACTGGTCGATATCGGCGTCGGGCGATCCTATGGCGTTTCCTATGCAGATCTCGTCAACATGGCGCGCGGCCTGATGCCTGATCCGTCGAGCTTCCGGCTCGACCTGGTGACCGATGTCAGCTGCAGCGAAGATCGCCAGCAACTGACGCTGGCCTCCGGCAAGCGCGTCGTCTCGCGCCTGGTCATTCTGGCGACCGGCATGGCGAGCGCGCTTGGCTACACGCTCGGAATGCGCCGGCAGATCATTGCCGCGCGGCACTCGGTCACGTTCGGCTTTACGATCGCGCGGCCGGATAACGCGCCGTTCGGCTTCGACGCGCTGACCTGCTACGGCAAGGAGGCGGCTGACGGCGTCGACTATCTCAGCCTGTTTCCGATGTCGGGCGGCATGCGGGCGAACCTGTTCATGTTCCGCGATCCGACCGATCCGATCATGCGCGAGCTGCGCCGCGACACCAAGCGGACGCTGCTTCGCCTGATGCCGGGACTTGAACCCTATCTCGGTGATTTCGCGATCGTCGGCCAGGTGCACAACTGGGTCATGGACCTGTCGGTGACCGAGGGGCATCTGCAACCGGGTATCGTGCTGATCGGCGATGCATTCCAGACCAATTGTCCTGCGGCCGGAACCGGCGTGAGCCGCCTGCTGGTGGATGTCGAGCGGCTTTGCACCGAATATGTGCCGCGCTGGCTCGAGACCGACGGCATGGGCACGGAGAAGATCGAGCAGTTCTATTCCGATCAGGACAAGCTCGCCGCCGACCGCCACTCGCTGCAACTGGCGCGTTACCGGGAGGCCTTGACCTCGAACACCGATGTGCGCTGGACGCTGCAGCGGCAGCTGCACTTCTTGCGCCGCATGATCACGCACCAGGTGGACCGGATTCATCCGGGATGGGTCATGCGCGTTCGCAGCGCGCTCCGGTAAGGGCGAGAGCCGCTTCCCCGCGGCTCCATCGCGTCATCCGAAATGTGCGAAGCGAGTTTTCCTCGGGGCAAACGCGCGGCGTTTGCCCCGAGCTCCTGCTCAAACGATTGAAGCGCGATGATGGTTCAGCGCGAACCCATCACGCTTTAGCGCGTGCCGGTCGAGGTGCGGATCGGCCTGAGGTCGGTCATGCGCTTGGCGGCCTGCTTGATCCAGGGCGCCTGCTTCAGGGCAAACAATGCCAGCGAGCCGGCGGCGCTACCGGCCTGCGTCACGCTCGACATCGGCGTGGGCTGACCACCGAACTGCATCTTGTAGGGCTCGTCGCCGATGGTGAAATCCAGCACCCGGCCGCCGCGCTCGATGCAATCCTTGGCGACGCTCTCGAACGTCAGCGCGCCGATCGATTGACTCTTGTATCCCTCGACATCGAACGCCGTCATGACGACGAGGAGGCTGTCGCGGTGGACCAGCCCAAGGGCGGTCGCGATCACGTTGCCGTCCATCTTCATGGCATAGAGCCGGGTAAAGGAGCCCATGCCGCGAAGCGCCACGCTCGAATAGAAATCGAAATACGCCGGACGCTGCAACAGGTCGCCGTCACCGTGGGCATGGAAGCGCGGACCGCGAAACTTCCGCATCGTCTCCATGGCCTCGCCGATGGAAGCGGCGTCGCCGCAGCATGAGAAAGTGAGCGTGCCCTTCTTGTGGATCTGGCGCCATTTCTTTGCCAGCTCCTTCATATAAGACTTGCCCAATGCGTTGAGCTGCCATTGCTCGAACGGCGCGGCCAGCACCGTCGCATAGGCATTGGTGTCCATCAGACTGCGATGCGGTGCTCCGAACAGATTCTCGATCGGCATCTTTGCATCGAGCAGCTTGGGTATGCGCAGCAGGTCGAATGGCCGGAGCAGTTGCCGAAGCTTCTGGCAGCTGCGTCCGTCCTGGAGCAGCTCGGCAAATGTCTTGATGCTGCAGACCGGCGCCAGGTAGTCGGACACGCGAAGGTCGGCGAATTCGATCGTCCGCATCGGCCCGCGCCGTACGCGCAGCATCGGGAGCACCGCCGCCAGCGAGCCGGTTGCGCGCGAGCGGACGACGACGACCAAGGGCTTCGCTGCCGCGGCGGGAGCGAGCTTGCGATAGAGGCTGTCCAGCCATAGCGGATGTTGGAAGGCGGTCGCGTCCGAGCCTTCGAACAGCGTCGCGTATTCTTCAGACAGGAAGTCGAATGCGTCGTCGATGCAGACATCGAACGCGTCATCATTCTTGTTCATGTGAAACCAAAAACAAACGAGTTTTCAAAACGCCGATCGAGTCGGCCTTCCGATGCTTATAGCAAAGGCCGATGACGGCGCGCACTGGTAGAATACGATTTGTATTAATGTCGTGCCTCGACCTTTGCATATTGTTGCTGGTGGAAGCGTCGCTGTGGCTGAAACGACCGCTGCTTGCTGTCGGCGAAGGATTGCCGAGCCGTGCGCAGCGAGCATGGTTAACGACCTCTTTGCGGACTCGACTCATCGAGGGTGCGACGAGACATCGCGCGTTGTCTGGACCGGATATTGCAGTTATGGGCATGTAAGCACTGGAGCCCTTGCTGAAATGTTGAGTCATAGCCAAAACGCCCGCATTTCCGATGCAATTTCGTCTGCGCGCGCCGATCGCGAGGGGACCCAGAGTCTCGATTCAGATATCGCTGTTCCGCCTGTCCGAATTTGCGACACTTCGCGTGGCGAGCCGCCGGCGCACGCGACGGGTGTGCCGAACCGGTCGTCCCTGCCGAACGGCATGCGGGAGCGTCGGACCAATCCTGTTGGCAGGTCCGTGACTGCCGGCGTCCGGCGGGAAACCATCGGCGGGTTGCGGCTCGCCGTGCTCGATCGCGAGCAGACCGCCGACTTCATGGTCGAGGCCGTGTACCCGAACCGGCGCGCCAATCGTCCGCTCTATCTGACCTCCGCCAATGGCGAAGTGCTGTCGCGCTGCTCGACCGAGCCGATGACCGATCGGCTGTTCCGGGCCGCCGACCTGATCAATGCCGACGGGCAACCGCTGGTCATGGTGTCGAAGCTCCGGTCGTCGAAGCCGCTGCCCGAGCGCGTCGCGACCACAGACCTGTTCCATGACGTCGCGTGCAAGGCGGAGAAGCTCGGACTGACTTTCTATCTGTTCGGCGCGAACGAGGCCGAAAACGAGGCGGCGATCGCCAATGTTCGCCGGGCCTATCCGGCCCTCAAGATCGTCGGCCATTCGCACGGCTATCTGCGTGGCGACGCGCTGCGAGCCAAGGTGGACGAGATCAACGCGCTGGCGCCGGACTTTCTCTGGGTCGCGCTCGGCGTGCCCTACGAACAGGCCTTCGTCGACGAATTCATCTCGCGGCTTGGCAATGTCGGCGTCATCAAGACCTCGGGCGGATTGTTCAACTTCCTGTCCGGCTCGCGGCCGCGCGCGCCGCGATGGATGCAGATCGTCGGGCTCGAATGGGCCTGGCGTCTTTGGCTCGAGCCGCGCCGGCTGTTCTGGCGCTATCTGACGACCAATCCCCACGCTCTCTATCTGCTGTTCAACCGGACCCGGTCCTCGTCGACCAGGGACTAAAGCGTGATGAAGTTAGGTTCGTCCATATCCTGCATTTGCTAGGTAGCTCAGACATTCTTCGGGCGAGAAGAGCTTGAGGACCTCGCCGATGGCGAAACAAACAGCCTCGACTGTTCGGG
>NZ_LGHK01000040.1 GCF_001908235.1 Bradyrhizobium sp. NAS96.2
CCCCGCGCCGGCCGTGCCGCGCCCGAGCCGGCAAGCCGACATGCTCAAGCGTGCCATCGCGGTGCCCGTCGCGGCTCGCCTGATCGCCACCTCACGGACCGGAGCGAGCGCCGATACCACGACCCGGGCACTGGCCGCCGGCGCTGCCGTCCTGCTGGTCGGCTGGTTCGCCGCATCATGTTTCAGGCGTCGGCCGGACGCCGTCCAGGACTAGCGATGGCGCCGCGCTCAAGTTGGTCGAACGACCTGATGCTCGCTGGAGCGACAGCGCTGGCAACGCTGGCGGTCTATCGATACGTGTGCCGCGCGGAAACGCCGGTCGCACAGGAGCGGGGCCTCGAGCCCGCGTTGGCTGAAACGCAGGACCGTGGCCGGCTGGCTGAGACGCCGCTGCAGATTCCGGCCGCCGGCTGGAAGGACATTCTACTGCGAACCTATCAGCAGATCGACGAGGACCGGCTGCTGGCGACTGCCGCCGGCGTCGTGTTCTACGGCCTGCTGGCGATCTTCCCGGCCATCACTGCCCTGGTTTCGAGCTACGGTCTGTTTGCCGATCCGTCGACGATCTCTTCCAATCTGCGGAGCCTCGCACTGATGCTGCCGGAAGGCTCATTCGCCATCGTCCAGGACCAGATTTCCCGCGTGCTCGCGAAGGGCACCTCGACGCTAGGACTGACCTTTGTGATCGGTCTGCTGATCGCGATCTGGAGCGCCAATGCCGGCATGAAGGCGGTGTTCGACGCGCTCAACGTCGTCTATGAGGAGAAGGAGAAACGCGGCTTCATCAAGCTCAATCTGATGTCGCTCTCATTCACGATCGCAGCGCTCATTTCGATCATGCTGATGGTCGGCGCGGTGGTCGTCGTCCCGCTTCTGCTGCAGCAGGTTGGACTGGGCACACGGACCGAACTCATCGTCCGGTTCGGGCGGTGGCCGATCCTGATGCTCCTGCTGCTTGCCGGGCTCGCCGTGCTTTACCGCTATGGCCCCAGCCGAACCGAGCCGCGCTGGCAGTGGCTCAGCGTCGGCGCGGTCGCTGCGGCAGTTTTATGGCTGATCGGGTCGTCGTTGCTCTCCTGGTATCTTGCGAATTTCGGCAATTACAGCGCGACCTACGGCTCGCTCGGCGCAGCCATCGGCCTGATGACCTGGATGTGGATGTCCGCGATCATCGTGCTGTGCGGCGCAGAGCTGAACTCGGAGATCGAGCATCAGACCGCGATCGATTCGACTGAGGGCCGCCGCAAGCCGCTCGGCGCGCGCGGCGCAAAAATGGCCGACACAGTCGGCAAGGCGCCTTAGCCAGGCCGCTGCGCCGTATGCAGCAACTTGCGTAGGAACCAACTCCATGACTGGGGTTTAGCCAGAATGGTTCAGATCAGCGTGCTGGAAAAACCGATCGAGCGCATCAAGGAAACCTGCGAGCTGATGGGCATCGCGGACAAGTTCGATCGCGCTCTTCCGCAGCTGGAGACCTTCCTCGAGGAGGAAGTTGCGCAGGGCGAGGTGAGCGAGTCGAAGTTGACCTTCGATGGGCTCAACTACCTGCGGCGGCTGCTGACGGCGGCGTGATGTCCACCAGGCAGCGCGCCGGGTGACCGCGGCCGTAATGCGCCGATCCAGAACCTTTCAAGCAAGCGCTAATGGAGTTGTCTATGGATTTGAAAGGCAAGAAAATCGCGATCCTCGCAACGAACGGTTTTGAGCAGTCGGAGCTCGAGGTGCCGCGTGATCACTTAAAGAAGGCCGGTGCCACGGTCGATGTGGTGTCGCTTGCCGCGGGCGAGATTAAAGGGTGGGACAAGAAGGATTGGGGGCGCCCGGTTAAGGTCGACAAGACACTCGATCAGGCTACTGCCGGCGATTATGACGCGATCGTGCTGCCCGGCGGGCAGATCAATCCGGACCTGCTGCGGGTCGAGCCCAAGGCGTTGAAGTTCATCAAGGATATCTTCGACGCCAAAAAGATCGTCGCCGCGGTCTGCCATGCGCCCTGGCTCCTGATCGAAGCCGGGATCGCCAAGGGCCGCAAGATGACTTCGTACAAGTCGATCAAGACGGATGTCATGAATGCCGGCGCGACCTGGGAGGATGCCGAAGTGGTCGTGGATCAGGGCGTCATCACTTCTCGAAATCCCGGTGATCTCGAGGCCTTCAGCGCCAAGATCATTGAGGAGGTGAAGGAAGGGCGGCACCTCAAGCGAAGCGCAGCGTGAGGTACGGTCATGGCATTCTCGGAGGAAATGAACCGATGCGTCGAGACCTGCCTGTCCTGCTACAGGACCTGTCTCGGTACCGCGATGAACCATTGCCTGGTCACCGGCGGCAAGCATGTCGAGCCAACGTATTTTCGTCTGATGATGGCTTGCGCGGAGATGTGCCGGACTGCTGCTCACTTCATGTTGATCAACACCCCGCATCACAAGCATACCTGCCGCGAATGCGCGGAGATCTGCAGCGAGTGCGCCGAGGATTGCGAACGCGTCGGCGGCATGGACGAATGCGTGGCGATGTGCCGTGCGTGCGCGGAATCCTGCCGGAAGATGGCGGGCTGACCGCCGGCGTTTTCTCGCAGAGATGGCGCCAGCCGGTTGCGCTTAGGAACATCGCTCCGAAGGCGCCGTTGAGGACCTTTCGGAGCCACGTCGATGCAAGAGGTCGTCACAGTCACGGCGCATTCGGTCAATCCGGCCACGACGGCGAGGATTGGCATGCACCCCATTCATCCCATGCTGGTCCCGTTTCCGATCGTTTGCTTCGTCGGAACACTGGTGACAGACATCGCCTATTGGGCGACGGCCGAGATGCAATGGGCCAACTTTTCGGCCTGGCTGTTGTTTGCTGGGCTGATCATGGGCGGTCTTGCCGCGATCGCCGGCCTGATCGACTTCTTGAGCAGCCGTCTGATCCGCGGCCTGCCGTATGCATGGTTGCATATGGTCGGCAACGTGATCGTGATGCTGCTCGCGCTGTTCAATGCCTTCGTCCACAGCCGTGACGCCTGGACCTCGGTAGTGCCCACCGGGCTGGTGCTGTCGGCATTGACGGTTCTTGTCATGTTGTGCACCGGCTGGCTCGGCTGGGCGATGGTCTATCGATATCGGGTCGGAGTGGCCGGCGATGCAGATTGATCTGACACACAACACGGCCGGTAAGCTCGCGGTATTGCTAATGGCTACGCTGTGCGTGGCCGGCTGCAGCAAGGAGACAGCGCCTGATCCCAAGACCCAGATCGGCGCGCGCCCCGATCTGCCCGCGCTGGAGCAGTATCTGCTGCCGCCGATGCACGTCGCCGCCGTGGTCGGATGGAAGCAGGGCGAGAAACCCAGGGTGCCGGATACCCTGCAGATCAATGCGCTCGCCACCGGCTTGCAGCATCCGCGCTCGCTCTACGTGCTTCCCAATGGCGATATCCTGGTCGTCGAATCCAAGGCGCCGGGGACGGAGCCGATCAAGCGGCCAAAGGACTTCATCATGAAATGGGTGGAGTCGTGGGCGACCTCCGGCGGCGATACCGGCGAAAGCAATCGCATCACGCTGCTGCGCGATGCGGACGGCGACGGCAAGCCGGAGACGCAGAGCGTCTTCCTCGACCATCTCCATTCGCCGTTCGGCGTCGCGCTGGTCGGCAACGATCTCTATGTCGCGAACACCGATGCCATCGTCCGGTACCCCTATCATGAGGGCGAGACCAAGATCACCGAACCGGGGCAGACCCTGACCCAGCTTCTGGGCGGGCCGATCGATCATCACTGGACCAAGAGCCTGGTGGCAAGCCCCGACGGCGCGCTGCTCTACGTCGGCGTCGGCTCCAACAGCAACATCACCGAGAATGGTATCGAGGCGGAGAAGAACCGCGCAGCCATCCTCGAGGTTGACCGCGCCACCGGCCGTTCGCGGATCTTCGCCAGCGGGCTGCGCAATCCGAATGGTTTGACCTTCGAGCCGCAGAGCCATGCGCTGTGGACCGTCGTTAACGAACGCGACGAGATCGGCCCCAACCTCGTGCCCGACTATCTGACGTCGGTAAAGGATGGCGGCTTCTACGGCTGGCCCTATAGCTATTTCGGCAAGAACGTCGATCCGCGCGTGCAGCCGCCGCGACCGGACCTGGTCGCGAAAGCCACGGTCCCCGACTATGCGTTGAGTTCGCACGTCGCGCCGCTGGGGCTCGCTTTCTACACCGGCGACAAGCTGCCGCCATCCTATCGCGGTGGTGCCTTCATCGGCGAGCACGGCAGTTGGAACCGGCCGCAGCTCAACGGCTACAAGGTCGTCTATGTGCCGTTTGCCGACGGCCATCCGAATGGACCCACGCAGGACGTCGTGACTGGTTTTCTGAGCGACGATGAAAAGTCCCGCGGCAGGCCGGTGGGATTGGCGATCGACAAGTCCGGCGCGCTGCTGATCGCAGACGACGTCGGCAATACGGTGTGGCGTGTGACCGCCTCCGGCCGGCTCTGACAATCCGTTGGCGTTTCCACCCGCGCACAAGCAATTGGAGAACGCCATGAGCGACAGCTCGATCAAGAAAGTATCTATCAGCACGTCCTCGAAGGGGGAGATGGGCCAGACCTACCTCGTGTCGGGCAAACGCGTTGCGATGCGGCTCTGGGATCGCGAACAGCCGCAACCAGGTGTTACCGATCGGCGCGACTACGAGACGGTCGGATATGCCATCAGTGGTGCGGCCGAATTGACCGTGGAAGGGGCAGACCATCCGTCTGCAGCCGGGCGATTCCTGGCTGGTTCCCGCGGGGGCGGAGCACCGCTATCGCATTCTCGAGCCATTCACGGCGGTCGAAGCCACTGCGCCGCCGGCGCAGGTGCACGGCCGCGACAAGGTTCACTCGTAGAGGCTAACAGTGTCGAACATGCTCGAGGAACAGCTCAGGGAAGCGATTATCGGCGAATTGAAGCGGCAGGCCGCCAACGGGCCGGATGTGCTCCGGGTGCAGGATGCCGGGGAAATGGCGGTCAGCGGCACGATCGATCTGGACGCGCTGATCATGGTGATCGCGGGCGCTGTCGCGGGCGGTCCCTGACGGCGGTGGTTTAGGAACCCACCGCTAGGTCTGCGCTTCTGTTCCTGAGGAGATCGACATGAAAAGAAAACCAAAACCTGTGACGCAGGATTCCGGCCGCTCGAGCGACTGGGGTTCACATGCGCAAACCGACAAGCCCTGGAAGGGCAATCCCGAGAAGGAGCAACGCTCCGGCGACGACAAGAAGCCCGACCTGGAAAAGTGGCATGAATCGAACACGCAATAATCGGCGAGCAACGGATGGCTGCCTTTCACTTCGCGATCGTCAACGATAAGCGTGTCATCGACCAGACCGGCCGGCCGGTCGACGATCGAGACCAGGCTATTGCGACCGCAAAACGCCTTGCCATCGATCTTGCCGAGACCCGGCAGGAATATCTGGGGCGCGGATATTTTGTCTCGGTCCTTGGTGTCGACGCCCGCGAAATTCACCGCGAGAGTATCGACAGCGCCGAGAAGAGCGGATGATGTCCCCGGCTAGCGGACCGGCAGGACATCCGCCGGCACTTCGGTTCGGCAACGCTTGGAGAGACCGATGGATAAGGGCCTGGAAATCTTCTATGGCATCGGAGCGCTCATACTCCTGACGGCCTTGATTTTCGCAGTGTTGCAGTATCACTTTCGCAACAGGCGCGCCGTTCGGTCGGGCGACGAGATCGTCCGCAAGCGATACGAGCGGAACGAGACGTGATGCAGCCGCCACCCCGATCGCCGATCGGAGGCAGGAGCCGCTCAATCGGAGCTGACATAGTGGGCGCGCCAGAGCAGCAATATGACGATCAGCGCGGCGATCCCGGCGGCTATTGCGATCCACGGCATGTAGTCGGCCATTGACTCCCCCTTGACGCTCCGCCCCGTGAACCACAGACGCGAGGCGGAGCCATGAAATCGGATAGCTAGACTTGCGCGTGCTGGGTCGCCGGCCGGGAGATTTGACCGAGAGCCGCGCCCGTGCCGTCGTTCGGCTGGATCTGGGCGATATCCCCGAGCGCAATAATGCCGACCAGGCGCTTGTCACGGTCCAGCACGGGCAGGCGCCGGACCTGGATCGCTCCCATGTTCTGGGCGATGTCCTCGATCTCCTGATCCTCGAAACAATACTTCACTTCAGCGGTCATGATGTCGCCGACTCGTGACTCCGGACCGCGGCCCGTTCCGATGCCACGGACTGCGATATCGCGATCGGTGATCATCCCGACCAGACGTTCATTGTCGGCAACCGGCAGCATGCCAACCCCCAGCGTTCCCATGGCCTCGGCGACGTCGCGGAGCGTGTCGTCGGGGGTGCACAGCTGGACCTCGGGTGTCATTGCGTCGGATATCTTCATGATCGCCTCTCCATTTGGCTGGCTGCGTACCGGCCTAACGAGGCGGTCCGGAGCGGCGTTCCGAACTTTGTGCGGCGTTTACTTGCCGTTCTCGGTGGTCAACTCGAACGACCTGACGACAAAGTGCTTCTCGACGACGCGCAGTAGATCGACCGGCGGAGCGGCGTTTTCCGGCCGCCGCCACGAGATCTCAAAGTGATAATCTGCGTCGGCGGAGCCGTCGTGGCGTCGCTGTTCCTGGAATCGGCCGCTGTAGTGCAGCGGCTTGATCAATTTTGGCAGCACGTCGATGACGTCAAAATTGGCTTCGCAGCTGACGGTCAGAGCCGCCCGATGGCGCCGCGGGATTGACACGTCGACCCATTTCAGAACCGAAAGGGTGACAACCCCGATGGCTGTTGCGACGCAGCCCAACGCGAGTTGTCCACCGCCGAGGCAAAGGCCGATTACCGTAATCAGCCAGAGCGTCGCCGCCGTGGTCACGCCGGTGACAAGGTCGCCCTTCTTGAGGATCGTGCCGCCGCCAATGAAGCCGACGCCGGTCAGGATACCGAGCGGGAGCCGCATCAGGTCCATGACCGCGAAAGAGCCCGAACCCTTTCCGTCGAGCGAGAGAAGGAGGTTGGCCTGGATCATCGATAGCGACGCGGCAAGGCCAACCAGGATCGTCGTCCGCAAGCCGGCGGCATGCCCCCGAGCACCACGGTCGAAGCCGATAATGGCGCTGGCGAGAACGGTCAAGGCGAGGCGGATTGCGATATCGGTCCAGGTAGGATGAAGCGGCATGTCCCGCTCCGTGCGCTAGGACGCGTTGGTAGAGGAGGGGTCCTTGCCTAGCCGTTTGGGCGTGTAGTTCGGGGTAATGGATTTCTGCCTATCGAACGGCATCGCATCGGTTCCATTCTCTCGAAAGCCAATGCGGGACGAAAATAATCGTTCCTATGGCCCGCTCGGATGCGAACTGGCCGATCCGAGCAACTTGCAAAGGGCTCTGGCGTCTGCCGGCGCCGCGCTCTTCTGATCGTTATCGAAATAAACATAGACGTCGCATCCCTGCCGCTTCCAGCCGCGAATGCGCTTCGCCCATTCCGAAAGCTCGGCGGACTTGTAATGGCCGCGGTATCGTCCGCCCGGGCCGTGGCCGCGGACATAGACAAAATCGGCCGTCCGCTTCCACGGCGCTGGCGCGTCGTGATGATCGGAAATACAGAGGGCGATATTGCGTGCCGCCAGCAGCTTCAAGATGGGCGGCTGGTACCAGCTGGGATGACGGAATTCGAAGGCATAGCGCCGGCGCCGCTTCAGCAGCTTGAGGAACGACGCCAGCCGGTCGGTGTCAACGGTGAAATTCGGTGGCAGCTGAAACAGGATCGGACCGGCCTTGTTGCGCAGCAACGACAGGCGGTCTTCCAGCAATTCGAGACTGTTGATTGAGTTTTCGGAGAGGCGCTTCCAATGCGTAATGAATTTCGAAGCCTTCCAAGCGAAGACAAAGTCCGCATCTGTCGCGTCCCGCCAACCTCCCACCGCTTTTTTCGTCGGCGTGCGATAGAAGACCCCGTTCAGCTCGGTGGTGCGGAACTGGGTCGCGTAGTAGCCGAGTTGCCGCTTGAGCGGCAATCCCTCGGGAAAGAATGGGCCGCGCCACGACGGATAGTGCCAGCCGGATGTACCAATCAGGACGCGCGCCATGCAATGATCCGAACTTTGAACTTCCCGGTCGGATGCGCCGCGGACGCCGATGCTCGGCGCGAGCAGCAACTCGCGAAGGTTCGGCGGTCCGCGATCGGCGGCCCAGGCCAAGGCGCACGCGGCCGCTTCATTTCTTGCCGGGCAGTATTGTCTCCAGCACCTGCCTCGCCGCGCCGCGGATCACGCTGACTTCGTTCGGATCGCCCTTGGCCAGAGCAATGGAGAAGTTCTTGGCCTGCTCCAGCGTGATGTGCGGCGGCAGTGGCGGCACCTCCGGATCGGTCTTCACCTCGAGCACCACCGGAACGTCACTCGCCAGGGCCTGTTCCCAGGCCAGTCCGACAAGGTCAGGCTGATCGACATAGATCCCGCGCAACCCAATCATCTCCGCAAAGTGCGAATAGGAGACGTCAGGGATGCGCTGTGACGCCTCGAACTTGGGATCGGCATTGATAATCCGCTGCTCCCAGGTGACCTGATTGAGGTCCTCATTGTTGAACACGCAGACGATCCAGCGAGGGTTCTTCCACTGCCGCCAGTATTTTGCGACCGTGATCAGCTCGGCCATGTTGTTCATCTGCATTGCACCGTCGCCGACCAGCGCGATCACGGGACGGTCGGGCGCGGCGTATTTGGCAGCGATTGCGTAAGGTACGGCCGCTCCCATTGATGCCAGCCCGCCAGAGAGCGATGCGTTGATGCCAGGCCGCATCTTGAGGTCCCGCGCGAACCAGTTCGCGCAGGATCCGGAATCGCTGGTGATGATCGCGCGGTCGGGGATCCGGGGCGACAGCTCCCACGTAACCCGCTGCGGATTGACCGGCTTGGCGGGTTGCCGGGCGCGATCCTCCAGTGTCGTCCACCATTCACGAACATTGTCCTCGATCGATTTGCGCCAGCCGTCCGCGGGCTTCTGCTTCAGGCGGGGCAGCAGGGCGCGCAGCGTTTCGGCTGCATCGCCGACCAGACCCACCTCCATCGGAAAGCGGATCGACAGCATGCCGGCGTCAATATCGATCTGAACGCCACGGGCGCTGCCTTCCTTGGGCAAGAATTCGGCATAGGGGAAGGCGGAGCCGACCATCAGCAGCGTGTCGCATTCCATCATGAGGTCATAGCTCGGCTCGGTGCCGAGCAGCCCAATCGAGCCCGTGACCCAGGGGAGATCGTCTGGCAACACGGCCTTGCCAAGCAGTGCCTTTGCGCACCCCGCCGAGAGCCGGTCCGCCACGGCGATGACATCGTCGGTCGCGCCGAGTGCGCCGGCGCCGACCAGCATGGCGACCCTGTTACCGGCATTGAGAACCTCAGCGGCGCGGTCGAGTTCGACCTCGTGCGGCACGATACGGGGTGGAGCGTAGCCGATGCCAGAGCGCAAAGTGCCATGGGCGCGGGGCGGGTCTTCGTAGGCTTCCTCCTGAAGGTCGTTCGGCAGGATGACGGCCGTCACGGTACGTCGTGCCAGCGCGATCCGCACCGCGCGGTCGATCAAATGGCGGACTTGGGCGGGCGAGGAGGCCTGGGCCACATAGGCGCTGGCGACGTCCTTGAACATCGAGACCAGGTCGAGCTCCTGTTGATACTGGCCCCCGAGCGCGTTGCGCGCCTGTTGACCGACGAGCGCGAGCACCGGCTGGTGGTCCAGCAGCGCGTCATAGAGGCCGGTCGTGAGGTGCGAGGCTCCCGGTCCTGAGGTCGCAATGCACACCCCGAGACGCCCGGAGAACTTTGCGTAGGCGGACGCCATGAAGGCGGCCATCTCCTCGTGACGCGCCTGAATAAACTCGATACGGCCGCCTGCGCGATTGAGTGCACCGAATACGCCGTTGATGCCGTCGCCGGGATAGCCGAAAATGTGCCGTACGCCCCAGTCGTGAAGGCGGTGGACGACGAAATCGCTGACTGTCTGAGGCATGGCAACTCACCTTGGCAGTGTCGTTAGCGGAACCTGGCGGCAGCCCGCTTGTCATTGCATCTCCCGGAGTCAGGCAGCTCGTCGCTTTCGGGTCCGCGCCGCCTTCTTTGCTGAACGCGACCGCTCCGCTGCGGAACGGTTCGCGGATGCCGCACCGCCGAGCCTGCCGCCTTTGCGCGAGGGGGGCGTGATCCTCTTCCTTGCCACGGCCCGACCCGGCCTTTTTGCCGCCGTGGGTCTCCTTGTTCACGGTCGCCCAGGCACGCCGTTCGGCTTCGTTCTTCGCGACGCCGCGCTTCTCGTAGCCCTCCTCGATGTGCTCGGCTTGTCGCTTCTGCTTGTCGGTGTAGCTCGACTTGTCACCACGCGGCATGTGCATCTCCTTGTTTATTTGGCGGCTTCATTTCGGGATTCCGGCAATCCCAATCACACCCGGAGGGCGTTGCGAACGGGTCGACATCCTCGCAAGCGGCGCTCGGTGATTCCGCTGACGATCCGGCATACCGGTTCGCCCGGCGGATGATTGAAGGCTGAACGGCCGAAGGGGCAAGCCGTTCCTATCCCGAACGGTGGAGCAGGCCGAAGACCAGCGCGACCGCAGCGAACGCTGCAATCGTGCAAGCGAATGCGATGTCGGCGACCGTAGTATTGGTGAGGGTCGACAGCACGCCGACGCCGATCACCGGCACCGCATTGCCGATGAAGCAGCAGACGAAATAGGTCGATACCACCGCCGCACGTTGATCCGCAGGTGCGAGCTCATTGACTACCTGGAGGCTGCCGCGATAACCGAGCCCAGTCGACACTGCGACGACAATCGTCGCCGCCAGCATGACCAAAAGAGACGCCGAAACCTGCGCGACGGCAATCGCGGCCGCCGCCGGGATCATCAGCGCCAGCGACCAGAGCATCGAGGTCCGGCTGGTGAGCGTCTGCGTGGCCACGATGACCAGCGCGACGACAATGGCGAGTTCGAACAGCAGCGCCCCGCCGGCGGCGCGGTTCTCGATGTGAAGATCGTGCGACAGGATCGACGGCATCAATGAGGCATAGAAGCCAACCAGCGCCATCAAGCCGAAGCCGGTGATGGCAGGGGCCACGAATTGAGCCTGGATCTTTCGTGGCAGCGCCAGCTTCGGTCGCATCTCGATCTGTCCGGGATCCGGATGCTGCACGGTTTCCCGGGTGAACCAGATCAGCGCGGCAACTGCGCACACGGCGACGAGATAGACCACAAACGACAGGTGTAGCGGCCAGGGGGCATATTGCGCGAGCAGCCCCGACAGTAGCGCGGCGAGACCAATACCAAGGAAATTGGTGCTAGTGCCAATGATGGCGGCGCGTCCCTTGTCGGCTTCGCCGGCCAGCTCGGCGAGCCAAGCATTGCCGGTGCCGCTGGCAAGGCCGATACCAAGACCGCTGAGGATGCGGCCGATATAGAGCCAGGTGACGCCGCGGGCGAACAGGAAGACCAAAGCGGCGACGATCAGGACCATGATCGCCGACAATGCCGTCACCCGGCGGCCGGCCCGGTCGGAGGCGCAGCCGAACAGCAGCAGCGCTGCGATATTGCCGATCGCGTAGGCCGCATAGATCAGCGTCAAGGTGATCTGCGAGAAGCCAAACGCCTTCTGATAGATCAGGTACAGCGGCGTGATTAGGGTGCTGAGGCCGAAGGCTGTGGCAACCAGCATCCCCACCGCTGCGAGCGCGGCAGTATTCCGAAATTCCAGCGAATGGGTGCGCAGGGCGGCGAAGTGCGCCATTCGAATTGCCTCATGAAGCCAGGATAGCGGGGCCATCCGCGATCGGAGCGTTCGTTCCAGGCGACGTCGCCGGCAACCGGATCGGTCGGCTGCCGGCGGTCGATGGCTACTTGCGGTTCTTGTCGAGGTCCTGCGCCATTGCGAGATGGTGCTGGAGCGCCGGCAAGGTCTTGCCGGCCCAATCCTTAAGCTTCGGATTGTCGCCGCCCTTGGCGTAGCGTTCGAACAGCGAGACTGCGTCCTTGTGGGCGCTGACCTGCATCGGATCGTATTCGCTGGCGAAATCGTCTACCTTGGTGTTGCGCAGCACGTCGAGCTTCTTCTGGGAGCTGTCGTCGAGACCGGTCGGCAGCGCGGACTTCATCTCGCCGGTGACCATCTCTTTCAACTCAGTGGAGGTCTTGGTGTGGTCGGTCACCATCTGATCGGCGAACTTCTTCTCGGCGGCGTTCCCCTTCTGCTGGGCGATCTTGGCCGCCTCGATCTCCAGCATGTCGCTGGTTGCGGCCTCCTTGATGAAGTCTTCGGTCTTCGGCGCGACGCCAAGCACGGAGTTGACGCCGCTCTTCTCACCCACCGACTGGGCCAGCGCGGGCGAAGCGATCGCACAACCGATTGCAATTGCCAGAATGGTTTGCTTCATCGCTCGCCTCCTCAGGCCGCCTCGGCATTGATGGCGCTGACGGCAAGCTTGGTAAGCGTCTCGTCGGTCTTCTTTTCCTCGGCCAGGGTCTGGTCGATGAGCTTGACGGCGTCCTTCATGCTGAGCCGGCCTGCCCAGGCTTTCAAAGTGCCGTAGCGGGCGATCTCGTAATGCTCGACCGCCTGGGCCGCCGAGAGCAGGCCCGCGTCGAGCGCCGGCGTGCCGGCGTACTCCTCCATGATCTCCTTGCCTTCGTCGATGATCCCCTCGATGGCATCGCATTTCTTGCCGCGCGCAGGTTTGCCCATCAAGTCGAAGATCTGCTCGAGCCGCTCGATCTGTCCTTCGGTCTCGTCATGATGCTTCTCGAACGCGGCGCGCAACTGGTCGGACCCGGCGGCCTTCGCCATCCGCGGCAACGCCTTGAGGATCTGCTTTTCGGCGTAGTAGATGTCCTTGAGGGTATCGAGGAAGAGGGCGCTGAGGTCTTTCTCCGGCATGGGTTTGCTCCGTAACTGCGGGTTGATATGTACCCACAACCTGCGCTCCGAGGTCTCGTTCCTATCTGCGGCGGCGCGTAGGCGCCCGACGATTGCGTAGCTTTGCCGCAAGGCTCTCAAGGAACGAAGCGGTGGCGTATCCGTTGGACGGTCTCATGTTTCAAGGGAGAACCGCGATGGATTGGGATCGTGTCGAAGGCAACTGGAAGCAGATGAAAGGCAAGGTCAAGGAGCAGTGGGGCAAGCTCACCGATGACGACCTCGATGTGATCGCTGGCAAACGGGACCAGCTCGAAGGCCGTCTGCAGCAGCGCTACGGCTATGCCAAGGATCAGGCCGCCAAGGAAGTGAACGACTGGTACGGCCGCCAGAAGTGGTGACCATATGCACCTCGGGCCTCGCCTCGGCGAGGCCTTTTTTGCTTGCGCCGCGCCTGAGCCGGATCGTGAGCCGATGCGCGGCGGATGATGCCGGTACAAGCAGGTCGGAGCGATGGGACAGCTTCTCAGTCCACCTGGTTCCCATGCGGTGCATCTCTGCGTCGACATGCAGCGGCTATTCGAGCCGGGGGGCGCCTTGGGCTACGCCGTGGATGGATCGCGTGCTGCCGCGCATGATTGAGCTGGCGCGGCACGCCCCTGAGCGCACCGTCTTCACCCGCTTTATTCCACCGCGCTCAAAGCACGACGCGCGCGGGATATGGCGGGCCTATTACGAGAAATGGGAATCCGTAACCCGTGAGCGGCTTGATCCCGGGTTGATCGAGCTGGTGCCCCCGCTCGCCGCCTGTGTGCCGCCGGCGGCCATTATCGACCGTCAGATCTACAACGCATTCGGCAATGGGCGCCTGCAAGCCCATCTGGACGCACATGGAGTGGATACGCTGATCGTCTCGGGCGGCGAGACCGATGTTTGCGTGCTCGCCACCGTGCTGGCGGCGATCGACATAGGGTACCGGGTCATCATGGCAGAGGACGCGCTTTGCAGTTCTTCAGATCAGAGCCATGACGCGCTGTTGCAGCTTTACGCCCAACGGTTCAGCATTCAGATCGAGGTCGCGTCCACAGCCGACATCCTTCGGATGTGGAGCCTCAACGACTGATGCGGATGCGTGCAGTCGGTGGAACTTGGAATCCGCATAGTCCGAAGGCATCTTCACGTAACAGCCGCAGCATAGGAACCAGCGAACGGCGCTCACGTTGCCGGAAAGTGGCGCGATAGGCCTTTTCATGCGGCGTCGATCGTTCCTACTTTCGCTTGCAGCCTCCTTGGTAAGCACGACCTCGCTGAGCCGGGCGGCGCTGATCCACGACCGCGTGCCGTGGGCGCCACACCCGAACTCGGCGCCGGAGATGGAGCGCCTGGGACCCTGGCAATTCTTCACCGCTGACGAGGCGCGGGCGATGGAAGCGATCGTCGACCGGATCATCCCGCCCGATCCCGAGACACCGGGCGGCAAGGAAGCCGGTTGCGCCGTGTTCATCGATCGGCAGCTCAAGGGCGGCTATGGCGCCAATGAGGGGCTGTACACGCTCGGTCCCTACATCAAGGGCGCCAAGGAACAGGGGCCGCAATCGCAGCTCTCGCATGCCGAACTTTATCGCAAGGGCCTCGCCGGGCTGGACACCTTCTGCCGCTCAAGCCATGGCGGCAAGCCGTTTGCCGAGCTGAGCACCGACGAGCAGGACGCGGCCCTCAAGAAGGTCGAGGCGGGCGAGGCCAAGTTCGATGGCGTCGATGGGCAGGGGTTCTTCAGCGCGCTGTTGAAGGACGTCCCGGAAGGGTTCTTCTCTGATCCGATCCATGGCGGCAACCGCGACATGGTCGGCTGGAAGATGATCGGCTTCCCCGGCATTCGCTACGACTACCGCGACTGGGTGAAGCGGCACAACGAACGTTATCCCTATCCACCGGTCAGCATCGCCGGCCGCGCCGACTGGACACCCAAAAATCGTGAGCGCTGACCGATGGCCCGCAAGTTGCCGCGCAAGGATGTCGTGATCGTCGGTCTGGGGTGGACCGGTTCGATCATGGCCTATGAGATCGCCGGAGCCGGGCTCGATGTGGTCGCCATCGAGCGCGGCCCGTGGCGCAACACCGCGACCGATTTTCCGCCCGGTTACGCCGCGGACGAGCTGCGCTACCGGATCCGCCACGAGTTGTTTCTCCGTCCGGACCAGACCACCTTCACGTTCCGCAACAAGATGAGCCAGACAGCGCTGCCGATCCGCAGCTGGGGCGCGTTCATGCCGCCCAATGGGGTCGGGGGCGGTGGCGTGCACTGGAATGCGGAGACCTGGCGGTTTCTGCCATCGGACTTCGTGCTTCGTAAACATCTGACCGAACGCTACGGCGCCAATTTCCTGCCAGAGGATATGACGATCCAGGACTGGGGCATCACCTATGACGAGCTCGAGCCGCATTACGACAGGTTCGAGTATCTGTGCGGCACGTCGGGGCAGGCCGGCAATGTCAAAGGCAAGATCATCGAGGGCGGCAATCCCTTCGAGGGGCCGCGCTCTAGGCCCTATCCAAATCCACCGCAGGATCAGCCATTCAGCCCCACGCTGTTTGCCAAGGCAGCCCATGACCTCGGCTACAAGCCGTTTCCCCAGCCATCAGGCAACATGTCGCGCGCCTATCAGAATCCGCTCGGTGTTCGCCTGGGGCCCTGCACCTATTGCGGATTCTGCGAGTGGTTCGGCTGCGGCAACTATTCCAAGGCCTCGCCGCAGACCACGATCCTGCCGGCGCTCATCCGCAAGCCGAACTTTTCGGCGCGGGACAACAGCGAGGTGGTGCGGATCGACCTCGACGGCACCGGCAAGCGCGCCACCGGCGTTACCTTCGTCGATACCGACGGTAACGAATGGGAGCAGCCGGCGGACCTCGTGGTGCTGTCGGCCTATACGATCTTCAATGTACAGCTTCTGCTGCTGTCCGGGATCGGCAAGCCCTACGATGCCCAGGCCAACACTGGTGTGATTGGCCGCAACTTCACCCACCAGACGACCTCCGACGTCGTCAGCTTCTTCGACCCAGCCAAATTCGTCTTCAATCCCTTCATCGCCTCGGGAGCGATCGGAACCTGCATCGACGAATTCAACGGCGACAATTTCGATCACGGGCCGCATGGCTTCGTCGGCGGCGGCTATATGGGCCAGGTGCAGACCAACGGCCGGCCGATCGAGACCACGCCGGTGCCGCCGGGGACGCCGCTGTGGGGCGCGCAGTGGAAGAAGGCGGTCAAGGAGAACTACCAGAGCGCCCTGAAGCCCGGCACTGGCGTGCACGGCAGCATGTACAGCTACCGCGATGTCTATGTCGATCTCGATCCGACCTACAAGGACCGATTCGGCCGCCCGCTGGCACGCATCACGATGGATTTCCATGACAATGAGATCAAGCAGAACAAGTTCTTGACCGACAAGTTCGCCGAGATCTTCCAGGCAATGGGCGCGCGGCAGGTGCACAAGGAGTATCGCAAGGGGCCCTACGACATCACGAAGTACCAGACCACGCATCTGTGCGGCGGTGCAATCATGGGCACCGATCCCGCAACCAGCGCGCTGAATCGCTATTTGCAGAGCTGGGATGTGCCGAACCTGTTCGTGCTGGGCGCAAGCGCCTTCCCGCAGAACGCAGGCTATAATCCCACCGGTACGGTTGCGGCGTTGGCCTATTGGGCCGCGGACGCAATCCACGGGAAATATCTCAAGAACCCAGGACAGCTGATCAATGGTTAGAAGCGAGCTGCTCGCGCTGATGGTTGCCGCGCTCATTGCAAGCGGCGGGGCGGCCGTCAGCGCGGGACTGCAGGATTTTGCGGCCGTCGAGCGCGGCCGCTATCTCGCAAACGCTGCTGATTGCGGAAGCTGCCACACCGTGCCAGGCAGCGGACAACGCTTTGCCGGTGGACGGCCGATCGAAACACCGTTCGGTGTGTTGGTCGCTCCGAATATCACACCCGACCGCGAGACCGGGATCGGTGCCTGGAGCGACGAGGAATTCGACGCGGCCGTGCGTCACGGCATACGCCGGGACGGCAAGCGGCTATATCCCGCGATGCCGTACCCCTACTTCACTCGCATGTCGCGCCAGGACGTCAAGGATATACGAGCCTATCTCTCGACCGTCGCGCCGACGCACAATGCTATTGCCAGCAACAGACTGCCGTTTCCGCTGAACATCAGGCTGATGATGGCCGCGTGGGACAAGCTGTATTTCGCGCCGGGTGAGTTTCATGCCAATTCCTCGAAATCGGACGAATGGAATCGGGGCGCGTATCTGGTGCAGGGGCCGGGGCATTGCGGCGCCTGCCATACGCCCAAGACGCTGCTTGGTGGCGACGAGTCATCCGCTCCCTTGCAGGGCTATACGCTACAGGGCTGGGTCGCGCCCGACATCACCAGCGGGGAGGGACCGCTCGCATCATGGTCGACAGACGATGTCGCGCAATATCTCAAGACCGGTCACAATCGCTTTGCGGCCGCCGCAGGATTGATGGGAGAGGTCGTGGATCTCTCGACGTCGAAGCTGAGTGACGCTGATGTCAAGGCGATGGCGACGTATCTCAAGGATGTCAGCGGGCCAAAGGCTGCGGCGGATAGCTCGGTCGATCAAAAGGTGCTCACTGCCGGTGGCGCGATCTATCAGGACCTCTGTTCTGCGTGCCACAAATCCGACGGTACCGGCGTCCCGAACCTGATCCCTGATCTCTCGCACGCCGCCACGGTCGATACCGGCGACCCGACGACGGTGTTGCGGGTGATCCTGCAGGGCGCGCAGAGCGTGGCGACCGATCGGGAGCCAACAGGGCCGGCGATGCCGGCTTTCGGCTGGCAGCTCAACGACGCGCAGGTCGCGGCCGTCGCCAGCTATATTCGCAACCATTGGGGCAAAGGACCAGCGGTGAGCGAGGAGCAGGTCAAGACGGAGCGTGCGGCGCTCCACGCCCGAACCAACTGACCTCACGTGCGGGTCAGGAAATCCATCAGGCCGAGCCAGAGCAGGATGCCGAGCCAAAACAGGCCGGCGCCGGCGAACAACAGGGCCAGCGCATCCCGATGCCGCAACTCCATGAAAATGGCGGCGACCAATGCGGCCTTGGTGATGCCGATGCTGAGGGCGACCACGGCATTCGCCGCGCCGAGCGGAACATAGGCCATCGTCACGGTCAGCGCGAGCAGGCCCAGCAGGCCGAGCCAGGCGGCGACAAGCGGAAGCGAGGGGCGCCGTTGCGTCATGAGGTCGATCTCCCTGGCAGGTAGATCAGCGCAAACAGGAAGATCCAGACGATGTCGACGAAGTGCCAGTACAGCGCCGCGCTATGTAGTGCCGCGCGGTGTCGGGTCGAAGGGGCGCCACGGCAAAGCAGCGCGAGCACCGCCAACAGCCCGATACCGATGATCATGTGGAGGGCGTGGATCGCAGTCGCGATGAAGTAGAAAATGAAGAACAGCTGGACGCCGTTGGCGAGGTCCCCTGTGAAGCGGAAATCGATGCCCGGCACGAGATGTTCCTCGTACTCCCCGTGATACTCGATGCCCTTCAGCACGATGAAGGCAAGCCCGAGGCAGATCGCGGCGGCAAGCAGCCCAGCGGTCAACCTGCGCGTCTCCGCCGCGAAGATCTCGACCGCCCAGGCGACCAGGAAGCTGGAGGTGAGCAGGATCGCGGTGTTCGCCGTTCCGATCACGATCTCGGTGTGCCGGCCCCCCGTGGCAAAGCCCTGCGGATAGGCGTGCCGGTAGACGAAATAGCTGAGCAAGAGACCGCCGAACAGCAGCACTTCGGTCGCGATAAAGACCCACATGCCGAGCTCGGCGGTCTCATCGCGATGGCTGACGGAAGCAAACTGCGGAGCGACGGCGGGGCTATCAGGCATTCTGTGGTTCAGCCTCGAAGTTGCGGTATTGATAGGGCGCGCGGGTCACGACAGGCTGGACGTCGAAATTGTGCTCGGGCGGCGGCGACGATGTCTGCCATTCGAGCCCCGGCGCGTCCCAGGGATTGGCCGGCGCGCGCGAGCCGAAGAACGCGGAATAGCCAAGGTAGAGCAACGGCAGCAGGTAGGCGGCGGCCAGGATGGTGGCGCCGCCCGACGACAGCACGTTCCAGACCTGGAATTCAGGCGGATAGACGTGGTAGCGCCGCGGCATGCCCTCGGCGCCGAGCACGAATTGCGGGAAGAATGTCAGATTGAAACCGAGGAAGATCAGGATGGCGGCGGCCCGCGCCCAGTATTCCGAGTAGAGCCGGCCCGTGATCTTGGGCCACCAGTAGTGCAATCCGCCGAAATAGGCGGTCACCATGCCGCCTACCATGATGTAGTGGAAATGCGCGACGACGAAATAGGTGTCGGTGGCGTGGACGTCGAAGGCCAAGCAGGCGAGGAACAGGCCGGTCAGGCCGCCGATCGTGAACAGCCCGATGAAGGCCAGCGCGTACAGCATCGGCGCATCGAACCGCAGCGATCCCTTGTGCAGGGTAGCGGTCCAGTTGAAGACCTTGATCGCCGAGGGGACCGCGACCACGAAGCTCATGAAGGAGAACACGAGGCTCGCGAGCAGGGATTGCCCGGTCACGAACATATGGTGGCCCCAGACCAGGAAGCCGAGTGCTGCGATCGCAAGGCTTGCCCAGGCCACGAACTTGTAGCCGAACACCTGCTTGCGGGAGAAACATGAGATTAGTTCGTTGATCACGCCCATGCCGGGCAGGATCATGATGTAGACCGCCGGGTGCGAGTAGAACCAGAACAAATGCTGGAACAGCAGCGGATCACCGCCGATGCGCGGGTCGAAAAAGCCCACGCCGAAGAAGCGCTCGACCGCGATCAGCACAAGGGTGATCGCCAGCACCGGCGTGGCGAGCACGAGGATCACCGATGTCGCATAGAGCGACCAGATGAACAGCGGCAGTCGGTACCAGGTCAGTCCTGGCGCACGCAGGCGGTGAATGGTGACGATGAAATTCAAGCCAGTCAGGATCGACGAGAACCCGGCGATGAAGACGCCGGCGGCGGCGACCATGACGTAGCTGTTGGAATAGAGTGTCGAGAAAGGGGTGTAGAAAGTCCAGCCGGTATCGATGCCGCCGGCGAGGATCGCAAACAGTGTCACGCTGCCGCCCAGCATGAAGATGTACCAGCTCAGGAGGTTGAGCCTCGGGAAGGCGAGGTCGCGCGCGCCGATCATCAGCGGCACGATGAAGTTACCGAGGGTGTTGGGGATCGAAGGGATCAGGAAGAACCACACCATGATGATGCCATGCATCGTGAACAGGCGGTTGTAGATGTCGTCGCTGACAAGATCGGCCTGTGGGGTGGCGAGTTCGATGCGCATCGCGGTCGCCGCCGCGCCGCCGATGAAGAAGAACAGCGTGAGGCTTGCGAAATAGAGGATCGCGATCCGCTTGTGGTCGGTGGTGAAGAACCACGAACGAAGCGTGTAGTTGGCGTTGAGGTAATCGGGTTCCGTCATGGCTGTCGGCCCAGCGATTTGATGTAAAGGACCAGGCGCAGCAGCTGATCCTCGGTGACCTTGCCCTCGAAGGATGGCATCAGTGGCTCGTAACCCGCGGCGATCTGGCTGCGCGGCAGCAGGATGGAGTCGCGGATGTATTTGTCGTCGGCGATCACGGTGCTGCCGTCGGAGAGCGGGACAGGGCTGCCGTAGATGCCTTCCAGCAGCGGCGCATGGATCTTGCTGGCCACGCTGTGGCAGCCGCTGCATCCGAGCTGGCGAAACAGCGCGCCGCCTTCATCCGCAAGCGCGCTTGCAGGCGCCTGCTGTGCGAGCCAGTTGGCAAAATCGGATTCCTCCATCACCACGACCTCACCGATCATTCCGGAATGCGCGGTGCCGCAATATTCGGCGCAGAACAGGTGATAGTGCCCGGTCTTCTGCGCGGTGAGTTCTAGATCCTGGTAGCGGCCGGGGACCACGTCGTGCTTCAGCCGGAGCGCAGGAATGAAGAAGCTGTGAATGACGTCCTGGGAAGCCATCACCACTCGGATCGGACGATCGACCGGCATATGCAACGCATTGATCTCGGATTGACCGCCGGGATGCTGGACCTTCCACATCCACTGCTTGGCGACCACGAAAGCCGTCAGTTCGTCGGGTGGCCTGCGGTAGAGCTCGAAGTAGACGCTGGCCCCCCAGACGAAGAGAGCCAGAAAGCAGAGCAGCGAGGCCGCGGTCCAGCTGACCTCCCAGCGCCAGCTCTTCGCCTCATGGTTCTCGCGGTCCACGTCGTTGCCGGCGCGATACCGCACGCAGAATAGCGCCAGGAGGAAGAACAGCAGGCCCAGCACGAGTGCGCTGGCGATCAGAAGGCCGCCGAACAGCAGGTCGACGTCGCCGCCTTCCGGGGATACGCCGGGGTGCCAGAACGGAATCCACTGGCGCCACATCCTCAGGCCACCACCGGCGACCTGCGGGAAGGATCGCAATTTATGGGGTTGGCCATCCCGGCAGACCCTTTCGCAGCAGCATTTCGGTGGCGCGCTTGACCGGCACGCGCACGATCCCGCGGCCGCGGTCGACCCAGCCATAGGTCCCGGTGATCTCGGCATCGTCGCGGCGCGCATTTGCGAGTTCGTCAGACGGCGCGATTTCCAGCGCTGGAGCCTTCGAGGCCAACGCCGGTCGCGCAGCGGGGCTGGCGTAGCGCAACGATTGCGGAAAGATCAGCGGCATCGCGAGCGGAACGACCAGCACGAAGGCGCCGAGACCGGCCGCGATCCAGCCGACGGCATTGGTCGCGATGTCCGACCGTTCGAAGTCGAAGCCGCCGGTCTGAGCCATGTTCGGGTCCTTGCGCGCCCCTTGTCAATGCGGAGCGGGTCCCGGTGTTCCTCAGCTAGGAACCAATCAACCGGAGCGAGATTGTCGGTCAGGTATCCGCCAGTTGGTCGGCCCGGATGGCTCAGCTCTTTTCACCCGCCGCCGATACGTGGATGCGGTTGTTCCTCGTTGGAAGTCTTTCGCTGATGGCCGGTGGCACGGTTGGCATCATCGGCTTCGCGCGGTCTACCTACATGACCTCGACCGATATCCGTCCGCAGCAACCGGTGCCGTTCAGCCATCGTCACCACGCGGGCGAACTTGGGATCGATTGCCGCTACTGCCACAACAATGTCGAACAAGGCCCCCAGGCCGGCCTGCCATCGACGGAAACTTGCATGACCTGCCACTCCCAGATCTGGACCAACGCCGCGATGCTGGAACCAGTCAGGCAGAGCCTTGCTCATCACATGCCGATCGAATGGACGCGCGTCGCAAAGCTGCCGGACTACGTCTATTTCCGCCATGACATCCACATTGCCAAGGGCGTCGGGTGTGAGAGCTGTCACGGCCGCATCGATAAGATGGCGCTGACGTATCGCGCCAAACCGTTCACCATGGAGTTTTGCCTGGATTGTCATCGCGATCCCGCACCGAGGCTACGGCCGCCTGAGCACATCACCGACATGGCGTGGACGCCGCCGGTCGACGCGCGCGCCAAAGGCGAGGCGATCGCCGCGCATGAAAAGATCCGCTTTGGCGAACTCACCCACTGTTCCGTGTGTCACCGATGAAGCGCGACGCTCGACCCTACCGCGATCAAGTCGCGCCGCGACAAGGCGGCCAATGGTCGGGCGTCGAGGAACTGTCTGATGATCCAGCGTTCCAGGCCTTCGTCGATGCAGAATATCCGGCCGCGCAACAATTTTCGCCGACCGCCAGGCGCGAGTTTCTCAAGCTAATGGGAGCATCCTTCGCGCTCGCGGGGCTTGCCGGTTGCGAGAAGAGCCCATTCGTAGCCGCGTTGCCCTACGTCGATCAACCCGACGACGCGACGATCGGAATTCCACGTATCTATGCGACCGCGACGGTCTTTGACGGATATGCGCAGCCGGTGCTCGCGACGACCTATTCGGGACGTCCGACCAAGCTGGACGGCAATCCCGATCATCCCGTCACCCAAGGCCGTAGCGACGTCTTCATGCAGAGCGCGGTGCTTGGGCTCTACGATCCCGACCGTGCCCAAGCACCGACGCGCCGCGGCGAACCGGTGAGCTGGAAGGATGTGGTTGCGGCAATCGGCGTCCTCCGCGAGGGATGGACCAAGGATGGAGGAGAGGGCCTGCGGCTGCTGGTCGGTCCGATCACGTCGCCAACATTGTTGCGGCAGTTCGATGCGCTGCTGAAGCAATTCCCCAAAGCGCGCGTTCATCTCCATGCTCCGACCGGCGGCTCCGCGCAGCAGTCACTCGTGACCGCCGCGTATGGAAAGCCGTTGGACCTGCATTACGCACTCGAGCAATGCGATGTCATTGTCAGTCTCGACGGTGACCTTCTAGGCCCGGGCCTCGATCAGGTGCGCAATGCGCGGGGCTGGGCAACCTCCCGGCATCGAGTTGCCGATCGTCCGGGCAACCGCCTGTTCATGGCGGAGAGCGTGCCGTCGGCGACCGGCGCGATGGCGGGCAACCGGCTGATCGCCGATGCCTCGCGCATGCCCGTTCTCGCCGAAGCGTTGGCAAAGGCGCTTGGCGTTTCCGGCGCTGCCGCCGGAGAACTCACGGATCGAGAGCGCGACTGGATCGGGCGCGCAGCTGACGCTTGCGGCAGGGCGCGCGGCAAGTCGCTGGTTGTCGCCGGCGCAGTCGGCGGCGAGGCCGCGGCGATCTGCGCTGCGCAGATCAATGATGCCCTTGGCAATGCCGGGCAGACGCTCAAGTTCACAGATCCGATCGCCGGCCCGGCGGGCGCGGCGACGCTTGCTGAACTGATCTCCGACATCGATGCGGGAAAGGTCCATTCCGTCATCGTGATCGACTGCAATCCGGCCTACAGCGTTCCCGGCGAGCTCAACGCAGCGGGAGCTCTGCAGCGCGTGCGGACATCGCTTCATGTCGGCCTGCAGCGCGACGAAACCGGCGTGCTCTGCGAGTGGCAATTGGCCCTTGCGCATGCGCTTGAGAGTTGGAGCGACGCGCGAGCGGTCGATGGTACGGCGACCATCATCCAGCCCGTAATCGCACCTTTCTATGACGTGAGAACCATCCATCAGATCCTCGCGATGCTGCTTGGCGAGATCAATCCCGCCTCCGATGCGGCCGTGCGCGAGACCTGGCAGGCCGCGTTCGGCGACGCATTTTCAACACGCTGGAAGCAGGCGCTCCATGATGGATTCGTCCAGGGCGCTGCGGCATTTGTGGACGCCAGGCCCAGCAGCGCAGCGGTCACTGCGCCGCCGACGCAAGGTGCGGTCGACATCGTGTTCCGGCCCGACCCGACGGTTTGGGATGGGCAGTTCGCCAATGTCGGCTGGCTGCAGGAACTGCCGAAGCCTCTAACGACAGTCACATGGAGCAATGTCGTCGCGATCGCTCCCGATCTGGCGAAGCGCATCCCGATCGCCAGCGGCGATCATGTGGAGGTGCGAATTGGCAAGCGCAGCGTCACCGGTCCGGTCTGGATCATGCCGGGCCAGGCCGGCAACACGGTTGCGCTCTATCTCGGCTATGGCCGGACGCGGGCAGGGCGTGTCGGAGATGGTCGCGGCTATGACGCCTACCAGGTGCGGCCGGCAGATCAGCCGTGGCTCGCCAAGGGCAGCCTGCGCAAGGTCGATGGCACTGAAACGCTCGCGGTGACGCAGCTACATCACCGCATGGAAGGTTTTGATTTCGTCCGCGAAGTGAACCCGGGCGACGTCGCAAAGCCGACATTGTCCGAGCAGGCGAGCTTCTATCCCAATTGGGCGTCATCCGAGAATGCCTGGGGCATGGTGATCGATCTCGATGCCTGTATCGGCTGCAATGCCTGCGTCGCGGCTTGCACGGCCGAGAACAACGTGCCCGTGGTAGGCGCCGACCAGGTCAAGGTCGGCCGTGAAATGCACTGGCTGCGGATCGCCCGCTATTACGACGGCAGCATCGAGGAACCCAGGAGTTTCTTCCAGCCGGTGCCCTGCATGCATTGCGAGGATGCGCCCTGCGAGATGGGATGCCCGGTGCATGCGACGACGCACAGCCCGGAAGGGCTCAACCAGATGGTCTACAATCGCTGCATCGGGACCCGGACCTGTTCGAGCTATTGCCCCTACAAGGTGCGGCGCTTCAATTTCTTCGACTACCGGGCGCCTGCCGAGTCCCCGACGCAGGCTGCGCACAATCCCGAAGTGACCGTGCGTTCGCGCGGTGTGATGGAGAAATGCACCTATTGTGTCCAGCGCATCGAGGCGGCCCATGTCACAGCGGACAAGGACAGCCGTCCGCTGCGCGACGGCGAGGTCGTGACCGCCTGCCAGCAGGCCTGTCCGACCAAGGCGATCGTGTTCGGCGATATCAAGGATCCCAATTCGGAAGTGGCCCGGCTGAAGCGAGATGGCCGGCACTACGTTCTGCTGGAAGAGCTAGGAACGCGGCCCCGCACGACCTATCTGGCGCGCTGGCGGGATGACGGCTCGGGGAGCGGGCAGGAATGAGCGATCGCAACGACATCCTGCCGACGCGCCAGACCATGGCCGGCATCGCCGATCAGCTCACGGGCATTCCGCTGCATTTCCCCGCGGAGCGTCGCTGGGTGATCGCGATGGCCTTCGCGAGCGCTCTGCTGTTGTTGCTGATGATCTCGATGACCGAGCTGTTCACGCGCGGGGTCGGCATCTGGGGCATCAACATCCCCGTCAACTGGGCGTTTGCGATCCACAATTACGTCTGGTGGCTCGGTATCGGCCATGCCGGCACGCTGATCTCGGCGCTGCTGCTGCTGACCGGCAGCGAATGGCGCAACTCGCTCAACCGCTTCGCCGAGACCATGACGCTGTTCGCTGTCGTCTGCGCCGGCATCTACCCGATCCTGCACCTCGGCCGGCCCTGGTACGTCTACTGGATGTTTCCCTATCCCGCGACGATGGGTGTTTGGCCGCAGTTTCGCAGCCCGCTGGAGTGGGACATCTGGGCGGTGCTGACCTATCTCACGGTCTCCCTGGTGTTCTGGTACACCGGATTGATCCCGGACCTTGCCGCCGCGCGGGACCGTGCGACCAAGCGCGGCTGGCAGATCTTCTTCGGCATCACCTCGCTCGGCTGGCGCGGCGCCGCGATACATTGGCTACGCTGGTCGCAGGCCTATCGGGTAACCGCGGCGCTCGCCGTGCCTTTGGTCGTGTCCGTTCACAGCGAGGTGTCGCTGCTGTTCGCATCCGGGCAGATCCCGGGATGGCACTCGACGATCTTCCCGCCGTATTTCGTGCTCGGTGCGGCGTTCTCCGGCTTTGCGGTAGTCGCCATCATCGCGGTCGCGCTGCGCTCCTGGTTCGGGCTCCGAAACCTGGTCACCGATGACCATCTCGACGTTCTCGGCAAGGTGTTGCTCGCGACAGGACTGATGACCGGCTACGGCTATGTTTTCGAGGTATTCGACGCGCTCTATTCCGGCGAAGCGCATGAGATGCGGACGCTGCTGGATCGCGTCGCCGGCGTCTACGCCTGGACCTATTGGGGCGCCGTGCTCTTCAACTTCGTGCCGCTACAGGCGTTGTGGTGGCGGGGCGTGCGCCGCTCCGGATGGGCGCTGCTCCTGATCTCGATTTCGGTTGCGGTTGGGATGTGGCTGGAACGCGACATGATCCTGGTCACCAGCCTCTATCGCGACTTCCTGGTGTCGTCGTGGAGCAAGTTCACGCCGACCTTCTGGGACTGGTCAACCTACCTTGGCACGATCGGCCTGTTTCTGGTGCCGTTCCTGATCGCAATTCGCATCATCCCGATGATCTCGATCTTCGAGACCAAGGAGCTTCTCCACGAGGAAAAGGAGAAAGGGCATCATGGCTGAGCGAGCCTATGGAATGCTCGGAGAATTCGAGAGCTCGGAGGCATTATTGGCTGCCGCACGACAAGCGCGCGCGGCCGGCTATCGCGAGCTCGACGCGTTCACGCCGTTTCCCGTCGAGGGCCTGGCGCGTATCCTGAAGATTCAGCGCCCAACTATCTCTCTTGTCGGCCTGATCAGCGCCTTTGCTGGAGGGGGTACAGCGCTCTTGATGCAGGTCTTCGTGAACTACGATTATCCCCTGAATGTTGGCGGCCGGCCAGTCTACGCATTATCGGCTTTCGCCGTGGTCACGTTCGAACTGACGATCTTGTTTTCCGCGGTCGCCATGGTGGTCGCCATGCTCTGGCAGAACGGCCTGCCGCGCCTCAACCATCCCATCTTCGCGGCGGCGCGCTTCCACCTCGCCAGCAAGGATCGCTTCATTCTCTGCGTCAAAAGTGAGGATCCGATGTTCGACGAGCAGGAGACCGCGGTGTTCCTGGCCGGTGCGGGCGCTGCATCGGTGGAGCGAGTGCCGCCATGATCAGATTGGCGCTCACCATTGCATTCGCTTTGTCGCTCGCAGCCTGCGACCAGAACATGGATGTGCAGCCGAAATACAGCGAGTATTCCCGGGCGCCGCTGTTCCGCGGCAGCGTGTTGCGCGCCCCGCCCGCCAACACCGTGGCGCGCGACGATCTGGATGGGGAGAGGGCGGCGACAACCAAACCCGCGTTGTCCGCCGAGCTGCTGGATCGCGGGCGGCAGCGGTTTTCGATCTTCTGCTCGCCATGTCACGGCGCGGGCGGCGACGGCGATGGCATCATCGTGCATCGCGGGATGCCGCACCCGACTAGCTACCACGACGATCGTCTGATTGCGGCTGACGATCAGCACTTCTTCGATGTTATCACCAACGGGTATGGCGCAATGTACTCTTACGCCGCGCGAGTGCCCCCCAAGGACCGCTGGGCCGTCGTGGCGTATATCCGCGCCCTGCAGCTCAGCCGCCGCGCCTCAATCGAGGACGTGCCGCCAGATCAACGCACCAAGCTCACGGAGCAGCCATGAGCGTGCGCCGCGACATGAGGATATTCGTTCTCTTCGTTGCGGGATTGACCCTCGCGGCGGGCTTCATCCTTGATGGCCGTTCGACGGCGGCGGCTTATCTCGTGGCCTGGGTGACGTGGGCCGCGGTCCCGATCGGAGCGCTGGCGCTGTGGATGACGAGCTATCTCGTCCGCCGCGCCTGGACCGAGGCGCTCTACGTGCAGTTCGTCGCCGCGACGGCAACGTTACCGGTCATCGCCCTGGCGTCGCTGCCCATCCTGCTTTTCCTGAAGCAGCTCTATCCGGCAATGGCCGAACCGTCGGCTTTGCCGCCGTTCAAGGCGTATTATCTTGCACCCTGGTTTTTCGTGTTGCGCGGCGCGATCTACTTTGGACTCTGGATCGGCTTCGCGATGTGGCTCCGCTGGGCATGGCGCAACGACGCCGCCATGGTGCGCGCCGCGTCGGCAGGATTGATCGCCTACGCCTTGACCGTGTCGCTCGCCGGCATCGACTGGATGGAATCGCTCGAGCCGAACTTTCATTCATCGGTCTACGGCCTCCTTTTCGTTAGCTTTACGCTGCTTGGCGGCTTCGCGTTCGTGCTCGGCATCAGCCTGCTCTCGGCAGGCTGGATCGGCCGCAGCGCGGGCTACAGCGGACTGCTGCTCTCGCTGATCCTGCTGTGGGGCTACCTTCATGCCATGCAGTACATAGTTATCTGGTCGGGCAATATCCCGGACGAGGTGTCATGGTATGAGGCCCGGTCGGAACACGGGTGGCAATACCTGCTTGCCGGTGTCGCGCTCGGACAGTTCGTGCTGCCGTTCTTCGCGCTGCTGAGCGCGAGGGTTCGGTCCGGCCCCCGCGCGCTCATGATGCTCTGCGGGCTGACGCTCCTGATGCGCTGGTGCGAGGCCGCCATTCTGATCCTGCCGGCGATCCACCATATCGCGCCACCGACGACCGCCCTGATGCTGCTTGCGTCGGTGCTGTTCGTTGGGGCGCTGCTGTGGCTGGCCTTCGAGCGAGGGCTGACGAATGACCGGCGCCTCTTCAGCCAGGCTTGGGCGAGGCGTCCCGCCGGATCAGAAGCGCCACGAGCGCGATGAGCGTGATCATCGTGATCACGCCGGCACCAGCCAGCACCCGCCAGACCGCAGGCGTGTAGATACCGGTTGCGGGATCGAAGCCATAGCACAGCAGGCGAACCCGATCTGACCATCCGCCCACCCGGCCATGACCGGCATCGACAAGCGCTCCCCGAAAAGTTTCTGGATCGAGAGCGATACCAGACAGAGCGCGCGCAATCCGGCCCTCTGGCGTGACAACGAATACTGCGACTGGGTGAGCGAACTGATCTCGCTCCGCATCATAGCTTGTCCGGATGCCAAGCGCGGTTAACAACTCGCTCGTATCTGCCGAAGACCCCCGCAGAAAGACCGATTGATCTGGCAGATCGTCACGAGGGCTGAGTTGCGCGGCCTTCATTGCCAAAGCATCTTCCGCCGTGTCTTTCGGATCGAGGCCGAACACGATCAACCTGAAGTCAGTTCCCGCTCTGAGCCCGCTATCAGCGAGCGCATTTGATACGACGGATATCAGTGGACCACAGAGGGTGGTGCATGTGTAGTCCGCACTGATCCAAATGGTGGGTACGTCACCAAGCCAGTTCTTCAACTGTCTGGTCTCGTTCGCCTCGCTTGTAAGTGTCACCTGCAACGGCAATTGTTGGCCCGCGTAGGCCGCGAGCCCGGCGTGCTCCAGTTGCGAGCGGTCGAGAGTCGCATGCGCACCCGAGGCGATGATTGCGAGAGTGACGGACACTCCCGCCCATGTCGAGATGACATAACGTGCGATTCGCCAAACGAGCGCCATGAGCAGCCTTCGGATCCTGGTTTGGGAAACCACAGCGGGGCCCATTGGTTCCAGGGGAGCTGCGCCGCCCTGTTCACCGGCGTTTGTAAGGCCAGCAACCGGCGGACGACTTGGCGGATCGCTTGTTGTCTAGAGGGAGCTAACCGCAGCGAGATGACTTGAGGAACTTACTCATCTCACGCGCCTCGTCCATCCGTCGTGCTCGACGCAACAGTGCCTCGCGCGTGGTGCTTGCAGCGACTAATACAATTGATCCATGAGACCCGTCTGACGCAGCACGAGATCGCCCAAAGATCGGGCGCACTGAGGCTGCAGTCAACGCGCGGCCGGCGATCATCAGACGGCGGGTCGCCACCGATGCATCGAGGAGCTTTCAAGATCAGAGGCGCTCCCAACTGGCCGCCGTGTCCAGCTTGCGGAAAGGGAATGGCAACCATGAAGCACAGCGTCGATGACGAGGGCCGCGAATGGTGTCTGTTTGAATGCTTCAATTGCGGCCAGACCGAAAACTCGGAGCCTGAAAAGATCGGCCAGCAGGCATGTTGGAAGGGCAGCTTCTTTTGGGGCAGACTGAGGCCAGCTTTACTCGTTGGGCTCAAAGCTAACGATCCTGCGATTGCCTTCTCATTGCTCTACGGCGTGGCCCGAGTTGCTTTGCGTGCAGGCGTGCGTCGCTCTCAGTCTCGCAAAATAGGTCGATGCGGTGAACAATATGGCCGTCGGGCCTAATTATGTAGGCCTTCTACTCGTACATGGTGTCGCCCCAAACGCCTAGCGGAAGCAATTTAAAACAGGTCTAACCAATTCAACTTAAGGAACATCCGCCACGCGAGTCGCGGTGCCGCCTACGGTTCCAAGATGATCCGGTAGGCCTTCCTCTGTTCGGCTGTCGCGATGGCGCGCGCCAGCGCTGCAGGGTAGATCATCTGCTCGTTGAGCTTGATCTCATAGACGAGGAGGCCCCCGGTCGCCGAGACCAGGGTGAACTGCCAAAACCGGCGTCAGGCCGGCGGGCGCCCATGCTCGCGCTCGTAGCGGGCGGTATAGACCTCGATCTCAGCCATCGGTCTTATCCCGCTTTGCATGAGCGAGCGCCTTGGCTTTTTCGAGCGCTTAGTGGCTGTCGTAACTCCTCGGATCGAGTGACGCCCTTCGTTGTCGTCCCAATAGAAGTAGAAGCTCCGATCCGGCAGCCTGACCTCTAGCTCCCGCTGTCGGCAATTCCGACTCGCGCGTGTTTGATGATCCGGACGGAGTCATCATCCGCCATTCATGGCGTCCGGAACGGCACGACATCGCCGCCCGCCGCGCGGATCGCCACCCGTGCCAGTTCGATCGCGTCGAACCGGAGCTTAACGAGCGCATCAGCGACGGCCTTGGCGCTCCAGTTCACGGATGTTGCCTGCGTCTCCCGAACCCCAGCGCTTCATCGACTTGGCCGCACCGCTGCGGCACGCGGGCGCGGTTGCTGGCGTGATCGGTGCTCATCCGAACTTGAGCTGGGTAGAAGAGGGCATGGCTGCGCCTGGAATCGATGTGCTGCTGCTTTCACGGGATCGAACCATTCTGTTCGGCCCGCCCAATCTCGTCAACAAGCCCTTGAACATCGGCTCCCCCTTCGCGGCCAGCCGAGTTATCACCGCGTTTCCGAGCGAACGATGGCCCGACGGCAAGGACTACCTCACTGCGATCGTTCCGACCGTCGGCTTGGCGGACCTTTCGAGCTTCGGCTGGTCTCTTCTGGTTCGGCTGAATGCCGATGATGCCATGGCGCCAACGCGAGAGGTGATTCGGTCATTCTGGGTCATTGTCGGCGCTGGCGCCGTCGCCGCGCTGGTGCTGCTGTTTTGTGCCGCCCAGTGGCTCAGTGCGCCGCTGCGTCGGCTCGCGGACTCTGCCGATGCCATCGCGCCGATCCCGCCGCCCGCCCGCCGTATCAGGAGACCCGGTCCGAGGAGGCTGCAAGGCTGAGCGACGCGCTGGTCCGGATACTGTCGAAGCTGATGGGGCCGTTGACGCGGGTAAATGATCGGGTTGCTTCAGTGGAAGCGTAGGCGGGCGATTGCATCTGAAGTGCCTCGGCTCTGTCCTCCGAGACCCGTCCGGTGGAACCCGGATATCGGCCACAACCGGTTCATCCGGCAAGGGTGCCTTAACTGGCACGTGAAAAACTGCGGGTGGGAGGATACGATTTGACCGGCCAAAGTGGCGATCCTGGCAAGGCGCACATGACGCTCGCAGCCGCGGCATTCGTGGCGCTGGCTTGCGTCGCGATCATTGCACTCAGCTGCTGGCGCGAGTGGTCCTCGCGACAGCTCGAGTTGAAGAATGCCGAAACGGACATGGCCAATCTGGCTCGCTCACTGACGCAGCACGCCGAGGACACCTTCGAACTCACCGATACCGTTCTCAACGTGCTCGTAAACCAGTTCGAGCTGGAGGGAACCGGCCCGGCGGCCGTCGCCAAGGTCCAGGCCTTCCTCGCCCGGCGCAGAGCCGTGAACCGCATTCATGGCGTGTTCGTTTACGATGAGACCGGCCGTTGGCTCGCGACCAGCGAGCCGGTCACTTTCACCAACCTCAACAACAGCGACCGCGAATATTTTCAGCATCATCGGGCCTCCGCCGAGCGGGGGACCTATATTGGACGCCCGGTGAAGAGCAGGTCCGGGGGACAATGGATCATCACGGCGTCGAGACGATTCAATCATCCCGACGGCAGCTTTGCCGGCGTGGCTCTCACGACGATCGACGTCGGCTATTTTCTGCAATTCTATCACGGGTTCGACATTGGTCCTAACGGCTCTATCGCTCTTGCGACGGCGGACGGCACTATTCTCGCGCGGAGCCCCGATGACGGCAGCTACACGGGCCGCGACCTGTCCGGCGCTCCTCTCTTCAGGAATCTCCGGGAGCGGCCTGCTGAGGGGGCCTATTATTTCAGATCGCCTCTGGACGATGTCCAGCGCCTGAGCTTCTACAAGCTGAGTAATCGCTACCCCGTCATCGTCGTCGCCACACAATCCGAGGATGACGTGCTGGCCCCTTGGCGCAGGGCAGCGCTGTCGCGCATGGCTGTGGTCGTGGCTCTCATCGGCGCACTCGGTAGCGCAGGCCTCTTGCTGGTGCGCCAGCTGCGGCGAGGCCAGAAAATGGCGGCGGCGATTAGTGCAAAGGAAGCGGATTTCCGCCTCCTTGCCGAGCACTCGGGAGACATGGTCACGCGCATAAGCCTTGAGGGACGAATCCGATATGTTTCGCCATCAAGCTCTCGGCTTCTTGGTTGGGCACCCAACCAGCTCTTGGACACCCCGGCTCTCGCCGGCGTCAATGCTAACGACCTGCCCCAGGTTGAGCAGACGGTCTCCTTCTTGCGGACCGGCCAAGCCGAAGAGGCCAGGATCATCTATCGCAATCGGCATCGCGAGAAGGGTGAGATCTGGTTGGAAACCGCCCTGCGCGTGACCCGCAATCCCAAGAGCGGCGAGATTGACGGCGTGGTGGCTATCTCGCGCGACATGACAGAGCACAAGGACCTGGAAGACAAGCTCGCGGTTCTCGCCAGTTCGGATGGCCTGACGGGCCTGGCTAACCGCAGACATTTCGACGAGCAGCTAGAATCAGAGTGGGAACGGGCCAAACGCGAGGGGACGCCCTTGTCGCTGCTGCTTTTGGATGTCGATCACTTCAAGAAATTCAACGACCAGTACGGACACCAAGCCGGCGATGGCTGTCTTCGTTCCGTCGCCAGAGTCTTGAGCGAGCAGGCCCGGCGCCCCGCGGACGTGGCGGCGCGGTATGGCGGCGAGGAGTTCGCCTTACTGTTGCCGAACACCGACGCAGCAGGCTGCGCGCAGGTCGGCGAGCGAATCCGGCAGGCGATTCGCGACCTTGGTATCCTGCACGCGCTCAACCCGCCTTCAAGGCTGATCACCTTGAGCCTTGGCGGCGCAACACACCTGCCCGCCAGCGACAAGCTACATTGCGCGTCATTGATCGAGGCCGCGGACAAGGCACTCTACGCCGCCAAGGAGTGCGGACGCGATCGGCTCGTAATGTCAGGACAGGTGATCGCCTGGCCCACATCGATACGAGCTTGAAAAGCAATCCAGGAAATGAGGCTTTTATTGAGAATTTGGGGAGAGAACCTGTGACGTCGATCGCGACCTTGTTGGCGCGGGGATTCGAAGGTCGGATAAATTATCCGGACATTGCGCGTCGTCCGCTCAGCCGGGTGTGTCATTTTGTCCAGCTGTACGCGGCCGCGCGCCGACCTTCCGCAGGGCGCGCCGATAGCTATAAAGCAAGCGGATGGTGCGAATACTAGGCGTGGTGTAACCGCCGCCCCAGCGGTAAGGCGCATCGTATTCCTACTCGTAGGCGCCGGGTCCGCCGTATTCGCCTGCTCCATTTAGCCACTGATAATCAAGCAAATCGGTGCTGCAGCGCAGCTAATCCTTGGCCTGGGAGAGCACCGCGAACCCGTTATCGAGAGCCGTCTTGAAAACCGCTTTTAGGCCGGGATCCCGGAGCAGCTCTTCCGCGGCACTGAAATCTGCGACGGCATGCCAATTCATGCCGGCGGCGGGCGCCGGCAAAATCGCTGCTTCGAAAGCGTATGCGCTTCGGCCTTGCCCTTCGCCAGTAGGGCCTTGTTCAATAAATTTCCACAGCCGGTTCAAAGTGCCCCCACTCGTACGAGTACCGCGTGTTGGATTTGATCTCAGCCGGAGCGCGAAGTCGATAGGTGCGCTGGCAAATCGCCGAACCATCGGCCAGTCGGCTTTCGAATCGGCTGGCGCGCGACTTCTTGCGGCCTGCCTTCCGATCCTCGTGCGCTGTGGCCGCTCGAGATCCCAACCTCGTTGCGAAGGGCAAGTCAGATGGCGTTGTTGTGTCCGGTTCGAAAGGCGTGCGCCTTGTGCGGCAGGCTGTGATAGCCGTGCCTGATGAGGCTGGCTCCGGAGGACAAGATACGTCTGTGCGCAATGCGACGGCGCGCCGAACGAGCCGGCGGCCCGCAGATGGATCGAAAGCTTGGTGCGGGCGTCGACGAAATCCTGATCCCGCCTTCGGAAGACAACGCTCGCACGATCGGCCGTGCCCCGCCAGCAAAAGTCCGGGATGGATCGATCGGTAGGCCAGCGCAGCGACCCCGGCCTTCGAGGGGCGGTCCTCGTTTCGACCGAGCGGGCCCGGCCCTGCAGGTCGTGCGCCCCAAATTGGCACCTGGGTGTGCCCAGGAGCGTTCTTCGGAGAAGCCGTTCACTCAACTGGTGACGGCGGTCGCGCAGTTGCGGAAGGCCAGCCGACCGCTGGCAATCCGCGAACCTCCGTGATCAGTCTTCGAGGGCGACCACCACTTCCACCTCGCAACCTTTCGCCATGGGCGTCCTGGTCATGGTGCCTTTCATCTGCGCGGTCATCAGGTTGATCAGGCGCGTCCCCAAGCCGCCCTTGGCCTCCGCCGGGCATCCGATCCCATCATCCCGTACCGTGATCGCTACCTGCTCGCTTCTACTCCGGACATCGACTTCCACGGTGCCCGATCGTCCGTCCGGAAATGCGTATTTGAAGGCGTTAGTCACCAGCTCGTTGACGATCAAGCCGATCGACGCAGCCTGGGAGCTCTTCACGGCGATTTCGTCGCTAGTCACCCGTATCGCGATCGGGCGCAAACCCCGGTGGAAGTCCGCGAGACTTCCGCACAACGCCTGCAGATAGGCCGCGAGATCGACCGTGCTATTAACGGATGTGTGGCGCAGGCTGTCATGGACCTTCGCGACCACCTCGATGCGCGCCAAGGCCGAGGTGATCGCCGCCTGCACGGCAGGATTGGAGTCCGATCGCGCTTGCAGCCGCAGGATCGACATGATCGTAGCGAGATCGTTCCTGGTCCGATGCGCCAGCTCCATCAGCAGCACGTCGGCATAGGCTTTCGCTTCCGAGTGCTTCTCCAAGGCGGTGCGCAAGGCTTCCGTCACGGCCGCGATGCACAGTCCGCTTGCCAGGAAAATCAACAGCGGCAGGACCTCGGCGCTCAGAGGCGGCGGCATGAAGTATCGCAGGGCCAGCGCGGCGCTCGCGCCAGTGGCAAGGAAGCCGGAGCCGCGATCGAAGATGACTGAGGCCAGGAAAATGGCTGGAATGAACAACACCAGCGGATGGGGCCTCAACTGGTCATCCAGCAGCAGCTTCGTGACGAAAGCCAAGCCGACCAGCCCCAGGCTCAAAAGATACCGTGCCCAGATCGGGTATCTGGGCGTAACGGACATGAAACGAACCAGAAGCCGGTCCATGCAAGGCAACGAAGCAGTTAGACGACGTGTTCCTGTCGCATGACACCAGCGCCTGCGCCTGCTGTGTCCAGACTAAAGGCAGACGAGTCTTGCCGCTGCGCCAGCATTCGACCTGCGCCCTAGGAACGATTCAACAAAGCGTGGGTTCGTCTCGAAAGAAATCCCAGCAGAAATCCAAGAGGTAACGCCACTACGCGATCAGTGGAGGAGCTGAGGTGCGAGTCCAAGCGCATTCACGCCAAGCTAGCAAGAAGACCGGCAAATCCGCTGCGTCGGTGAAGAAGGCTGTCAAGAAAGTCGGCAACAGCCGGAAGCGCGTTGAGCGCGTCGACTCGGCTCCGCGGCGAAGAAGCGGAGCCGATACCCGGCCGGAACTGCTCGAACAGCTGCAAGGAACAAGGCTGACCTCAGGTGGTTGTACGGGTGGAATGGCCTCAGCGTTTCACCTCGAGGCTCAGCGGTTCCGGCTATCTTAGGGCTCCAGCACAGTCCCTCGCTGGAGCCTTTTTTGGGCACGAGGGGAGACCAGCGCGGTTTAAGTCTCGCTCTAGTGAAGAGATGGGACAAAGATCGGCCTCGGCGTTTATCCTGGCGCTGGGGCCGTTCTACCGAAGCGCTTCTTTTCCATCGCCTCCATGCCCGACGCGTTTCCAGTCGCCATAACCATAGATCCCCGACCAATGATGTATGACGGTCCCGCAACGTTCGCAGCTAAAGAGGCCAGAATTGATCACGTGAGGGGGCCCCCGCTTTTGGATCGCAGAATAAACAGCGCCGCAGCCTCGGCACGAAAAATAAACTATCACTATTGCCTTCCTCGCAAGGGCAAAGCCTACCAGCCCCTCCATAACGCGCCTAGGTATCTTGCGGCGGATTTGCGAAGCCACGTTAGCCGTCGATTCCTGAACCGGCGTCCTGGACGAAATCTCCGGACAGAGCCAGGCTCCGTGCGCCTTCAGCTGCAGCGCGCTATCGACGATCTAAGGGAAGCGCCAGGTCCAGTCGAGCCCGGACTTGGAGCTGACGCGCACGGTCTTGCCATCGCGCTCCTAACCTCTGGGAAAAATAGGTGCGGTCAGTCTCTCTGTCGAATTATTGAGCCTTGCGCTGGCTTTCCTGAATCAGGAGATGCCACTTTACGAATTCGGCCCGCTCCCTCGTGAGTTTCTCCGCCAGATCGCCGTTCTTTAGCAGCGCAGGAACCTTCCGTTCTCGGTCATAGACCATCTAGCCCTTGGTTCCCATTCGAACGAGGAACCTGGCTTGCATAGCAAGTTCGGCATTGTTCATCGTGTGCCCCGATTGGCTAGTGCAATGCGCCAATTGAGCTCCCTGTCGACTGGGTGGTCATTTCACTATGTGAATTGTAGACCATCGACTTTAGTCGAACAGATCTTTTCCGGCCTGGTTCATTCTCACAAAGGTCCCGCTCTTGTAGTACTCGAGTCACCGCGGGCGTATCGCCAAGCGTCGTTCCGATCTCCTGGGTGGCAATCACATCGAGGGAGCTAGCCTGGTTGCGGTCTGCGACCCCGATCCGCGCGTGCTGACGCGGTTGCAGGGAAGTTCTCCGTCGCGGCCCACTACGACATGGATGAGTTCCTGGCACGAAAGGATATCGTTGCGATCGCCGTGCTGACGCCGAGCGGGCTGCATCCCGCGCACGCTGGCGCCGGATTTTGCAAGCGACAACGTCGCAAGCCTCGAGGCGGACAGGGCATGGATCCTCAATCTCTACAAGGCGTTGATCGTGCTGCGGCGAATGCTGCCGCAGCTCGTCCATGGCAGCTATGAGCCGGTAACGGCGCATGGCGATGTCCTGCTCTACCGGCGGCGTAACGCCGAAGGCGTCGCCATGATCGCGCTGAATTTCGGCGCAGCCCGCGCGTCGGTCTCCTCCAGCGCGATCGGCTTCAGCAACGAGGTTCTGCTGTCGACCTTCATGGACCGACAGGGCGAAAAGATCGAAGGCGTCCTCGACCTGCGCTCCAACGAGGGCGTGATCTTGGGGCCGTATCAGGACGACTAACGTGCTGCGCGCGGCTCGTTGGTGTCAATGTCGCTGCGCTTGAGCAGGTAGTCGAGCCCGCCGACCCGGTACCAGCGATAGCCGTAGGCCTCGATCAGGAGCTTGTGACGCCCGGTATCGTCGGCGCGGCTGTGATCCTCGGTCAGGAGGTTCACGAGAAGATTGCCGGCGTCGTCAGGCAGCCGGACATTGAACGAGACCTCAAGCGGCTTTTCCGCGAAATTATGCACGAACAATACCGAGTTGTTACGCCAGTCGTAACGAATGACCAGTACGGCAGGACTTCGGGTACTAATAACCTTGAAGTCTCCCCAGCCGATCTCGGGGACTTCCTTGCGCATACGGATAATGCGCTCGGTCCAGTTCAGCATCGAATTCGGATCGCGGCGCTGCTTGGCTGCGTTGACGTGTTCATAGCCATAGGGACCCTCGTCGATCACAGGCACACATGGCCGATCGCTCTCGGTAAAGCCGCCGTGCGGCTCGGTCGACCATTGCATCGGCGTGCGTGCGCAAGTGCGCTCCGGCAAGTCGAGATTATCGCCCATGCCGAGCTCATCGCCGTAGCGGATTACGGGCGTGCCGGGAAGCGTGCACATCAGACTGTAAGCGAGCTCCAGGCGCCGCCTGTCGCCGCCCAGCATGGGCGCAAGGCGCCGCCGGATGCCGCGGTCGTAGAGTTGCATGCTCTTGTCCGGACCGAATGCCTTGAAGACCGTCTCGCGCTGCGCCTTGGTGAGGCGGCCGAGGTCGAGCTCGTCGTGATTGCGCAAGAACAGGCCCCATTGCGCGGTCGCGGGCCGTGGCTTGGTCGCCGTCAGTGCCTTCGCCAGCGGTTTTGTGTCGGCCGATGCCAGCGCGTAAAACAGATGTTGATTGACGTGGAAGTTGAACATCATCTGCATGCGGTCGCCGTCGCGCCCGAAATACTCCATATCCGTCTCGGGCGGCACGTTGGCTTCGGCGAGGATGATCGCGTTGCCCTGACGCCATTGCAGGAATTCGCGAAACGATCGCAGCATGTCATATTGCTCGATCGGCTTGCGCACCGATGCGCCCTTGGTCGCGATCACGAATGGCACGGCGTCCATGCGGAATCCCGAGACGCCGAGCTGGATCCAGAATCCCATGATCTTAAGGATCTCGGCCTGCACGTGCGGGTTCGATGTGTTGAGGTCCGGCTGGAAATCGTAGAAGCGATGAAAGTACCAGGCGCCCGCCTGCTTGTCGTGCGTCCAGGTCGTTTTCTGAACGCCGGGAAACACCATGCCCGTGTTGGCGTTCGCCGGCTTGCTGTCCGACCAGACATACCAGTCGCGGAAGGGCGAGTCCTTCGAGCTCCGTGCCGACTTGAACCAGGCGTGCTGATCCGAGGTGTGATTGACGACGAGGTCAATGATCACGCGAATGCCGCGTTGCTGGCAGCCATGGGTGAATTCGACAAAATCTCCCAGCGTGCCGTAGCGCGGATCGACGCCGTAATAGTCTGAAATGTCGTAGCCGCCGTCCCTGTTGGGCGAAGTCTGAAATGGCATCAACCAGATCGTGGTGATGCCGAGCCCGTCCAGGTAATCCAGACGCCGCAGCAGGCCACCGAAATCGCCGACGCCATCGCCGTTGGCATCCATGTAGGTGCCAACGGACAGGCAATAGATCACGCCATTCTTGTACCAGAGGTCGTCGATCATCAGGCTATATATCCTCTCCGGCGAGGGCCGGAAGATAAGCGGCGAGGCGGCGACGGGTTCCTGCCAGAGTGTCATCCCGCAAGCTGCGGGATGACACTCCAAGCTGTGTTGCTACTGCCTGATCTGCGCCTTCAGCGTATCCTCGACGGCGCGTTCGAACGATGACGCCTTCGGCGCGCTCTTGCGGTGCTCGGCGACATATTTGTCGCGCTTGGCGACCAGCGCGGCGAGCTTCTCGTTCAGCGCCTTGCGCTGGGCGATCTGCTTGTCGATCTCGGCGCTGCGTGCCTCCGGCTTCATGGCGCGGAGGTTGTCGGGCAGGTCCTCCTCCTTGACCTTGGTGATCTCGTTGCGGCCCGCCGCGACGTCGGCGACGAGGTCGCCGTCTCCGGTCACCGCCTCCGACGTCAGCCTGGCGCGCTTGTTGATGAAGCTCGCCATCTCCGAAGCCCGGGCCGGTGAGGCCGCGGCGACGCTTGCGAGCTGCTGGGTCTTGGATTCCGTGCGCTTCTGCAGCGCGCGCGGGCCGTAGGGGATCACGGTGCCGTTGATCTGGCGCTGCAGGATGATGATGGCCTCGTCGAACGGCGTCTCGATGGTGACGATCTGGCCGCCATCCTGCGGGATCGGGATGAACTCGCCGTTGCCGTGCTGCGCGATATCGCGCCACACCCGCTCGGTATCCTGCGCGTTGCCGGCGAGCACGGCGTTGACGATGATGTCGCGCTGCTTGGCGACCGCGAGCGTGACCGGATATTTGGTGTCCTGCGCATAGTCCATGTGCGGCGGGGCGTCGCCGACCAGGAACACGATCCGCGTGCCGTCGCGTCCTTGCGTCCACTGCATCTTGTTGACGGCGACGTCGAGCGCCTCGTTGACGCTCTCCGGCCAGTCGCCGCCGCCGCGCGCCTTCAATTCCAGCAGATTGGCGTAGAGGTCCTGGATGTCGCGGGTCAGCTCGACCTTCTTCGTCACATAGTCATCGCCGATGTCGCGATAGGCGATCAGGCCCATCCTGATGTCGGCGTCGGGATTGGAATCGACGATCGCGGTAGCAATCGACCAGATCTTGCGCTTGGCGCCCTCGATCAATCCGCCCATCGAGCCGGTGGTATCGAGCACGAAGGCGACCTCGACCACGGGCTTGGCGATGGCCGAGGACAGTCCGGCTGTTAGCGGCAGGGTTGCGAGAGCGAAGACGAACGAGCGAAGTGTGATGCGCGACCGCATGGGTCTCTCCTGCAGTGGTTTCGTCCCTCGGAACCCAGGTTCCACCGGCTTCGCGGTGGCTTGAGGCCGGAATCAAGGCGGCTTCCTCGCGAATTTGCGGCCGATTCCAGCGCTGCCGTTGGGCTCTATTCCTGCGAGCATGATCTTGACGGAAAACCGGATTCCACTTTTCCGGATCATGCTCGATGGAATCGGTTAATCTCCTTGGATGGAGTCACCCGCCCGCCAGATCGCGCTCGTGCCTGCGCCCGACCGACGTCAGTCGGAGACCGCGCTTGCGATCGCACGCGGCACCGCGAGGCTCCTTCGATCGTTGGGATTTTCCTGCATCAGCGAGTTGCCGCTGCCGTCCGGCCGAAGGGCTGATCTGGTGGCGCTGAACGAGCGCGGCGAGATCTGGATCGTCGAGATCAAGTCATCGCTCGAGGATCTGCGCGCCGACCAGAAATGGCAGGACTACCGGATGCATTGCGACCGGCTGTTCTTCGCCTTCACGCAGGATCTGCCGTGCGAGATCTTCCCGGCCGACACCGGCCTGATCATCGCCGACGCCTATGGCGCGCATCTGCATTGCGAGGCGCCGGAGCATCGCCTGCCGGCGGCCACGCGTAAGGTGATGACGGTGCGCTTTGCGATGGCGGCGGCACAGCGGATCAACCGCTTGGTCGATCCACAAGGGCACGAGTTTTAGGGACAGTGATCCGTTCATCCTCAAGCACTCGACCCGTCATCCTGAGGAGCGCGTAGCGCGTCTCGAAGGGTGCACGGCCACAAGCCGGGCCGTTCATCCTTCGAGGCTCGCTCCGCTCGCACCTCAGGATGACGGGGGACGTGCTTGTAGGATGGCTAGAGCAGATTCCGATCACGCTGAACCATATCCCGCGGCCTGGAAGTAGTTTGAGCATTCTTGCGGTGTGAAGGTGTGGAAGGCGTCTGCGATCGCTGTTTCCAAGGTCTCG
>NZ_LGHK01000388.1 GCF_001908235.1 Bradyrhizobium sp. NAS96.2
GGCCCACCTGGTTGCCGAACTTGAACCGGAACTGCAGCGACGAGGTCGTGACCTGCGCGTAGTTCCAATAGTCGGAGCTGTTGCCGCGAAAATTGGTAAAGCCCAGATACTGAGTGCCGGGGCTCAGCGTGATGTTTGTGTCGGTGTAGCCGGCCAGGAACGGCACGGCGTCGAGCGTCGACGGAAAGAAAAACGTTGCGACGGAGTCCTGCGAGCTATCGAGAATGCCAGAGGCGTAGAACTGATGCCCCGACCAGCGTGAATCGAAAACCATCTGGTCGATATTGGCGACCGTCACGTCGACGCCCGGCAGGCTTACGCTCATTGCGGCACCGGCGCCGGACTGGATCAAAACGCGCTTGACCATCACAGACCAAGGCTGCGGTGGAAGATCATGTAATCGACATAGAAATTGTAGTCCTCGCTGGTGTTGTTCAGCGTGATCTTGTTGTTCCAGAACACCAGGCCCATGCCAACTTCGTAAGTGAAGACGCCGCTGACCGTGCCCTCGCGCGCTGCCATGCCGAGATTGTAGGGGTAGGCAACCACGCCGCCGTCGATATAGGCCTCGAACCAAACATAGGGCGTTCTAGTGAACGTCGCCGGATAGGGAATGTTCTGGTCGCCGCTGCCGATCGGCAGATAGATCGATCCCGACATGACGATCTGGTCATTCTTGGTTTCCGACCGCAGCAGGAAGTCGGAATTGCTCGAGGTCGAGAGCACGTCCACGCCCGGCCGCGACAGCCAGGCGCCATAGGCGCCGAGGAACGAATTCAGGCCAGCGTGGAAGCGACGCGCCATCTCACCAGACCTGCCAGGCGATGTAATAGAGGTTGACGCCCGTTCCCATGATGCGCGAGCGCCGGTATTGCCAGTCGTCCGAGATCAGAAACCCGTCTTTGTAGAGGACCGGCACCCAGCTCGAGCGCTGGTAAGCAATGCTCGAATTCGCATCCCGGCAAACCATCGCCTTCGAGTACAGCGCAACACCAGCTGACG
>NZ_LGHK01000389.1 GCF_001908235.1 Bradyrhizobium sp. NAS96.2
AACGCGAAGATCCTGGACAACATTTTCCGCCTTGTGCACACGATCAAGGGGACCTGTGGCTTCCTCGGGCTGCCGCGGCTGGAAGCGCTGGCGCATGCCGGCGAGACCTTGATGGGCAAATTCCGCGACGGCATGCCGGTGAAGGCGGAAGCCGTGACGCTGATCCTGTCCTCGATCGACCGCATCAAGGAGATCCTGGGCGGGCTCGAGGCGACCGAAGCGGAGCCCGAAGGCAACGACCGCGACCTGATCGATCAGCTCGAAGCCATGGTCGAGCACGGCATGGCCGCGATGTCAGGCTCGACGCAGTCGATGCCGGCGGCCGCTGAAGAAGATGTGCCGGTCGTCGAAGCGCCGTCCGTGCAGGCTGACATGACCGAAGGCACGCTGGTGGTGCAGACGCTGGAGCGCCCGTTGCGTCCCGGCGAGGTCTCGCTCGACGAGCTCGAGCGTGCCTTCCGCGAGACCGAGACCGAAGTGGCCGCACCCGCGCCCGCCGCCAAGCCCGCCGCCGCGGCACCTGCAACTCCCGCCGCCGAGCCGACGGAGGCCGCAAAGAAGCCGGTCCGCAAGACCGCCGCCGAGGATGTCCAGGAAGGCGACAAGATCGCCAACCAGTCGATCCGGGTCAACGTCGACACCCTCGAACACCTGATGACCATGGTCTCCGAGCTGGTCTTGACCCGCAACCAGCTCT
>NZ_LGHK01000390.1 GCF_001908235.1 Bradyrhizobium sp. NAS96.2
GGTTGCCGAGATCCGTCGCATGAACCCGCTGGTCATCAACCACCATGTTGACCGTGAACTTGTCGCCGCTCGGCGAGCCGTCCAGGACAACGCACAGCCGCGATTGGCTTACGCCGGTCCCGAGGTCAAACGACGGATACTCCGCACCATCCTCGCGGGCCAGGACGGCCGCGAGCGTGGTCGCCTGCGCAGCCTGTGCGGCAGCCAGGCTCGCAGCGTCGAGGACCGCATGCGCAGCGTCGACGCCGCGGCTGCACAGCACCGGACCAAAGAATTTCCCGTTTGGCTTGCGCAGGCGGATATAGAACGGCCCCTCATCCCAGACCGGCGCCGGATTGAGCTGCAGCGTCGCGCCGGCGACGCCGACGACGGCGCCACCATAGCCGTAGTTTTCCGGCAGATCGGATTGCACCCTGACGACAGATCCGCGCGTGATCGCCCTACCCTCATATTCAGAGCCGAGCGCGACATTCTCCCGCCGATAGATCGACTGCAGGTAATAGAACGCGCACTCCCGGAACGCCTGGTCACGGTTGACGATGCCGTCGACGCGCTTGGTCTCGGCATTGACCGACGTGAATGCGTCGGTGTCCGGCGGATATTGCACCTGCGCCGGCCGCCAGGTCTGCTCGTCGACGTACTCGACCACGACGGCGTCGGGATCTTCCTCGCCCAGCATCGTGAAACTGACCTGCATCGAATCCCGCACGATCTCGCGATCGGTCAGGAGCATGGTCGGCACGTCGCGCCAC
>NZ_LGHK01000391.1 GCF_001908235.1 Bradyrhizobium sp. NAS96.2
GAACATCGTTCCCATAAATGCCCTTGAGCTGCGAGGCGATCGCGACGTCGTCGGACGACAGGAAAGCCGTCTTGCTGTTGAAATCGATCTGCGAGCTCACCTTGGCCTGCGCCAGGGCGTCCGCAGCCGCAGCCGCGCGATCGCGCAACTCGGCGAACTGTCTTGCCTGCGCGGCCGTCTCCTTGCCGCCATTGGCCTGGACGGCCGAGGTCTCGGCGGCCGTTGCGCGGAAGGCCGCGAGCGCGGCGTCGCCGAGCCCGACCGCCCTGGTATCGGCCTCCTGGACCTCGGTATGCTTGCGCAGCGAGTTGATAGCGCGATCGACGGGATCTAAGGCCGCATCACCCCTCGTCGCAACATTGGACGGCCGGCCGAACTGCAGGCCGGTCAGGCCGGCTTGCATCGACTTGAGCGACGCGGCCTGCCCCTGCCAGGCGAATTCATTCTGCGCGCCGCTTGTGTCGGAGATCGAGGTCCCGGTCCCGGCGTACCACTTGATATCCTCCGGCCGGATGCGCTGGACCGACGAGCTCAGGACACGGCCGGCCGAC
>NZ_LGHK01000392.1 GCF_001908235.1 Bradyrhizobium sp. NAS96.2
CCAAGCCGCCAGGCCCCATCACCTTCAAAACCGGCCTCGAACACTTCCACGCCGTCGCCCAAGGATGGAGCCTCAGAGATGTGTGCATGCCCTAGTGCGAAAGCAGGGACGACACTGAATGTGTTGGACGGTCTGTGAGTCATACACCCGCGCTCTCGCGACATCATCTGTCCGAGCCTTGCTTGTCTTCCTGCCCTCTCTTGAAGAGGGCGCAGGGAAAGCCGGGTGCCGATCGCACCCATGGGCCCCGTGCAAAAGGTAGAAAGCACGGGGGGTAGGACCACAGGTGTAACCGGAGACAACCCGGCTTTCCCTGCGCGATGGGTTACGGCTTACTTCGTGCTCTCCCCGGCGAGACTGGGCTTTGTTGTCACCGTCTCCGCAACGCGCAATTCGAGAGACACCTACCACTAGGGCGTCAGGACCACACGACTTCACCGTCCGCGTCATGCGCACTCGTCAGTTGCGCAATCGGCGTCCACCGCATCTCGACCCGCGTTCGTGACGACCGCGAAGCGCCCCTCGATCGGGTGAGACGGGCAAACCATACACTGAGTTGTCCTTCTGATAAATCGAAATATTTTTGCCGAGCCGGATTGACAGGTTTTGACTGAGTTGCCCGTCGTGTCGCATGGGCAACAGCGGTCCGAACAATCGAAGGATGGGTAAGCCGTCCCATTCTTATCCAGTCTCTTCGGGC
>NZ_LGHK01000393.1 GCF_001908235.1 Bradyrhizobium sp. NAS96.2
CTCGCGCATCATGGGAACGGGCGTCAACCTCTATTACATCGCCTGGCAGGTCTGGTGAGATGGCGCGTCGCTTCCACGCTGGCCTGAATTCGTTTCTCGGCGCCTATGGCGTGTGGCTGTCGCGGCCGGGCGTCGACGTGCTCTCGACCTCGAGCAATTCCGACTTCCTGCTGCGGTCGGAAACCAAGAATGACCAGATCATCATGTCGGGGTCAATCTATCTGCCGATCAACAGCGGTGACCAGAACATCCCGTATCCGGCGACGTTCACCAGGACGCCCTATGTCTGGTTCGAGGCCTACATCGATAGCGGCGTCGTCGCGTACCCCTACAATCTCGGCATGGCAGCGCGCGACATCACGGTCGGCGGCATTCTGACCTATGAGGTCGGGATCGGCCTGAAGTTCTCAAACGACAAAATCACGATCAACAACAGCAACGCGGATTATAATTTCTACGTGGATTACATGATCTTTCATCGGAGCCTCGGACTCTGATGGTCAAGCGCGTTTTGATCCAGTCCGGCGCCGGCGCCGCAATGAGCGTAAGCCTGCCGGGCGTCGACGTGACGGTCGCCAATATCGACCAGATGGTTTTCGATTCACGCTGGTCGGGGCATCAGTTCTACGCCTCTGGCATTCTTGATAGCTCGCAG
>NZ_LGHK01000394.1 GCF_001908235.1 Bradyrhizobium sp. NAS96.2
CGGCACCTCGGCCTGGCCGCCGAGCTTGCCGTCGGTGCCGACCTCGCGCGCCACGCGCGTCACTTCGCCGGCGAAGGCGTTGAGCTGGTCCACCATTGTGTTGAGCGTCTCCTTCAGCTGAAGGATTTCGCCGGACACATTCACCGTGATCTTCTTCGACAGGTCGCCCTTCGCAACCGCGGTCGCGACCTCCGCGATGTTGCGGACTTGCGCCGTCAGGTTCGAGGCCATCGAGTTGACGCTGTCGGTCAGGTCTTTCCACGTACCGGCGACGCCGCGCACCTCAGCCTGGCCGCCGAGCTTGCCTTCGGTGCCAACCTCGCGCGCCACGCGCGTGACTTCGCCGGCGAAGGCATTGAGCTGGTCCACCATCGTGTTGATGGTGTCCTTCAGCTCGAGGATCTCGCCGCGCACGTCCACCGTGATCTTCTTCGACAGGTCGCCATTGGCAACCGCTGTCGTGACGCCGGCGATGTTGCGGACCTGCGCGGTCAGGTTCGACGCCATGAAGTTGACGTTGTCGGTCAGGTCCTTCCAGGTGCCGGCGACGCCGAGCACGTTGGCCTGGCCGCCGAGCTTGCCTTCGGTGCCGACCTCGCGCGCCACGCGCGTCACTTCCGAGGCGAAGGCGTTGAGCTGGTCGACCATCGTATTGAGCGTTTCCTTCAGCTGAAGGATCTCGC